>NZ_JBEIAC010000059.1:0-913 GCF_040240335.1 Brenneria sp. L4-2C | reverse complement strand
CGGCGCTGAACTGCGCGTTTTACCGGGCGGCCACCGATAGCCACGCCAACGCCGGCAGCCGGAAGGCGGCGGAAGCGGCGCGCGATGAAAGGCAGAAAAGCGCGGAGCGGGCGCGGCTCGACCTTATCGCCGACTACCCGAACCCGCGAGACCGGCCGCCGTTGCCGCCGGGTCCGAAAGACTTTGACCCGGATTTGGCGCAGACCCAGTTGCGCCAGGCGATGGAAGAGTTCGGCAATGACTACCGCAGCGAGTTCCGGCTGCACACCAGCGTCACGCAACTGGTGCTGGATACCCTGCCGCGCCACGCCATCTATCTGCTGAATCTGGAGGATGAGGCGCAGGAGTTCGACGACATGAAAAAGGCCGGAGATGGCCTGACGGCGCGCCTGTTTCCGCCGCAGGGGGAAGCGAGCAATGCGCAGACGCCGGTCGGGCTGCTGCGCGCCCTGTTCGACGACCAGGTGCATGATTCACGGGCGTGGTTTATGCACTCGACCTTTGGCAGCCGGGAGCCGTGGGGCGGGTATTTTCGTTACCGGATGATTTACTTCGCCGATGACACCAACAAGTCGGTATCGCCGCTGACGGTGGCGGGGGACGTGATAGGCGCGGCGACGGTGGTGAGCGGCGTGGTGTTTACCCTGAGGCGCAAGAAGCTGGGCGATAAACTGCTGGGGATAGCGGGGACGGCGGGGGCGCTGAAGCTGGAGGCGATAGCGGGAGACATTCTGAGCGGCAAGGCGTTGCCGATGCGGCCGGAGGCGGACGAACTGCGGGCATTTACCCGGGAACCGGGGACGGTTATCCGCGGGCAGCAGAAAGTGGCGCAGGAGAAACGGCTGGCTTACGCGCAGGAAAGGGCGGCGGCGGTGTGGGCGGCGCACGGCATTGCGCCGCTGGTACGCAATCC
>NZ_JBEIAC010000058.1:0-932 GCF_040240335.1 Brenneria sp. L4-2C | reverse complement strand
GCGGATATCGCACGCACGGAGGGGCAAATCCGGGCGATAAACGCGGCGAAAGAGAAACACCCGAATTATAGCGCCGAGCAACTGCGAGAAACGGCTATCTACAAAGCCGAGATGCGGAAATATGGCACGGGGAGTGAGGTTCAGCGTGCGATACAGGCGGCGACGGCGGCAGTACAGGGGCTTGCCGGGGGAGACATGCAGGCGGCAATCGCCGGTGGCGCAGCGCCTTATATTGCCAATGTCATCGCCCAGACAGTCCCTGAGACGAATATGACGGGCCGGGTGCTGGCGCATGCGACAGTGAACGCAACGCTGGCGGCGATGCAGGGCAAGGACGGCGCGACAGCGGCGGCAGGCGCGGCGACGGGCGAGTTGATGGGAATGATAGCGACCGAGGCGTATGGTAAAACGGTCGGCGAACTGAGCGAGGAAGAGAAGCAGACAATATCGGCGCTGGCGACGCTGGCCTCAGGACTGGCGGGCGGACTGGCGGGAGACAGCACGGCATCCGCCCTTGCCGGCGCCCAGTCAGGGAAGACGACGGTTGAGAATAATTACCTGAGCTTTGATGAGGCTCGCGCTTTTGATAAAGAAATGACAGCTTGCAAGGCTTCCGGTGACGACTGTGATGCGGTAATTCGTAAATACGACTCGTTAAATAAGGAAAACCGTGAAGAGTTGCAACAGGCGCTGGCGACAGATCCTCTGGTTGTTCTGAGTGGTGAAACTAAATGGAATGTTGAAGGCGGGTTGTCTGCTGCTAACAGGCCTGATTGGCTATACGGTTCGTTGGATAACCGGGATGTAAGGGATTATGTTGCATCCAATAACAATTATGACCTTAATTATATTAATAGTCATACTACTAACGGTGATCGTGCTTTGGCGTTTATTGGTGAGCCAGAAAATTTCTGGGGATTGGTCGCGGGGGG
>NZ_JBEIAC010000057.1:0-1156 GCF_040240335.1 Brenneria sp. L4-2C | reverse complement strand
TTATCAGCGATTAAGCGATAACTTTAGCAACAACGCCCGCGCCAACGGTACGACCGCCTTCACGGATAGCGAAACGCAGACCGTCATCCATTGCGATCGGCGCAATCAGGTTAACAACCATCTTGATGTTGTCGCCTGGCATTACCATTTCCACGCCTTCCGGCAGTTCGATGGTACCGGTCACGTCAGTGGTACGGAAGTAGAACTGAGGACGGTAGCCTTTGAAGAACGGAGTGTGACGGCCGCCTTCGTCTTTGCTCAGGATATAAACTTCAGACTCGAACTGAGTGTGAGGTTTGATTGAGCCTGGTTTAGCCAGTACCTGACCACGCTCTACGTCGTCACGTTTGGTACCACGCAGCAGAACGCCGACGTTCTCGCCCGCGCGGCCTTCGTCCAGCAGTTTGCGGAACATTTCAACGCCGGTACAAGTGGTTTTCGTGGTGTCTTTGATACCCACGATTTCCACTTCTTCACCCACTTTGATGATACCGCGCTCTACACGACCGGTCACAACGGTACCACGACCGGAGATGGAGAATACGTCTTCGATAGGCAGCAGGAACGGTTTGTCAATCGCACGCTCCGGTTCCGGGATATAAGAATCCAGCGCTTCAGCCAGTTCGACGATTTTCGCTTCCCACTCAGCTTCGCCTTCCAGCGCTTTCAGCGCGGAACCACGAATGATTGGCGTATCATCGCCCGGGAAATCGTACTGAGACAGCAGCTCGCGCACTTCCATCTCAACCAGTTCCAGCAGCTCTTCATCATCAACCATGTCGCATTTGTTCAGGAACACGATGATGTAAGGAACGCCAACCTGGCGACCCAGCAGGATGTGCTCACGGGTCTGCGGCATCGGGCCGTCAGTCGCGGCAACAACCAGGATCGCGCCGTCCATCTGCGCGGCGCCGGTGATCATGTTTTTCACATAGTCGGCGTGTCCCGGGCAGTCAACGTGCGCGTAGTGGCGAGTCGGGGTATCGTATTCAACGTGAGAGGTGTTGATGGTGATACCACGGGCTTTTTCTTCCGGCGCGTTATCGATCTGATCGAATGCACGGGCGGCGCCGCCGTAGGTTTTAGCCAGAACGGTAGTAATGGCGGCAGTCAGCGTTGTTTTACCATGGTCAACGTGGCCGATAGTACCGACGTT
>NZ_JBEIAC010000056.1:0-1197 GCF_040240335.1 Brenneria sp. L4-2C | reverse complement strand
GGTAATCCCCCCGAAAAAGCGGAGTGTTCATAAGTAGAATTTTCTCGTAATCTGAACGCAGGAGATTCGCTATGAAAAAATCACGCTTTACCGACAGTCAGATCATCGCCATCCTCAAACAGGCCGAAGCAGGAACGCCTGTGCCTGAACTGTGCCGCGAGCATGGCATCAGCAGCGCCAGTTTTTATAAGTGGCGGGCTAAATTCGGCGGAATGGATGCGTCCCTTATGACTCGCCTGAAAGAGCTGGAAGATGAGAACCGCCGTCTCAAAAAGATGTATGCGGAAGAACGGCTTAAGGCTGAAATCATTCAGGAAGCCATGCAAAAAAAGTGGTAAAGCCATCTCAGCGTCGGCAGATGGCAAAAGCGGCAGTGGAAAACAGGTACATCAGTATTCGTTTTGCCTGTCAGATATTTTCGGTCAGTGAAAGTTGTTACCGCTATGTGCCAAAACTTAATGAGGAAAATCAGCAAATTGCCGACTGGTTATTGCGCATTACCGATAGTCAGCGAAACTGGGGTTTTGGCCTGTGTTATCTGTACCTCCGCAATGTAAAGGGATTCGGCTGGAACCCTAAAAGGGTATACCGGATTTACTGTGAGCTTTCGCTAAATATGCGCATTAAGCCGAAGAAAAGATTGAAACGGGAAGAGCCGGCGCCGTTGAGGGTACCGGAACAAAGCAATGAAAGCTGGTCGATGGACTTTATGCATGACCAGCTAGCAGATGGCCGCTCAATCCGGTTATTGAACATCATTGATGATTTTAACCGTGAGGCACTGGCAATAGAAGTGGACTTCTCGTTACCGTCGGTTCGGGTAAAGCAAACGCTGGAGCGTCTGATTGAGTGGCGAGGGAAACCGGTTTCAATACGTTGTGACAATGGTCCGGAATATACGAGTAGCGAGTTGATGCAATGGGCTAAAAACAACGACATTGAACTAAATTTTATCCAGCCGGGTAAACCGCAGCAAAATGCCTATATCGAGCGTTATAACCGGACAGTGCGTTATGACTGGCTGGGGCAATATATATTTTCCTCACTGGACGAATTACAACGGTACGCAACAGAATGGCAGTGGTTTTATAATCACGAAAGGCCGAATATGGCGTTGGGCGGATATACCCCAAAACAGCATGTGTTACGTGCTGCATAACTCTACTTATGGCATCCGTTAAAAATGGGGGGATTACC
>NZ_JBEIAC010000055.1:0-1614 GCF_040240335.1 Brenneria sp. L4-2C | reverse complement strand
CCCCCTCTGTCAGGATAGATGTCACCCCCATCAAAAACGCTAATGGGGCGGTGGGGAAACACCATGAAACGCATTTCACCCGAACGAAAATCAGCAGCACTGGCTAAATTACTGCCGCCTTACAACATGACCGTCACGGCGGTTGCTCAACTGGAAGGAATATCGGAAGCTACCCTCTATAACTGGCGTAATCAGGCAAAAGCAGAGGGGAAACCGGTGCCCGGCGCAGACAAAACCACAGAACAATGGCCAGCGGAAGCCCGTCTGGCCGTCATTGTTGAAACCGCCACGCTTACTGAAACGGAGCTCGCACAATATTGCCGTAAAAAAGGCCTCTACCCTGAGCAGATAAGTCAGTGGAAACAAGGTTTTTTGCAGATGTATTCACCTGATGATAAAGCCGCGCTCAGGCAAAGCCAGAAAGAGGTTAAGCAACTTAAACGCGAACTGGTCCGTAAGGAGAAAGCCCTGGCGGAGGCGGCAGCGATACTGGTGCTGCGAAAGCGGTTGCAGGACTATTACGGGGAAACGGACGGGGACGACTGACGCCGGTCCTGGAACGGGCGGCATTAAGTGGTTATGTTCGCGAAGCCATGACGAACGGCGCGCGACTGTCCGTTGCTCTGCGAGAAATCAACCTGAGTGAACGCACCTGGCGGCGATGGCACAAGAGCGCGGAAGACAGGCGTCCGGGGGCAATAAGGCCGGTAGCGGGCAACCGCTTAACGACAGAGGAAGAGCGGCAGATACTGGCGGTGTGTCATCATCCGGCGTATGCCAGTCTGCCGCCGTCGCAAATCGTGCCGCGACTGGCGGATGAGGGGAGGTATCTGGCGAGCGAGTCCTCGTTTTACCGGGTGCTGCGGCGGCATGGCGAAGCGCATCGCCGGGGTCGGCAGCGGATGGGAGAGAAAGCCCGACCAGCCACCACCTGGAAAGCGACGGAGCCGAATCAGGTGTGGATGTGGGATATCACCTGGCTCGCCTCAGGGGTGAAAGGGCGCTGGTTTTATCTGTATCTTATCGAAGACCTGTACAGCCGAAAAATCACGGGTTACGAAGTGCATGAGAGCGAAAACGGAGAACAGGCAGCCGCACTAATCCAACGCAGCGTGTTGCGGGAGCGGTGTTATCGCCAGCCGTTGGTGCTGCATGCGGATAATGGCGCGGCGATGAAGTCACAGACATTGCAGGCGAAGCTTCAGGAACTGGCGATAACCCCGTCTCACAGCCGTCCGCGGGTAAGTAACGATAACGCGCATGTGGAGTCACTGTTCAGGACGCTGAAATATGTACCGGACTGGCCGTCATCAGGGTTCGTAACGCTGGAAGAAGCGAGGAAGTGGGTGGAGAGATTTACCCGATGGTATAACGGGGAACACCGGCACAGCGGTATCCGGTATGTAACGCCGGCGCAGCGACACCGGGGTGAAGACAGGGAGATACTGCGGAGGCGCGATGAAGTATACCGGTCGGCCCGTTTGGTCCATCCGGAACGCTGGTCAGGGAGGACGAGAAACTGGCAGCCGACAGGCGTGGTGACATTGAATCCGGAGCGGGAAAAACAGGTGGTATAAATTAACCGGGGGTGCCAACTATCTTGACACTTACCGC
>NZ_JBEIAC010000054.1:0-1621 GCF_040240335.1 Brenneria sp. L4-2C | reverse complement strand
TGTGGACACTGCACTGCCCTAAAGGCTCTTTGGTAAGGAGGTGATCCAACCGCAGGTTCCCCTACGGTTACCTTGTTACGACTTCACCCCAGTCATGAATCACAAAGTGGTAAGCGCCCCCCCGAAGGTTAAGCTACCTACTTCTTTTGCAACCCACTCCCATGGTGTGACGGGCGGTGTGTACAAGGCCCGGGAACGTATTCACCGTAGCATTCTGATCTACGATTACTAGCGATTCCGACTTCATGGAGTCGAGTTGCAGACTCCAATCCGGACTACGACGCACTTTATGAGGTCCGCTCGCCCTCGCAGGGTCGCTTCTCTTTGTATGCGCCATTGTAGCACGTGTGTAGCCCTACTCGTAAGGGCCATGATGACTTGACGTCATCCCCACCTTCCTCCGGTTTATCACCGGCAGTCTCCTTTGAGTTCCCGACCGTATCGCTGGCAACAAAGGATAAGGGTTGCGCTCGTTGCGGGACTTAACCCAACATTTCACAACACGAGCTGACGACAGCCATGCAGCACCTGTCTCAGAGCTCCCGAAGGCACATTCGCATCTCTGCAAACTTCTCTGGATGTCAAGAGTAGGTAAGGTTCTTCGCGTTGCATCGAATTAAACCACATGCTCCACCGCTTGTGCGGGCCCCCGTCAATTCATTTGAGTTTTAACCTTGCGGCCGTACTCCCCAGGCGGTCGACTTAACGCGTTAGCTCCGGAAGCCACGGTTCAAGACCACAGCCTCCAAGTCGACATCGTTTACAGCGTGGACTACCAGGGTATCTAATCCTGTTTGCTCCCCACGCTTTCGCACCTGAGCGTCAGTCTTCGTCCAGGGGGCCGCCTTCGCCACCGGTATTCCTCCAGATCTCTACGCATTTCACCGCTACACCTGGAATTCTACCCCCCTCTACGAGACTCTAGCCTGTCAGTTTTGAATGCAGTTCCCAGGTTAAGCCCGGGGATTTCACATCCAACTTAACAGACCGCCTGCGTGCGCTTTACGCCCAGTCATTCCGATTAACGCTTGCACCCTCCGTATTACCGCGGCTGCTGGCACGGAGTTAGCCGGTGCTTCTTCTGCGGGTAACGTCAATGAGAAGACGTATTAAATCTTCCCCCTTCCTCCCCGCTGAAAGTACTTTACAACCCGAAGGCCTTCTTCATACACGCGGCATGGCTGCATCAGGGTTTCCCCCATTGTGCAATATTCCCCACTGCTGCCTCCCGTAGGAGTCTGGACCGTGTCTCAGTTCCAGTGTGGCTGGTCATCCTCTCAGACCAGCTAGGGATCGTCGCCTAGGTGAGCCTTTACCCCACCTACTAGCTAATCCCATCTGGGTTCATCCGATGGTGTGAGGCCCTAAGGTCCCCCACTTTGGTCTTGCGACGTTATGCGGTATTAGCTACCGTTTCCAGTAGTTATCCCCCTCCATCAGGCAGATCCCCAGACATTACTCACCCGTCCGCCGCTCGCCGGCAAAGAAGCAAGCTTCTTCCCGCTGCCGCTCGACTTGCATGTGTTAGGCCTGCCGCCAGCGTTCAATCTGAGCCATGATCAAACTCTTCAATTTAAGATTTGTTTGATTCGCTAAGTTAATAGCTGTGCTCAAAGAATTA
>NZ_JBEIAC010000053.1:0-1634 GCF_040240335.1 Brenneria sp. L4-2C | reverse complement strand
CGGTAGCTGTCAACGAAGTTGTCACCCTTAATGCGTTTTCAGGCTGCTTTTTCTGATGCGTTTTGTGGCTTATCCGGATTTAACATCACCACGCCTTCACGCTGCCATTGACGACATTGCCTTGACCATCGACCCGGTCTGGCTTTCCTCGCCGCTTCATATACCGCTTTTCTGTTTGCCAGCAGACTTGTATCTTGTCCCTGGTGGCGCTGTTCCGGTGTGACATAACCGATGCCACTATGTCGATGCGCTTCGTTATACCAGCGGCTAAAGCGTTCAACCCATCGTCTGGCTTCATCAAGTCCCGTGAAGCCCGCTGACGGCCAGCCCGGCATATATTTTAACGTTCTGAACAATGACTCCACGAATGGATTGTCGTTACTGACCCGAGGCCGACTGTGCGAACCCGTGATATTCAGCTCTTCCAGTTTTGCCTTTAACGTTTGGGACTTCATCGGCCCACCGTTGTCGGCATGCAGCACCAGCGGTTGCCGGTAGCATCGTTCTCGCAGCACGGCACGGTGCAGCAACGCGGCTGCGTGCTCACCGTTCTCCTCTTCATGAACCTCATAACCAACGATTTTCCGGCTAAAAATATCTTCTATCAGGTACAGATAAAAATAACGGCCTCGTACCCGTGACGCGCACCACGTCACATCCCAGGTCCAGACCTGACGGGGCGCAGTGGCATGGTAGCTGGTCGGCTTACTGAGGGTTACCGGCGCCCGGCTACGACCGCGATGATGAACCTGACCATGGCGCCGGAGTATCCGGTAAAACGTTGATTCGCTCGCCAGATAGATGCCATTGTCCGCCAGACGCGGCACGATCTGCGCAGGAGGCAGGCTGGCGTATTCCGGCTGGTTACACACGGTCAGTACCTGCTGTTCCTCCGCCAGCGTCAGTTTATTGCCCGGGGTCGGACGTACTGCGGTAGGACGCCGATCTTCGGCCTGTCTGTGCCATCTCTTCCAGGTTCTCAGGCTGATATTCACTTCCCGGCAGGCCGGAGTCAGACGGGCCCCCTGGTTCATCGCCTCCCGTATCCACTGGATAAATTGCACGCGTTCAAGGACGGGCGTCAGTCGTCCTCGTCTTCCATCCCGTAGTAACGGTTGAGCTTTTTTCGCAGTACCAGCAAGGCGGCAGCCTCCGCCAGCGCTTTTTCTTTTCGCGCCAGTTCACGTTTAAGCTGCTTGTTTTCTTTAGCCTGTTGCTTTAACTGCGCTTTATCCGCAGGGCTATCGTTATTCTGTTCGATAAAAGCCTGCTTCCACTGTGCTATTTGCTGTGGATAGAGTCCTTTGCGACGACAGTATTCCCCTAATTCCGCCTCACTGAGCGTGGCGGTTTCAACAATGACGGCAAAACGGGCTTCGCTCGACCATTGCTCAGTGGTTTTATTGGCTCCGGGCACCGGTTTCCCCTCCAGTCTGGCCTGATTACGCCAATTATACAGGGTTGCGTCAGAAATCCCCTCCTGCTGAGCCAGCAAGGAGACGGTCATGTTGTAAGGCGGCAATAATTTTGCCAATACAGTGGCTTTCCGCTCCGGTGAATAACGTTTCATATCAGGCTCCATTGCCCCCATTTAGCTTTTCAATAGGGGGTGACAACTATCCTGACAGAGGGGG
>NZ_JBEIAC010000052.1:0-1872 GCF_040240335.1 Brenneria sp. L4-2C | reverse complement strand
GGTGTTGTAAGGTTAAGCCTCTCGGGTCATTAGTACTGGTTAGCTCAATGCATCGCTGCACTTACACACCCAGCCTATCTACGTCGTCGTCTTCAACGGCCCTTCAGGGGCATCAAGTGCCCAGGGAAGACTCATCTCGAGGCAAGTTTCGCGCTTAGATGCTTTCAGCGCTTATCTCTTCCGCACGTAGCTACCGGGCAATGCAATTGGCATCACAACCCGTACACCAGTGGTGCGTTCACTCCGGTCCTCTCGTACTAGGAGCAACCCCTCTCAATCTTCCAACGCCCACGGCAGATAGGGACCGAACTGTCTCACGACGTTCTAAACCCAGCTCGCGTACCACTTTAAATGGCGAACAGCCATACCCTTGGGACCTACTTCAGCCCCAGGATGTGATGAGCCGACATCGAGGTGCCAAACACCGCCGTCGATATGAACTCTTGGGCGGTATCAGCCTGTTATCCCCGGAGTACCTTTTATCCGTTGAGCGATGGCCCTTCCATTCAGAACCACCGGATCACTAAGACCTGCTTTCGCACCTGCTCGAGCCGTCACTCTCGCAGTCAAGCTAGCTTATGCCTTTGCACTAACCTCCTGATGTCCGACCAGGATTAGCTAACCTTCGTGCTCCTCCGTTACTCTTTGGGAGGAGACCGCCCCAGTCAAACTACCCACCAGACACTGTCCGCAACCCCGCTCAGGGGCCCACGTTAGAACATCAAACATTAAAGGGTGGTATTTCAAGGTCGGCTCCATGCAGACTGGCGTCCACACTTCAAAGCCTCCCACCTATCCTACACATCAAGGCTCAAGGTTCAGTGTCAAGCTATAGTAAAGGTTCACGGGGTCTTTCCGTCTTGCCGCGGGTACACTGCATCTTCACAGCGAGTTCAATTTCACTGAGTCTCGGGTGGAGACAGCCTGGCCATCATTACGCCATTCGTGCAGGTCGGAACTTACCCGACAAGGAATTTCGCTACCTTAGGACCGTTATAGTTACGGCCGCCGTTTACCGGGGCTTCGATCAAGAGCTTCGCATTGCTGCTTACCCCATCAATTAACCTTCCGGCACCGGGCAGGCGTCACACCGTATACGTCCACTTTCGTGTTTGCACAGTGCTGTGTTTTTATTAAACAGTTGCAGCCAGCTGGTATCTGCGACTGCGCACCGCTCCAAGAGCAAGTCTCTTCACCGCGCACAGCGTGCCTTCTCCCGAAGTTACGGCACCATTTTGCCTAGTTCCTTCACCCGAGTTCTCTCAAGCGCCTGAGTATTCTCTACCTGACCACCTGTGTCGGTTTGGGGTACGATTGACTGTTACCTGGAGCTTAGAGGCTTTTCCTGGAAGCGTAGCATCGGTTACTTCATCACCGTAGTGACTCGTCATCACGCCTCAGTGTTAACGGTGTTCCGGATTTACCAAAAACACCCACCTTCACGCTTAAACCGGGACTACCGTCGCCCGGCCAACCTAGCTTTCTCCGTCCCCCCTTCGCAGTAACAACCAGTACGGGAATATTAACCCGTTTCCCATCGACTACGCCTTTCGGCCTCGCCTTAGGGGTCGACTCACCCTGCCCCGATTAACGTTGGACAGGAACCCTTGGTCTTCCGGCGTGCGGGTTTTTCACCCGCATTATCGTTACTTATGTCAGCATTCGCACTTCTGATACCTCCAGCAGCCCTCACAGGCCACCTTCGCAGGCTTACAGAACGCTCCCCTACCCAACAACACATAGTGTCGCTGCCGCAGCTTCGGTGCATGGTTTAGCCCCGTTACATCTTCCGCGCAGGCCGACTCGACCAGTGAGCTATTACGCTTTCTTTAAATGATGGCTGCTTCTAAGCCAACATCCTGGCTGTCTGGG
>NZ_JBEIAC010000051.1:0-2067 GCF_040240335.1 Brenneria sp. L4-2C | reverse complement strand
AAATTATCGGTATCAAGGTTAATCACAATATTAGGGTACTCTGGCGATGTATAACTCAGGGTTACCTCCTCCTGTTGGTAATAATCCCCATCGGCAATAAACATATTTGGCCCGCAAAAACCCGGTCGGTCAGGAATATCCGTTTCATTGCGGCCTTTAATCCGTTTTAGCAACTCCGTTAATGCCATCAGATCTTGTGGAACGTTATTATTATAAATACGAGGGGTATCTTTTCTATCTTCATCATAACGTAATGAGAGACCATTTCTGGTTTTTACCGTCACTTCAACCGCCACCCCGTTGGTATAAAGATGCGCTTCCAGTATTCGCGCGGCATCCGGTACGCCTGTATCTTCATTGCGTTCAAAAATCACCCCGTCCATACCCGCGGGCAGAGGAATCTTGCGTTTTAAAAACGGCATATCCAGCGGATCATAGGTTTTCTCGCCATTTAGCTGCGCTTCGCGACGGCGGATTTTCTGCTCAAACGCCGGCGGGTATATACGCTGGGTTCTTATCGGATGGTCGTTGATAAATGCTCTCAGCACTTTATTCCTTAATGTAAACGACGCCGGTATATCAATCAGATAGCGTCCCACGCAGCGCGTTTGCATCGCCGTTAAAAAGGTCTCCACCACCGCTTCCTCCTGTTGCGTCAAATCCTGTTGCGGCGGATAGGGCGTCATCCATAGATAAACCCCGTAGCTCGCCGCTATCAGCAACAGACAAACGGTAATCTTGCGTTTTATCGCCACGTTACTTTCCCTGTGCATATCAGCGCTTACTTAAACGCCCCCGGCCGCAGCCGTAACGTCGAGGTGATGCGCTCCCAGGCCGCAACGGCCTCCCTGGGCGGCAACTGTTCGTCCGGCAGTGGCTCCTGCCTGAATAACATACTCAGTTTTGGACTCTTTGCGCCGCCGGTTTTTTCATTGACGTTTAAAGCAAAACGATGAACGCGCTGTATCGGGTAATTAACGCCGTTGCCTTCCACCAGCCACTCCTCGCCATACAGTCCGTTGATATTGCGTGCGCCTTTTTGCAGCGTGTTCCCTTCCGCCGCCGCGATAATCTGATTTATTTCCGCGCCGCGCTCCAGCAGCGAATCCTTTTCCCGATTGAAGTTATCGGTATCAAAACTGAGAATAATGTTGGAATACTCAGGCGCAGTGTAATGCAATGTAATTTCTTCCCGCTGCTGATAATTCCCATCGGCAATAAGCGCATCGCGCAGACAAAAACCCGGCCGGTCAGGAATGTCCGTTTCATTACGGCCTTTAATCCGTTTTAGCAATTCCGTTAATGCCATCAGATCTTGCGGAACGTTATTGCCATAGAGTTCAGGATAATCCTTACGATCGCTATCATATTTGGACGCCAAACCATTTCTCGTCCTTACCTCAATTTCAACCGCCACCCCATTGCTATAAAGGTGCGCCTCCAATATTCGGGATGAGTCTGGAACGGATACGCTTCTATTGCGTTCAAAAATCACCCCGACCATACCCGCGGGCAGAGGGAACTTACGTTTTAAAAACGGCATATCCAGCGGAACAACGGTTTTCTCGCCATTTAGCTGCGCTTCGCGGCGGCGGATTTTCTGCTCAAACGCCGGCGGGTATATACGCTGGGTTCTTACCGGGTGGTCATTGATAAACACCGTCATATTGTCATCTTCCGCCCGATGGCTGCTTTCCACCGCAAACGCCGCCGGTATATCAATCAGATAGCGTCCCACGCAGCGCGTTTGCATCGCCGTTAAAAAGGTCTCCACCACCGCTTCCTCCTGTTGCGTCAAATCCTGTTGCGGCGGATAGGGCGTCATCCATAGATAAACCCCGTAGCTCGCCGCTATCAGCAACAGACAAACGGTAATCTTGCGTTTTATCGCCACGTTTTCCCTGTGCATATCGGCGCTTACTTAAACGCCCCCGGCCGCAGCCGTAACGTCGAGGTGATACGCTCCCAGGCCGCAACGGCCTCCCTGGGCGGCAACTGTTCATCCGGCAGTGGCTCTTGCCCGAAGATCATACTCAGTGCGGGGGCCTTTGCGCTGTCGGTTTTTTC
>NZ_JBEIAC010000050.1:0-2642 GCF_040240335.1 Brenneria sp. L4-2C | reverse complement strand
CCGACTGATGCTGGTATATCGCCGGGCGACCGGCATTGCCCAGCAGCGCCAGATGCGGCTCCAGCGTCAGCCGGTAACGCACCTCGTCCGCCGAGGCCGACAGCCGCTGAAACTGCGTCACCACCCCGTGAACCGCACGCGGCGGCGTGGCGTCAGGCAGCGTGATGCCGCCCAGCTGCCTGCCCGGCGGATTGAAGGTAAAGCTGGCGTCCTGCAACAGCATCTCGCCGGGGGCGATGTCGCGGCCGCTGGTAAAGGTTATCTGGTAGCAGTAGGTCTGGCTCAGCCCCTCGCTGGCGCTGAAGGATTCCACATCCAGCGAGCTGTCCGCCTCTCCCCTGATGGCCAGGGAATAGCGGTTCTGCGAGCCGGTAAGACGGGTGGCGAGTTCGGATACGGACAGCATGATCACACCTCTTATTTCATTGGAGATCGGTTTTATTGCCGATAATTTGGAAATAACATAAAGCCTCATTATTTTTATCTGCGGGGCTAACGAATTAAAAAATATTTATTTTTATAAAGGAAAATATTTCCATCAGAAAAACTTTATGATAAAAAATAAAATATCGCGCACCTATTCACAGATAAAAATATCAAGCCATTTAACTATCGATAATTTTCCGCGTCATCAGACAAAGAAAAATTTCTTTATCTCCAGATCCTTTCACTAACAATTGAAGATCCTGATGATACGGCATACTATCTGCCAATAATGCCAGCGCGATAAAATCCGCTACCGGACCGGGGGGGCCAAAAGTATGATCGATAAGATGATAAGGGCTTTCCAATGGCAGAGGAATGTTTTTATTACAAGCATAGATAGATACATCCGCCATTGCTTTTTTGTCTAACTTCGATAGCCAGATGTTTTTTATTTTCTCTCTATCAATACCGGTATATTCAAACAGCATGTCAAGATCTTGCGATAGCGTATCTGACGCCGAGGGCATCACCCTGCCTAATCCGGCTAAAACGGGAAGTTTTTTTTCTTTGGCAAAAGCAGGAGTCGTTATCAATTGCGCGCTAATAAACTCGCTATAACTCTGGGGTTGCGAAGGCCAAAGTTGTATGCCGATAATTAACGCTATGCCTTTATGCGCTTTTTCGTCATACCATGATTTTAGCTCTGAAAGCGACGACAAATGCTCGGGGTATAAATGCCACTGTTCAAAAACGTCTTCCGCGTCTGTATTCACGGCGTCAACCGAAATGCCAGCCAGATAAATGGTATGCAGAAAATACCTATAGCCAGGACATTGACGTTCCAACATGTCGTCTATTTCAGCCAAACGTTGTTTAAGCGTCATGCTTTTACCGAACAGTGGCCGGCCTTTATGGGGATAAGCGGGAATATTTTGAGTATCTTGCAACATAACCGACGCATTATGTTCTTCCGGGGAAGATATTACGTTACCGCAAATCACTAACTGTTCTCTGCTCCATTGTTCCCATGCGATATGCGCGTTTTTCAGTTCGTCATCCCATACCGATTTTTTTACTACCTTATAATAACAATAAAACACTAAAAAAACGCTAAACGACATGAGAATAAAGAATAAGTCACTGATATACTCATACACCTCCAGGATATTTTCTTTAGAGAAATAATCAACGACACAGAGAATAACCTCTATCGCCACCGAAAGATAAAGCAAAATCCAGGTACGCTTGCGAGGAAGAGAATATTGATATTGTCGGGTATCAGGAATCGGCCATCCCATGATTATGCCTCAACGCTGTTATGGGACATGGACGTCAATACGCGACAGCCGCATTGACACAAACAATTGTTTACTGCAACCGCCTTCCCATTATCCTGCATGGTATTACACCCCTCAATAATAGGATTAACGCCATGACCCGGCAGTGGACAGGCGACCAAATCGCCCGCCAATGCAGCCGGTATTCCTTCATAATAAAGCGTTGACGACGCCGTAATCACTTTTCCGCCATGATCGGTTGAATCACCCAGACAAACAATACCACGCATACGTCCTCCTTATTTATATTTTATCTGGCAAGTTGTCGGAGTATTGAATTTATCCATCGCTCCAACATGTAAAAATTAGAATTTAAAAAACATCTCAATTGTAAAAACAATTAAGTGAACCAACAGTAAGAAGAGAAAAATAACGATTACCGTCATTAATATAACGGCATCTATCGCGCCAGGTTGTTAAACGCCCCCCGACGCAGCCGTAACGTCGAGGTGATGCGCTCCCAGGCCGCAACGGCCTCCCTGGGCGGCAACTGTTCATCCGGCAGTGGCTCTTGCCCGAAGATCATACTCAGTGCGGGGGCCTTTGCGCTGTCGGTTTTTTCATTGACGTTTAAAGCAAAACGATGAACGCGCTGTATCGGGTAATTAACGCCGTTGCCTTCCACCAGCCACTCCTCGCCATACAGTCCGTTGATATTGCGTGCGCCTTTTTGCAGCGTGTTCCCTTCCGCCGCCGCGATAATCTGATTTATTTCCGCGCCGCGCTCCAGCAGCGAATCTTTTTCCCGATTGAAATTATCGGTATCAAGGTTAATCACAATATTAGGGTACTCTGGCGATGTATAACTCAGGGTTACCTCCTCCTGTTGGTAATAATCCCCATCGGCAATAAACATATTTGGCCCGCAAAAACCCGGTC
>NZ_JBEIAC010000005.1:0-305288 GCF_040240335.1 Brenneria sp. L4-2C | reverse complement strand
CGGTGAGAGGTTCAACACGCGGGAGGAGATGAAATCGGCGGTATTCGAGTATATCGAGATAGACTACAATCGGCACCGACGGCATAGTGCCAACGGCGGGCTAAGCCCGGTGCAATTTGAGGAAAGAAACCTCGCTTAAGGCAGTGTCCACCGTCGCTGGGCAAGATCAATCTGCTGGCGATAGCACCGGATGCCTCACTGATCCTTATTGAGTTAAAACGTGACCGCACACCGCGTGAGGTGGTGGCACAGGCTCTGGATTATGCCTCTTGGGTAGCGGGGTTAACCCCGGAACGCCTATCGCAAATTTATGAACGCTTCTCTCAGGGCGGTAATCTGGGCGAAGCCTTCAAACAGCGCTTCAACAACGTGCTGGAAGAGGAATCGCTCAATCAAGCGCATCAGATAATCATCGTCGCCTCTGAACTTGATCCGTCGACCGAGCGTATTGTCACCTACCTTAGCGAACGTGAAATCCCTATCAATGTTCTGTTCTTCCAGGTGTTCCAGAATGCCGACGAGCAGTTGTTGAGCCGCGCCTGGCTCATCGACCCAAGCGAAACCCAGACTAACGCTACACAAGCTACGACGGGCATCAGCGCTGAAGAGCGCGAACCGTGGAACGGCGAGTTTTACGTCTCCTTTGGCGACCCGCTGAGCCGTAGCTGGCAAGATGCCCGGCGTTATGAATTTATCAGCGCGGGTGGCGGTAGCTGGTACAGCCAGACGTTAAAACAGCTACAGCCGGACGATCGCGTCTGGGTAAAAATCCCCGGCACAGGCTATGTGGGTATCGGTAAAGTCCTTTCAACCGTGCAACCCGCCAGCAGCTTTAAAATCGACACGCCCGAAGGTGAGAAGCTGGCAATGGACGTACTTCAGCACGGCGAGCTTTATCGCCAGAATGCGGATAACCCGGAGAAATCGGAATATTTTGTACCAGTGAAATGGCTGGAGACACGCAGCGAGAGCGATGCAGTCAATGAGGTCGGTTTCTTTGGCAATCAAAATACCGTGTGTAAACCTACTACGCAAAAATGGCGCCATACCGTCGAGAAATTAAAGGGTTATTTCAAACAATGGAATGCTGACGCCTAGCTTACTCCAGCTAAATAAAATTTTTAGATTCAAACTTGAACCCATAATAGATAACAACTCAACGCCCCCAGCCCGGTGAAGGAAGATAAAGCAATAGAAACACTTCATCAGGGAGCAATTGCCACGGCTGGGATTGCTGGGAGATAGGCTGCTGGAGCGGGTATTGTAGCTGTTGGCATTTACACCGCCACCGCTCCGGTATGCGTGTGTTGATAAGTGGAGTACTGGCTACAGCAGGCAAAGAAATGTTATATGGAACAATTTATACGGTGTCTTAAAGGGAAAATCCGAGCATGAAACTAAGCGATCACGAACTGTCAAAACGAGTTCTGGTATGGCATGCCTTGTCCGATCTTTTCACAGCGCGTGAGTTACAGGACTACGACTATCAATGGATGGTCAAGGTGCTGAAAGAATCTGGCTTATCCAAGGAAACCATTTTTCAGATAATTGATGACGAAGTGGCGCCCGCCTTACTGGGAAATCTGCTATTCAACCCTACTCCGGTTATGGATGGTTGGGAACCTGAAGAAGTAAAAGAGTTGGTGCTCCGCTATTTGCATAAAAAACCAACAATTATAGAGAAGATACTCCCTCGGAAGTCCCTAATTAAAAAAAGGCGTAAAAACATTCAAAGCGAATTATCCCAACTATCGATCGAGCTGAATAAAAACTAACTGACACATCATCATTAACGCTATCAACTTAATATCTACTGGCTGCCAGAATACGATATTTCGGATAGACACAAACAAAGCGGTCAGAAGAAGAAGGTGAACCAATTTTTATAAAATCTTTTTATTTTGTAGATCAGAGAATATTTTTCTAAAAAATATCGGCTAATAACAGCCTAATCGTACTTTCCCACATTGCGGATATATTTTGTTGTTGCGACGAGCGTCGCACATCACTTCATCAAGCGTTTTACACATGACCAGCGTCTCGCAATAGCCATTGGGTAAAACCTCATAGTTAGGTATCCCAACAAAGGACCAACCAAAATAAACCCATAAATATCATAGTGTTAAATAAAAAACTATTTTTATAAGAGCTACCCAACCAGTAAAATAAAAAACAGGAGTTGTTTTTTGAGTAATGAATGAGTGTAAAATAGTGATAAAACAAGCTGTTAATGCAAGGTCATGGATAGATGAGCCGTTTCTATAGAAAAACTATAACGTATTTATTTTCAAAATATTTTTTTATTCTTGTCACTGTACTGGCCATCATGTCGCCTATTCTTTGGTATATGCTATGGGCTTCGCATCTGTCGCATAACACGATACTGATCGAGACATTCCCGGAATTCACCATATACATTACCACTGGCGCTATTTTTGGCCTTATCTTTGCTGGAAGAGCAACCTACTTCCGACCAGTAAATAAAACGCCAAAGTATATTCTTGAAATGTTTCTGGGTGGATTCGCCTTAGGATTTGTTGCCATACTGAATAGCTTTGACGTTTACGTTTATCTTTTCCCGGATAAAGTGATTAATTATACCTCCGAGTATGAGGTTGTTTTTCCAGGCCCATACAGAGGGAAACATGGTCGTTGCGAAGCGGGCATATGGATTAAAGATGCTTATACCGACCGCTGGAAACAGCTATGCACCAGTAAAAAAGAGTTGTCCAAAAAAAGACGACAAGGCATGAGTGAGGTATGGGTAACGGCGCGAGTCAACGAGCTCGGGTCTTATATTGTCGATTATAAGTTTACCTACAAGTAAAGGCAGCCTAAATGCGATATAACCTGATACGCAGCCAACGGCGACAAAACCGGCGCCAGCCGTTTTTTACCGCCACGCTCAATCAATATAAGACTACCGATTAGGTATAACTTTTATAAAATCGGCGGATAAATCGATTATTTTATTATCCGATATTCATATTTCCCTTCAAACATATCCTGTATTTCCGCGCGGTTCAGCTCATCAAAATGATCCGGAACCGTTCCTTTGCCTTCAGAAAATCCAGCTTACGTTTTGGCTTCTCTTCCGTGTAAGCCACGACCTTTACCAAACTCTTGCCATTGCGCGCGATCAGGAATGATCACCTATGCAGCTTGTCTCTATGATCAACAAAGATTGCCCCGTCAACGCCCTCTCCCCCAACCCGATCGATCTGACCGCCGCCCATCACGGGCTGTATGGCTCCATCCATAGCCGTTGTGCCGAATCGGGCGAACCACGCCTGAAGGCGGTCAAACAGGTCGGCGATGGTCGTACTCTTGTCGGGCTCGGCGACAAGATTGCGCGCTTCCGCCGGATCATTTTCCAGATCGTAAAGCTCACAGCCGCCGGCATAGCGATGGATATATTTCCAGCGCCCTGCGCGAATCATCCGGTTCGGGCCATATTCATCGAACACAACGACATAGCCCGCCTCTTCAGGCGCATCCGCTTTCAATACCTGGCTGATATCCCGGCCTGGCAATCCCTCCGGTATCAGGTGTTCAAGTTGAGCGTAAGCCAGAATCGTCGGCATGAAATCGTAGTGAGAATACAGCCCTTTCAGCAGGCCAGGAGCAATGCGTGAGCGGTGCATGAAGATGCCCGGCACTTTCACGGAGGTCTCGAAAAGATTCTGAGGGTAAGTGCCGTTCCCCTTGCCGTAAATGCCATGGTGGCCCATGTTCATGCCGTTGTCGGAGGTAAAAATGACCAGCGTGTTATCAAGCTGCCCGCGGCTTTCAAGCGCATCAAGAATTTCGCCAATCCCACGATCCATCGCCGTAACCGCCGCGAAGTAGCCGGAAAGCATTCGTTTGCGGGCGTCTTCGTCCTTGGGAAAATTATCCGGATTATAAAAATCGGCATGCATCGGGGGAGCGGGAAGATCAGAGAACGCGCAGTCAGGATAGTAGCGGTCGAAATCTTCAGGTTTATGCTGATTTTCCTCCCACGGCGCATGCGGCGCCGTGTAGTGTACGCTCAGATACCACGGCGCTTGCCCGGACTGTTGCGCAAGGAAGGTCAGCGCATTGCTGGTGATGATGTCCGTCAGATAACCGTCGACGCGTTGCACCTCACCGTTCTGAATCATCGTCGGCGACTGATAAGCGCCTCCGCCGGTCGCGTAGGCCTGCCAGTATGAGAATCCCCGATGAGGGATATGCGTATCGCCAAGATGCCACTTGCCGCTCAGTCCGCATGTATAGCCGGCTTGCGCCAGGATCTCAACCATCGTCTGGTGCCGATCGAGATACTGAATCAGTCGATGATGGAACTCCGTCTCAATGCTGGCATTGCCAGCGCGAATCCAGTCATGTATGCCGTGGGCCGATGGGATCCGGCCCGTCATCAGCGAGGCCCGAGCCGGCGAACAGACCGGCGACACGCAATAAAGGGAATCAAAACGTTTGCCCGAGCGCGCTAACCGATCAAGGTTCGGCGTGTAGATGTCTTGCGTGCCGGCATGATGCATGGCCCAGTAGCCCTGATCGTCGGAAACAATCATCAGTATGTTGGGTTGAGCAGCGGCCATCTCTGTTACCTCCCCTTCTTTTACTTACTTCCGCCCAGCGTGAAACCTTCAATAATCCGGCTGCCGAGCCAAAAATAGATGGCAAGTATCGGCAGGATGACGATGCACATGCCGGCAAACAAGCCGCCCCAATTCGCCGCGTTGTACTGCATCTGCTGGAGAAATTTCAGCAGCGCCAGCGGCAGCGTTTCCAGTTCCTGAGACTGGAGCAGAACCAGAGCGAAAATCGTTTCGTTCCAATGCGCGATGAGGTTAAGAATGAAAATCGTGATAATGCCGGACCGCGCCATCGGCAGCATGATCGACCAGAAAGTCCTGAATGGCGACGCCCCGTCCAGCGCGGCCGCTTCTTCCAGCTCCTTCGGCATGGTGGCGAAAAAACTGGTCAGGAAAAACACGGCAAAAGGAAGCGATGTCGCGACATAGAGGATCCAAAGTCCAATCAGGCTGTCAACCAGACCAAAAGCCCCCATCAGAACATAGAGAGGCAATACGATAACCTGCGCGGGGATCCCTATGCCAATGGCAAAAAACAGGGTGATTGAATCAGCGCCCAATACCCTGAACCGGCTGAGCGCGTAAGCGGCCGGCGCGGCGATCGCAATCGTGGCGCAAGCCGTCGCAACAGACAGAACCAATGTGTTTAACGCCGCAACGCCGAAGTTACCGGCAATCCAGGCCTCCTCGAAATTGCGCCATTGAAAGGTTCCCGGCAGCGACCAGGGAAATGCCAGAATCTCACGCGTGGTCTTAAAAGAGGAGAGCAGAAGCCAGATAAGGACCAGGATATTGAAAGCGACGAAAGCCCAGATCAGCAGCGTCGGGATGGTTTGGGTGACGGACAGATTGCGCAAGCGGAAACCACGCCGCGTCGGCATGGCCGCCAGGCGCGTACTTTCGCGTAGATGAGATGATGTCATCGCCATCTCCTTAAAATTGCAGGGGATCGCGGCGCATTATCCGACGAATAAGCCAGACCAACACAGCGACAAGGATGAGCATGATAAAAGCGCTGGCGGCCGCCGGGCCATAACGCGGCGTCCCCGTGGCGGCAAAGGCTTCCGCATACGAATAAAGAGCGGTGTTCCAGACTTTGGTGGAGGGCAGATACCCCGCGCCGCCGGCGAACGCATAAATGAACTCGAAGATTTTGACGGAACTGATGGTCCACAGTACGGCGGCCATACTGACGATTTCCCACATCAACGGCAGCGTGATGTGCCAAAAACGCTGTAAAGCGTTCGCGCCCGCAAGTTCGGCCTCTTCGTAAAGATCGGCGGGGATACGATCGACCCCGGCCATCAGGATGGTCGTATAGAAGCCGGTCGAAACCCAGATAAGCCCCACCATAATCAGATTGAACAAATTAGACTCGTTGAGCCAGGCCGGCGGATTCGAGATCCCCATGCCCGCCAGTATCTCGTTAACGAGACCGCCGCTCTGAAAAAGAAATCCCCAGAGAATCGAAATAACGACCGCTGAAAGAATATTGGGGAAGAATATGACCGATCTGACAAACTTGCGTCCCATCATCTCCCGCAATGCCATCGTCATCGCGAAACTGATAAAAAACGTCGCGCCGCCGACAATAAAAATAATCTTCAGGGTGTTTATAAAAGCGCTGATAAAAATCGGATCGTAGTAAAGCGCTTCATAGTTGCGCCAGCCGACGTACTCCATCGGCCCTGCGCCGGGCCATTTATGAAAGCTGATCCACACCGTCGCGATCGTAGGCAATATGAATAACACCACATAGAGAACCAGCGCCGGCGCAACAAACCAGAAAAACAGCTTTCGGCGAGCCTGATGCATCGGTTCGATGGTGGGTTCGGCCTTTGCATCAGGCAGCGCCGACCGGTTGTCCTTGATAGCGGACTTTAAAGGCATTCGTGGCTCTCTCAAGCGCCGCCCCCAACACAGGCCGACGCGTTTGTTAATGGATGACTTTTATGCGCAATGCGATCAATCGGCCGCTCGCTGATGGCAAAAGTATAAGTCAGGCATGTGGATATGCCTGACCAACACGCCCTTCAGGTTGCCGATATCCGGGTATCGTTCAATTCAGACGCCGATAGGTAATCGTATTTTCCACCAGCGCTGACTGGAACGCCTGCGCGCTCTTCACGCCGAAGATAAGATCGTTGATGAGCGGAATAAGCACCTTATTCGTATAGTCGGCGTCCACGTCGATCAGTCCGTCGAACTGGCTATGAATCTCGGGCGAGGATTCGATTGCCAGCTTGGCCTGCGCCAGTTCATCCGGCACGGCGATATCGGCGCGGGGCGTCAGATTTCTGGTCTCAGTGGCGATACCCGACAGCTTGTCCTTGGCAAGGAAGTAGCTGATGAACTTTTGCGCGGCTTCTGCATTGGCGGCTTTTTTCGGGATGGCGAAGCCAATAAAGGAGACTTCCTGCGTCTGATGCGCGCCTTCCGCGACCGACGGCATGGGAAAAGAGCGGGGTTTGAAACCGGGAGCGGTGTAACTGGCCGTTTCGCTCACGATCCACGGGCCGTTAAAAATGACGGCCGCCTTGTTGGTGGCCCAACGCTGCTGCATGGCGGGCCATTTGCTGGCGTTGTAGCCAGGAGCGAAATATCCGCCTTTTACCAGTTCCTCAATATGTTCGGCCGTCTTCAGAATCAGCGGATCCTTTAAGGCCTCGCCGGTCTTGTCGGCTACGGCCGCGCGCAGCTTGCCGGGGCCAAGATAGCGCACGGCGATTTCCGCAAAGTAATACAGATTGAAGTGCGCGATATCGCCGTCAAGCGCGATCGGCGCGACCCCTTTGGCTTTTGCGCTATCCAACAGGGTGATTAAGTCGGCCCAGGTTTGAGGCGGAGACTTTTCGACCTCAGGCAGAAACGCGGCGTCGTACCACCATTGCGAAGTAATCACCTCGTAGGGAACCAGCCATTTCTGGCCGCCGGTCGTCACGGACTGCAAGAATTTTTCGGGTATCACGCCGCCGACGGTGTTCCCTGGTTCTCCTGGGATTGCTGCCGCGTAGACGGGGGAAAGATCAGTCTGGTTATTGGTTGATACCAGAATGGAGCGCACGTTGCGCTGCGCGCCGTCAACCAGATCGGCGGGCGTTACCGCGGAATTGAGCGTCGGCGCCAGTTTTTTGAGGTTATCCCGGCCAACCCATTGCGTCTTGACAACAATGCCCGTGTCTTTCGTGAACTGGTCGATGGCTTGTTGGATCACCTTTTGTTGCGGCTCGCCGCGATTCCACATCGACCAGTAGGTAATGGTGTCTTGCGCATAGGCCAAACCAGACATGCTGGTTGCGGCCAGTAGCGAAGTGATTGCCAGCGCTATGCGCCGCCGGATTTTTAATGGTTTTGTCATCGCGCCGTTCTCATGGTTATAAATATCATTCACGTTTTAAACTACCTGGGTTGAGCCGACCGTCCTCTGCAAAAAAACCGCCGCCCGGTTGCTCGGTTATCACCCGTTGAGATTTAGCGTAATTACTTTTTTGGCGCAATATTATTTAAGCATAACTATATTCTGTTATTTTTTTAGTAAAACTACATTTTGTCTGGCATTTAGATGGGACATCGTTATCATCCTGATGAGGCTATTCCGCTAAAAAAACACCTTACCTGGACGGATAAAGTGGGAAAATTGTCGCTTTTCGAGACGATCGTGTCTGATACACCGCAACTCAGTAAATCCTTTCGCCGCATCGCTGCCTATATCGAGCGGGAACGGGAAGGTTTTATGTACAAGACCGTGCGCGAACTCGCTTTCATCGCCGAAGTCAGCGAACCGACATTAATCCGTTTTTGTCGGCACTATGGATATAAAGGCGTACCGGACTTTCGTATCGCGCTGGCGATGTCGTTGGCGGAGCGCGATGCCCCGGAATTTCCACGCTTCGTCGATCCGGTTATCGAAGATAAAAATGTCGTCAATCGCGTGGCGAAACGCGCAATTGCGCGTCAGGCGGCCCAACTGGCCAGGGATGATAAACGTATCATTCTTGATTCAGGATCGACCACGCAGATGATGGCGACAGAGTTGCGCGACAGCGAACCGCTGACCATTCTGACGACGGGACTCAATGTCGTGCAGGAACTCCGCCCGTCGCGTCAGCATTCAATTATATTGCCTGGCGGCACATTCCGCGCCGAATCGATGTCGCTGGTCGGCCGAATGGTCGAGACCTCCTTAAGCTCGATGCACTTCGACACGGCCTACTTAGGCAGTGATAGCATCGATCCGGTTGTCGGCCTCAGCACGTTCAATGAAGACGAGGCGCATCAGAACATCGCCATGATCGCCGCCAGCACTCGCATCGTCGTACTGGCCGATGCGAGCAAGTTCAGCTCGCCGGCGCTGCATCGCATCTGCGAATTGGACAAAGTGCATATCATCATTTCCGACGACAGATTGCCGCCGGAAACCCGCAAGTTGATCGAAGAGATGGGCGTGCAACTTCTGTGCGTCGGTCTGTCATTGGGAAAAAAGAGTGGTGGAAATGGCGTCAGTCAGCATTGAGAATATTCAGAAATCATACGGTCCGTTGCAGGTGATTCACGATGTTTCCATACACATTCAGGATGGCGAGTTTATCGTGCTGGTGGGGCCGTCCGGCTGTGGGAAATCGACATTACTCAGAATGGTCGCCGGCCTTGAGACTGTGACGGCAGGCGATATCCGCATCGGCGAACGAGTCATCAATAACACCGCGCCCAAAGATCGGGATATCGCCATGGTGTTTCAAAATTACGCCCTCTACCCTCATATGACGGTACGCGAAAACATGGCGTTCGCGCTAAAGCTGAAAAAGATGCCGCTCGACGAGATCAATGCCCGCATCGAAAAAACCGCCGGCATTATCGGCCTGAGCGAATTACTCGACCGGTATCCCCGCCAGTTATCCGGCGGTCAGCGCCAGCGTGTGGCGATGGGACGCGCGACCGTCCGCAACCCGCAGGTCTTTCTGTTCGATGAACCGCTGTCCAATCTCGACGCAAAACTACGCGTGACGATGCGCGCCGAAATAAAATCATTACATCGGAAACTAAAAACCACAACGATCTATGTCACGCACGATCAGGTCGAAGCGATGACCATGGCCGATCGCATTGTGGTCATGCATGATGGCGTGGTGGAGCAGATCGGTACGCCGCTGGAGCTTTACGATCGCCCTGATAACCTCTTCGTCGCGGGCTTTATCGGTTCGCCGTCGATGAACTTTATCGCCGGTTCGATCCAGATAAGGAACACGCCCATATTTACCGCGGAAGGGGGTTTCGAGATCGCGCTGCCTGATTCCGCCTCGTTGCAAGATGGCCAATCCGTTGTGCTGGGTATCAGACCGGAACATTTTCAACTTGCCGAGGACGGCATGGCGGTTGAGGTGGCGGCGGTTGAACCGACCGGCTCGGAAACATTGATTATGGCGCGTTGCGGCGAACAGGAGATAACCTGCGTATTTCGGCAACGCTTCCTGCCGACGCCTGGCGAAACGTTAAGGATTCAGGCTAATCAGGATTTTCTTCATCTTTTTGATCTGAAATCAGGTCGGCGACTGAATACCCGCGCATAAATCCCCCATCAATCCTTTGTCATAAACGCGCCACAGGTCGGTGTTCCGATTAGCGTGGCGCGCTATGGCACGCCGAGTCGAGTCAAAAACCGCCAGCGGTGGTTCGAAGCGGTGTATTATCGGAAATCGGACGTCGCCCTGCCGATCGGCGCATCCCGTTGCCGTCCGCCGGCTCGATCTTCTCGATCCCGACGGCCTGCCGACCCGCAATTTGTCCGTCACGAAAAGGAGAATGCTCATGAGAATCGTCAACGCCCGCCTGCGCCATCGTTCGGAACTCTTTACGCTGGAGATTCGGGACGGCTTATTCGCCGCTATCACGCCGCAGACCGCCAGACAAAACGCGACGGCGGAGGAGATCGACGTTCAGGGCAATCTTGCCTGCGCGCCGTTCGTCGAGCCTCATATCCATCTGGATGCAGCGCTCACCGCCGGAGAGCCCAACTGGAACCAGAGCGGCACCCTGTTCGAAGGCATCGAGCGCTGGGCCGAACGCAAACCGCTGCTGACCCCGGACGATATCCGCACCCGCGCCCGGAAAACCATCCAACTGCTGATGGAAAACGGCGTTCAGGCGATCCGCACCCATGTCGATACCACCGATCCGACGCTAACCGCGACCAGGGTGTTGTGCGAACTGCGCGATGAGTTGAAAGATCGGCTGGAACTACAGGTGGTGGCCTTCCCTCAGGAAGGGCTGCTCTCGTACCCCAACGGCCTGCGGCTGATGGAAGAGGCGCTGGAAATCGGCGTCGACGCGGTGGGCGGCATCCCACATTTTGAGTACACGCGGGAGTTGGGCGAGGCATCCATGAAACAGGTCATCGCGCTGGCGAAAAAATATGACCGGCTGGTGGATGTCCACTGCGATGAAATAGACGACCCCAACTCGCGTTTCCTTGAGGTGCTGGCGGCCGAGGCCTTGTTCAACGATATGGGCCACCGCGTCACCGCCAGCCACACCACCGCCATGCACTCCTATGACAACGCCTACTGCTCCAAGCTGTTCCGTCTGCTGAAAAAATCCGGCATCAGCTTCGTCTCCTGCCCGACGGAAAGCATCCACCTGCAAGGACGTTTCGACACCTTCCCCAAGCGCCGCGGGGTGACGCGGGTGAAAGAACTGCTGGCGGCCGGCATGAATGTCTGTCTGGCGCAGGATTCGATATTCGATCCCTGGTACTCGCTAGGCAACGGCAAACTGCTGCGGGTGCTGGATGCGGGGCTGCATATCTGTCAGATGATGGGCTATCAGGATATTTCCACAGCGCTGAGCCTGATCACCGACAACAGCGCCAAAGCGCTGGGTATCGATGCGCGCTACGGCATTGAGGTCGGCAAGCCCGCCAATCTGATCGTTCTGGCGGGCGAAAACGATTACGAGGCGATCCGCCGTCAGGAAGATGTGCTCTGGTCGATCCGCCACGGCGAGATTATCCTGCAACGTCAGCCCGCACAGGTGATTACCCGGCCGGCGATCTTCTCTGAATAAGAGAAAAATACGGCCGAACGCCGCGGCGCGTCATCGCGTTGGATAACCTCGTTATCTATGCGAAGATACGGCGATTCACGCCCGCGACCGGCGCCATTCGTTTATTGGTTAAACAACCCCAGGAGCAACCATGAGTTTTAGTCTTTGGCTCGCTTATACCGGTATTATCAGCGCATTAATCGCGATACCGGGCCCGTCGGCTTTGCTTTGCATGTCCCACGGACTCCGCTACGGGCATACCCGCGCCACGGCGACCGTGCTGGGCGGGGCTATTGCGGCGCTAACGCTGATGGCCTGCTCGGCCCTGGGATTGGGCGCCATCCTGGCGGCCTCGACCACCGCGTTTATCGCGTTAAAAATTATTGGCGCGGCCTATTTGATCTGGCTTGGCATCACGTCATGGCGGGCATCGGGCATGCATCAGACGGAACCCGGCGTTCAGGATGCGCCATCCTCAGGCTGGTTTGCGCTTTTCCGCAAAGGCTATCTGGTGGGGATCAGCAATCCGAAAGATCTGCTGTTCTTCGCCGCGCTGTTCCCTCACTTTATCGATACCGGCGCGCCGCCTGTTTTGCAGTTCGTGATACTGGCCGTCACCTGGCTGATACTGGATTGCAGCATTATGTTTATCTATGCCTGCACCGGCCGCCGGCTGTCCTCGCTGTTTTCCAGTCCCCGCCGCATAAAACTGTTTAACCGTTCAACCGGCGGCATTTTTATCCTGGCCGGCACGACGCTGGCGATCTCGACCAAATAATGCCGGCGTCGCGAATAATCACGTTCCCGCCGAACGTGATTATTTGGCCGATGCAAGCTGTTCGATGCCGTTTTCATCCAACCGATAGCGAACCCACTCATCCTGCGGTAACGCGCCGATGCTTTTATAGAAATCGATGGCCGGCTGATTCCAGTCGAGCACGCTCCATTCCAGACGGCCGCATTTTCTTTGCCGGGCAATGTCGGCAAGGTGTCTGAGCAACGCTTTACCGGCGCCGCAGTGGCGGAATTTTTGCCCGATGTACAAATCTTCCAGATAAATACCGTTTTTCCCCAGCCAGGTGGAGTAGCTCATAAAGAAAACCGCGTAACCGACCGGCTGACCGTCGATACGGCAAATCAGCGCTTCCGCATTGGCATCCTCGCCAAATAACGAATCTTCAATATCCTGACGCGAAGCCACTACTTCATGCCGCGCTTTTTCATACTCCGCCAGTTCGATAATAAGGTCTAAAATAACGCCGGCATCAGACTTGCGGGCGGGTTGAATCTCAATTTTCATTAATTTTCCATAGGTTGTGGTGACAAGTAATGCCTGCCATGCTACTTCATTAGCAATACTGTATGAACTGCATTGTACTCAGGACTTAATGAACAATATGCATCTCGATCTACGCCGCATCGATCTGAATTTACTGGTTATATTTAACAGCATCTATGAACACCGTTCGGTGGCTGAATCGGCAAAAGCATTGGCGATGAGCGCCTCGTCAGCGTAGTTGAATCAGCGTCAGCCGACCGCCGAACACCGCGCCGGTATCAATGTAAAGCTGGTTGAAAAAGATCAGGGGTTTGTGAAGCGGCGTGTGGCCGAAGATAAACAGGTGCGCCCCGGCGATCTTGTCGCCTTCGCCCGCCATGGCGCGCGTGATGCGATTACGCCCCCAGACCAACTCATCCTCATCGACCGCCTTGCCGAACGCATAATCGTCCGCCGGATAGTCCGCATGAGCAATGACATAATGGCGGCCGCCGATATCCACGTCGATGACCAGCGGCAGATCCGCCGTTTGCGCTATCCGCCCGGCGACGAGGCGTTTATCGGCGTCATCAAGCGCGGAATACCAGCTTCCCCCATTGCGCGACCACAGCCAGCCGTTATCCTCGCTCAGCGCCTCGCGCGCCATCTGCTCATGATTGCCGCACACGGCGGTAAACCAGGATTCATCCAGCAGCGCCAGGCAGGCCGGGCTATCCGGCCCGCGATCGATCAGATCGCCGACCGAGATCAGCAAGTCGGTTTGACGATCGAATTGCCGGGTCGCCAGCGCATCCAGCAATGCCTGATAACAGCCGTGGATATCGCCGACCACAAATATTCTTTGATAATCATCACCGCTGATTCTGCGATACATAGAGACCTCATCAGAGCAGGATGCGGCATCGTCATTACGCCCGCCCGCCGGCGCGGGAAAGCTCGGGGAACAGCGTGCGCAGCGTATCGGCAATCGCCGGTCGGTCATAACCCAGTTGCTGCAAGATCATGGCGATTTGCCGCGCGGAAATCGCATCCTGATACACCGAGTGGAGCACATCGGCAATCAACTGCGGCGTGATCAAGCCAATCAGGGCAATGTCCTTCGCCGTACCGCCCCACGCCTGAAGAATATGCTCAAGCGCCTGTTCCGGGGTCATGCCCTGTTCATGGAGCGACGCCACCACCGCAATCAGCTTATCTTTTATTTCATTCGCCATCATTCGGCTCCCAGATCAACGGGAGCCCTTCCTCAATCCCCGCCAACCGACCATAACCACAACCGGAAGCCCGTCCGGCTCCGGCTCGCTACAACCTGAAGTTGTAGCAACCACAAATAAAGGGTGTTTTTCCAATATATCTCAGATGGTTATAGTGAAACCACCTCTTGTCGTCCCCCTAAAAAACCTACCGATATCCAGGGGGATGGTCATTTGGACGCGTCCAGAGCGTTTATCCGGCCGCACCAGACCCCTTTCCCATCATACAACAGGCAGGCGATATCACCAGAAAACAGCACGAGGATCGGGTACCCCTACAATAACAGGAAGATAACACTATGAGCAGATTAAGAAAAAATACCGCTATCGGTTGCTTTCTTTTCATCTTCGGCCTCTCCCTCAGCTACGCGCAGCCGGGTGCCGCACAAGAGAGCAAACTGGAAACCGACGTCGTGGTTGTCGGATTCGGCGGCGCCGGCGTATCCGCCGCGGTGTCGGCGGCGGAAGCCGGACTGAAAGTCATTGCGCTGGAGAAACAGGCGATAGCCGGCGGCAGTTCCAACTTTGCCGAAGGGCTGTTTGCCGTCCAAACCGACCAAACCCGTAAAAACGCCGTCACCATGACTCCCGAGGAAGCCTACCGCACCTCCATGGAATTTAATCAGTCGTACCGGGTGAATCCCGCGCTGGTGAGAATGTATCTGAAGGAGTCCGGCCCGACGATCCGCTGGCTGGAAAAACAGGGCGTCAATTTTTACGTCACCCAGATCTCCGCCCATGAGCCGCGCGTGTGGCATATCGTGGAAGAATACGGCAACGCGCATCATGGCGCGGCGCTCATCAAACGCATGGCGGAGCGAGCCAGGGAACTCGGCGTAACGGTCATGTATAAAACGCCGGGCAAGAAGCTGATCTATCAGGACGGCGCGATTAAAGGGATTGAAGCGGAGGATGCCGACGGCAACAAAATCACCATACTGGCGAAAGCGGTGATACTGGCCACCGGCGGCTTCCAGGACAGCAAAGAGAAAGTCAAAGCCTGGACGCCTTTCGATCCGGAAAAAGTCACGCCGTTCGCCCACCTGAACAAAACCGGCGACGGCATCGATATGGCGACGGCCGTCGGCGCGGACACCACCGACTTCGGCCTGTTGCTGCATCCGGCGGTGACGGATAAGGGCATTCCGCTGGTAGGCGATTTGCAGGCGATGGCCTGGGAACCCAACCTGTGGGTCAACAAATACGGCGATCGCTTTATCGATGAAACCATCGTGGAAAGTTTCGCCATTGCCGGCAACGCGATTGAAGGCCAGCGCGACAGCTTCGTCTGGTCCATTTTCGACGATGATACGATAAAATTTGTCGAGGAAGAGGGCGCCAGAACCGGCATGGGCGTCATCATTCCGGTCATGAAAAAACTCACCAACCTGAAAAAAGAGATCGACGACGCCATCAATGCGGGCAGCGCCAAGGTGGTCAGGGCCAGCTCGCTGGACGAGCTGGCGAAAAAACTCGATGTCGACCCCAGACGACTGAAAGCGTCCGTCACGCGCTTTAACCAGATCAAAGAAAAAAATGTCGATGAGGATTTCGTCAGAAACCCGGCCACCGTGTTGCCGCTTACCGGTCCGACCTATTATGCCCTGAAAGTGCAACCCCACTATTTCGCCTCCTTCGGCGGGGTCCGCATCACCACGGATCTGGAAGTCACCGACAAGCAGGATAAGGTTATCAAAGGGTTATATGCCACCGGTCTGGATGTCGGCGGGCAATATGGCCGCACCTACACGCTATGGGCCTCCGGGTCTCATTATTCCTTCGCGGTCACATCGGGTCGTTTGTCCGCCGTCAACGCGGCGAACTATATCCGTACGCTGAAATAGCATCCCGCACGCCATAATGGGAAGCCGGGCCTTCCCATTATGCATGACATGCACTGGAGGAATGATGATGAACAATATCAATCAATTGTTCCGGGCCACACTATTATCGGCAACATTGATGGCCGTTCCCGCCGTATACGCGGTGGAAAACGTCACGCCCTTGCAACCGGGCGCGACAACCGGCAACGCGGCGGGGCTGTTGCCGCCGGACGGGCTCTACTTTACGCTGGACAGCTCCTATGAAACCGGATCGCTGCGCAACGAGGACGGCGATAAAGCCCTGACGCCGGGCGGCAGCGTCAAGCTCAAGGTGGTCAGCACCGCCGCGTCGTTATTGTGGGTGCCGGGCTGGGAAGTGCTGGGCGCCCGTTATGGCGCCAGCATAGTGCAACCCCAGCGCGTCATTCGTTCCCGTACCAACGACGGTCAGACGGAGCACAAAGATCACTATGACGGCATGCTGAACACCTCGATCACCCCCGTGATGCTGTCGTGGGATCTGGGCCGCGGTCTGTTCGTGGGATTCGGCGCGGGAGTCAGTCTGAAGAACGGCAAGTTTGAATATCAGTACAGCGAGGCCGAGGGCAGAAACGTCATACAGGGAAATTCCATCGCCAATAATTTTTATATTTTCCAGCCTAATCTCGCCGTCACCTATCTGCGCGACGACTGGGCGTTCACGGTGAATAACATCTTCAATTTCAATACCCGCAACAAGACGACCGAATACCAAACCGGCCACCTCTACTATCTGGACGTCACCGCCGCCAAAACGATCGATAACTGGACGCTGGGCGCGATCGGCAACTATACCCGGCAGTTCCGCGACGACAAGATAAAGGGGCGCGAAGTCTCCGCCATACCGGGATTTCACGCGCGGGGAAAACGCACCGAATACGCCTCGCTCGGGCCGATGATCGGCTATAACTTCGGCGATTTTTCCGTCTCAGGGCGTTTTCTGTTTGCGCTGTTCGCCGAAAATGATGTGGATATGTCGATCTTCCATCTGGGGGTCACCATTCCGCTGAAGTAACCCACGGCAACGCCGCATGATGTTATCGCGGCGTTTCCGGCCCGGTTGCGCGCGCTGAAAACTGTGCGCAATATCCCTTTTCTTCATACGCGTTTTTTATTCCTATGATAGCTGTCATATTTTGACGCAAACGGGCTGGTTACACTGTCCGCCTGTCCCCCGCACGATGACTGATGATGGGAGAGGTGGCATATGGATATCGGTACACTGAAATATTTTGTTCAGGTGTATGAGGATCGTTGCCTGACTCATTCCGCACAAAAATTATTCATTAGCCAGCAGGCGCTGAGCCGGCAGATCCTCAATCTGGAAACCGAACTGGGCGTAACCCTGTTTGAGCGCAATTCCCGCGGCATGTCGCCGACCGCGATGGGCGACTACCTCTACGTCAAGGCCATGACCGCCATCAGCAGCATTGCCGCGCTGGAAAGCGATATACGCACCCGGCAACGGCACGAACATCCTCGTTACCGCCTCGGCTTCTCTCCCGGCACGCTGCAAAGTCTGGGGGTACGGCGGGTGATGGCGTTTCTGGCCGCCTACAAGGATGCGGACTGCGAACTGTCCGAGCACGCCGATATCGATTGCGAAGCGCGCGTGGATAACGGGTCGCTGGATATGGCGATCACCGTCAGGCCCGGAGATAACCCGCATCTGCGCTATACCAGCATCAAGCAGGAGCGGATCGTGCTGGTCAGCAACAGGCAGCACCGTCTGGCGCGGCTGGCGCAAACGCGGCCCATCCGCCTGACCGATTTGATCGGCGTCTCCCTGATTATGCTGGATGAAACCTTCCGGCTACAGGAGACCATTTTGCAGCACCTGCGCCAGGCGGGCGTCACGCCGAGCATTCATACCCACATCAATCACGATCTGCATGTCGCCTACGATTTGGTGACGCTGAATCAGGGCGTTTTCGTCTTCGTCGAAGGATTGGCCCGCCCGATGTTGCGCGAAGACATGGTGAGCATTCCCCTGTTGGACTCCGGCATGAGATGGGATATCGGGCTGATCGTCGGCCATGAATCCGCGGCGCGTACGCCGATGCTGCTCAATTTCGTTAACCGCTTCCAGCATGACATGCGCCAGGATGCGGATACCTCACGCCAGACAACCGGCAGCGTTTGCCCATTATTTATCTGAAATCACGCGTCTTTTTTTCCGTTTGTACTGAAAATGCGCAGGGGACGGCATTTATGTCATATCGGTGTATAATAAGCGGAATTATTAAAAATAGTTTGAAACAACTCCGCGTAAATTGAGTCACTTTCTTCGTTCTTTGAGATGCGATAATTCCCCAAATAAAAATCGAATTTCATTCTGTGAGCAAAAAGGCTAAGTCATGATCACCACCGACGGTAACAACGCAGTCGCTTCTGTCGCCTGGCGGACCAATGAGGTCATCGCCATCTATCCCATTACGCCAAGTTCAACCATGGCGGAACAGGCCGCGGCCTGGTCGAGCGACGGCGACAAAAACATCTGGGGAGATACGCCGCGCGTGGTGGAAATGCAGTCGGAGGGCGGCGCGATAGCCACCGTACACGGCGCGTTGCAAACCGGTTCGATGGCGACCAGCTTTACCTCGTCGCAGGGCCTGCTGCTGATGATCCCCACGTTGTATAAGCTGGCCGGCGAGCTGACGCCGTTTGTCCTGCACGTGGCGGCGCGCACGGTGGCCACCCATTCGCTGTCCATCTTCTGCGATCACTCCGATGTGATGGCCGTACGCCAGACCGGCTGCGCCATGCTCTGCGCCAGCAACGTACAGGAAGCGCAGGATTTCGCGCTGATCGCGCAGATGGCCAGCCTGAACAGCCGGCTGCCGTTTATCCATTTCTTCGACGGTTTCCGCACCTCGCATGAAATCAACAAGATTGAACCGCTGAGCGATGACGACCTGCGCCGACTGCTGCCTCAGCAGGCTATAGAGGCTCACCGTGAGCGAGCGCTTACACCTGAGCATCCGGTGATCCGCGGCACGGCGTCCAATCCGGATACGTTCTTCCAGGCCCGCGAGGCGACCAACTCCTGGTATAACGCCGGCTGTCGGCACGTCGAACAGGCGATGAACGACTTCGCCGAGGTCACCGGCCGTCAGTATCGCCCGTTTGAGTATTACGGCCATCCTGAAGCCACCCGCGTTATCGTCCTGATGGGCTCCGGCGTCGGCACCTGCGAAGAAGCGATCGATCGGCTGCTGACGCTGGGTGAAAAAGTCGGCGTGGTGAAAGTCCGTCTGTATCGCCCGTTCTCCGCCAGCCATCTGCTGGCGGTCGTGCCGCAAACGGCGAAAAGCATTGCCGTGCTGGATCGCACCAAAGAACCGGGCGCGCTGGCGGAACCGCTCTATCTGGACGTGATGACCGCGCTGGCCGAGGCGTTCTCCACCGGTGAACGCGCGTCTATGCCGCGGGTGATCGGCGGGCGTTACGGCCTGTCGTCCAAAGAGTTCACCCCGCAGTGCGTGCAGGCGATCTTTAATGAGTTAGCGCTTGCTAACCCCAGACCGCGTTTTACCGTCGGCATCTATGACGACGTGACCAATCTGTCGCTGCCGTTGCCCGTCGAGCATTTGCCGGGCAATGCCTCGCTGGAAGCGTTGTTCTATGGCCTGGGCAGCGACGGCACGGTATCGGCCGCCAAAAACTCGATTAAAATCGTCGGCAACACCACCCCGCTGTTCGTACAGGGCTATTTCGTCTACGACTCGAAAAAGGCCGGCAGCCTGACCGTCTCCCACATGCGCGTCGGCCCTCATCCCATCAATTCCGCCTATCTGATCGATCAGGCGGACTTTGTCGGCTGTCACCAGTGGCAGTTCATCGACAAATACAGCATGGTCGAGCGTCTGAAGCCCGGCGGCGTATTTCTGATCAACTCCCCCTATTCCAGCGACGATCTGTGGCATCGGCTGCCGCAGGAAGTTCAGGCCGCGCTGAACCAGCGTCAGGCGAAGGTGTACTGCATCAACGCCGCCAAAATCGCCCGCGAATGCCAGCTGGGCGCGCGCATCAATACCGTGATGCAGATGGCGTTCTTCCATCTGTCGCAGATCCTGCCGGGCGACGTCGCGCTGGAAAAACTGCGCTCGGCGATCGCCGCCAGCTACGGCAGCAAAGGTCAGGAACTGGTCGAGCGCAACTGGAACGCCCTGAGCGCCACGCTGGAAGCGCTGTCCGCGGTACCGCTGGAGGCCGTCAATGCCGACAGCCCGCAGCGCCCGCCGGTGGTTTCCGACGCCGCGCCGGACTTTGTTAAAACCGTGACCGCCGCCATGCTGGCCGGCTTAGGCGATAGTCTGCCGGTTTCCGCCCTGCCGCCCGACGGCACCTGGCCGACCGGCACCACCAAATGGGAAAAACGCAATATCGCCGAAGCGATCCCGCTGTGGCAGCCGCAGTTGTGTACCCAGTGCAACCACTGCGTCGCCGCCTGCCCGCACGCCGCCATCCGCGCTAAAGTGGTGCCGGCCGAAGCGATGGACAACGCACCGGCGTCGCTGCAATCGCTGGACGTGAAAGCCCGCGATATGCGCGGTCAGAAATATGTCTTGCAGGTGGCGCCGGAAGATTGCACCGGCTGTAACCTGTGCGTGGAAGTCTGCCCGGCGAAAGATCGCCAGAACCCGGAAATCAAAGCCATCAATATGGAATCCCGGCTGGATAATCTGGCGGTCGAAAAAGAGAACTTCGACTTCTTTATGGCGCTGCCGGAAATGGATCGCGCCAAACTGGAGCGTATCGATATCCGTACCTCGCAGTTGATTACGCCGTTGTTTGAATACTCCGGCGCCTGCTCCGGCTGCGGCGAAACGCCGTATATCAAACTGCTGACGCAGTTGTACGGCGATCGTCTGCTGGTGGCCAACGCCACCGGTTGCTCTTCTATTTATGGCGGCAATCTGCCCACCACGCCGTGGACCACCGATGCCAACGGGCGCGGACCGGCCTGGGCGAATTCGCTGTTCGAAGACAACGCCGAATTTGGCCTGGGCTTCCGCCTGAGCGTCGACCAACACCGCCAGCGCGCCGTGCGCTTGCTGCATGAGCTGGCGCCGCTGTTGCCGGATGATTTAGTGGCGGCGTTGCAGGAAGAGTCGATAGCGCCGGAACTGCGCCGTCAGCAAATTGAACAGCTGCGTATGATATTGGCCGACCTCGACAATGAGCAGGCCAGGGCGTTGAGCGCCGAAGCCGACCATCTGGTGGATAAATCCATCTGGTTGATTGGCGGCGACGGCTGGGCTTACGACATCGGCTACGGCGGTCTGGATCACGTCATGAGCCTGAGCGAAAACGTCAACGTGCTGGTGCTCGATACCCAGTGTTATTCCAACACCGGCGGTCAACAGTCCAAAGCCACTCCGCTGGGCGCCGTCACCAAGTTCGGCGAGAAAGGCAAGCGTAAGGCGCGCAAGGATCTGGGCATCAACGTCATGATGTACGGCCACGTTTATGTAGCGCAGATATCGCTGGGCGCGCAGTTGAACCAGACGGTGAAAGCCATTCAGGAAGCGGAAGCCTGGCCGGGGCCGTCGCTGATCATCGCCTACAGCCCTTGCGAAGAGCACGGATATGACCTGGCGTTCAGCCACGATCAAATGCGTCAGTTGACCGCCACCGGCTTCTGGCCGCTCTACCGCTTCGATCCGCGCCGCATCGAGGAAGGCAAACCGGCATTGATGACGGATTCCCGTCCGCCCTCAAACAGCCTGAGCGAAACCCTGCTGCACGAGCAACGTTTCCGCCGCCTGAACAACATGCTGCCGGAAGAAACGGCGCAGCTTTACGAAGAGGCCGAAATCGATCTGCGCCGCCGTTATGATTTCCTGACCATGATGGCGGGTAAAGCGGAGAAAAGTCCGCAGGAGTGACGCGACTATCCTTTGCGACAGAGTCCTAACCCCACCCCGACCCTCCCCTTCACAGGCGAGGGAGTTGGCTCCTCCCCCTGACAAGGGCTGTCTCTTATACACAAATGCGGGAGCGCTGATGGGGTTGGCTGTTACGCGGCGTAAAAAATTATGCTGAGGAGATAGCAGGCTTAGGATGAGCCGCATGGACGCGGCGAAAGCTTGCGCCACGTCGGGAACGTGTCGCAAGCGATCCGTTAAGCCTGATACCGACGAAGGCACCGCGCAGCGGCATAATTTAGCCGCAAGCCCGGGTTCGTAGGGTGGTGGCGCTTGAACCACCCTGCGTCGGGCGCGTACTGCGACATCGCAGAGAAATGACGGCCTTCTCGCGCACGAAATAACACTGAGCCTACATATACCGTTATCGGTAAATATGTGACTAAGAGACAGCTGACAAGGGTGAGGCCGGGAGGGGGTAGCAACAGACGTCGCCAGTGCGCTCCGCTATCGTTTAACTACGGATCTCACCTAGCAATTCTGGATGACGATCAAGAACTTTCAGTAATTTCACCGTGGAAGGATGAGGTTGTGCCTTGCCTGTTTCATATCTGGAAAATGCATTCGCGCCGCCGCCAAAAATGGCGCTGGCTTCACGTTGCGTCAAATCCAACTTTTTACGCACACGACTAATGTACGCCGGTTCAATCGTTTCTTTGATAACCGAATTTTTGAAAGCAACGATTTTTGCCAGGTACGCCGCAGACTCGTCCTTGTTCATCGTGACGTCATGACAGATCGGACAGTGCAATCCCTCTATGGCCGGCAACATGGTTTTTTTCCACGAAATGAGTAGGGTACATCTTTTGCTTCCTGTATCAGTTCGGCACCGCCACAGTTAGGACATTTCATATTATTTCTCCTTAAATGAGACGATGAGCAAGTCGTCAATAACCGTGATTTTTACATAGAGATCAACGGTGTTAATCCTGGGGCGATAGACATTCCGTCAAAATCTAATCCCAGTAAATCTGCGCCATTGAGCGCCGTGTTAGTCGCCCTGACCTTGCCCTGAGCGATTAGCGCCTTAACGACGTGCAGTCGAGTATGGGGTGTTCGTTTTTCCATATACCACATCCATGTAGATGGCCTTAAATAAAAGATAACCCGTTGCCGGGCAGCCCATCAGCGATAAATCTGGCTTACCGCTTCCGCAATCGTCTCGATTAACGATTCCTGCAACTGCGAAATACTGAGCCGCACATAATGGCCGCTTTTGGTGCCGAACCGCTCTCCCGGCTGCACGGCGACGCCATGGGCAGCCATGGTGATCAGCGCATAGCGCTCCGACGGCACCGGCAGCCAGATACACAGGCTGTCGTTTTCCGGCACGTAAATCCCCCGCCGCGCCAGCGCGTTCGCCAGCCGTTGCCGCCGCTGATGATACACCTCGCGGGCATGTTCAATCCCCTGCTGCGTTTTCCGGTCGGCGAGTAAAAAGCTCAGCGCGCCTTGCAGTATCCGGCTGCTCCAGCCGGCGCCGAAATTACGAAAGGACTGGATCTTGCCGATGACTTCCGCCGAACCGGAGATTGCGGCCATACGCAAATCGGGGCCATAGGCTTTGGAATAGGAACGGATATAAATGGTCTGCGCCGGATAGTACGCGCCCATGCTCAGCGCGGGATAGGACGAGATCTCGCCGACGCCGTCGTCTTCAATAATCATCGTCATCGGGTTATCCGCCAACAGCGCGGCCATCGCCGCCATACGCGCCGGGCTTACCGAATGACCGGTATGCGAATGGGTTCTTGGCTGGTAGATAAACGCGGCGGGATTATGCTGCAATGCCTGCTTCAGCGCCTCGATGACCGGGCCATGTTCATCGCATTCGACCCGAATGGCGTTGATGCCGATATGATCCAGCAAATCCAGCAGCCGCGCCGCGGTCGGGCTTTCAATCACCACCGTGGAGCCGGGGAAAATCAGCGTCTGCAAGGTCAGATTCACGCAGTCAAACCCGCCGTCAGCGGTCATAAACGCTTCCGCCGCATACGGCCAGTTGTTGCGCAACTGCTGCTCAAGTTCGGGAACGATCGGCGTACGCTGATAGCTATTTAAATTCTTAACCCGGGCGCCATATAACAACGCTTCGTCGAGATCCGGCAACAGCGCGGGATCGGGCGCCGACAAGGTCAGATCGGCGATGATCGTATCGCCAAAGTTACCGATCTTCTCAAAACGCTCCGGTCGCGGGGAAACCTGCTGACCGGACACCCACATGCCCGTTCTGCCGCGCCCCGCAATCACTTTTTGTCGCCGCAGCTGGCTCCAGGCCGCGGAAATCGTCGCCGGACTCACGCCCAGCGCTTCGGCCAGTTCCCTTACCGGCGGCAACTGCCGGCCGATTTCAATTTTTCCTGCCCGGATCAGCGCCGACATATCCATCGCAATGCCACGGATACTGTGATTATGCAGTTGTTCAGCCAGCCAGCCGGTATCGATTGGTTTAGTCATAAATAATATTTTGTACAATAACAAAAATATTATTGTACACGTATGAACATCGATCTAGTATCAAAAAAAAGCACATTATGTGCAAATATCAGACATATTTGTTATGAGCGAGTTAGCTCGCGCCTTCACCAGGGAATCACCAAGTTGACGATAACAATTAGACTGGCAGTGAGGGATTGGGATTATTTCACCCCACTCGCCTTGGGCGATATCAAACCAGAAGGGTTTGAACTAAAAATAGATCGGGTCGGTACGTTGCCGGACAATCTGGCGACCAGCAGTCAGTACGATGCGGGCGAGGTGTCATTCAGCCGCTATGCGCAAAGCCGCGCTCAGGGCGATGAAAGTTTAGTCGCCCTGCCGCACTTTCTGATGCGCGGTTTCCGCCAGCGCTGCATTCTGACCACGCAGGACAGTCCGCTGACCGAGCTGTCGCAGTTGGCGGGGAAAAAGATCGGCCTGACGGGCTGGCAGGATTCCGGCAATACCTGGACGCGCGCGCTATTGCGCCGTGAAGGCATCGGCAATGACGATGCCTACTGGTACGTAGGCCGTCTGACGGAAGCGCATCCGATTGTCGATCGTCTGGCCGGATTCGGCCGGCCGGGACGCATAGAAGCCGCGCCGGGCGAGCAGCCGCTGATTACGCTGCTGAAAAACGGCGGTCTGGACGCCATCTTCACCCCGTTCATGCCGGAAGGATTTTTTAACGGCGGCTCCGGTTTACGACAGTTGCAACCCGATTTCCGTCAGGCGGAAATCGACTATTTCCACCAGGTCGGCTATGTGCCGGGCATGCATGTGCTGGCGATAAAACCCGCGCTGGCGGCGGAACACCCCTGGCTGCCGCAGGCGCTCAGCGAGGTCATCGACCAGTCGTATAAGGTGTGGATGGGCAAGCGCATCAAGTATGCCGATACCACGCCCTGGTTGTTGGACGATCTGCGCCGCACCGCTCAGGACTTACCCGTTCACTGGAACGACAATGGTTTCGCCATCAATAAAACCATGATTGCCGATTTCGCCAGTGAACTGTACTTACAGGGGATAACGGCGCAATGCCTGACTCCGGAAGCCTTGTTCCCGTGGGCGTCCTCTGTTTTGTCTGAAGATTAAGAGGGATTGATATGAAAGTCGCACTTGGACAGTTCGCCGTTGACCGCGAATGGCGAAACAATGTCGTCACCGCGCTGAAGCTGATGTCGGACGCACAACAGGCGGACGCCGACCTGCTGGTGCTGCCGGAAGGCGTATTGGCGCGGGATATTACCGATCCCAAACTGGTGCTGACCGCGGCTCAGCCGCTGGACGGCCCTTTCGTCAGCCAATTGCTGGCGGCCAGCAAAGGCAGCCGCATGACCACCATGATGAGCATTCACGTACCGAACGGCGCAGAAAAAGTCTGGAACGTGCTGATTGCCATTCGCGACGGCGAAATCATCGCCCAGTATAAGAAATTGCATCTATACGATGCGTTTTCCATGCAGGAGTCGGAAAACGTCACCCCCGGCGATGAAGTGCCGCCGCTGGTCGACGTCGCCGGACTGAAAGTCGGCCTGATGACCTGTTATGACGTGCGTTTCCCCGAACTGGCCCGCCGTTTGGTGCTGGATGGCGCTCAGGTTCTGGTACTGCCGGCCGCCTGGGTCAAAGGGCCGCTGAAAGAGTCCCATTGGGAACTGCTGGTTCGCGCCCGCGCGCTGGAAAACACCGCCTATGTCGTGGCGGTCGGCGAATGCGGCGTGAGAAATATCGGCAACAGCATGGTTGTCGATCCGTTGGGCGTGGTGGTGGTTCAGGCGCCGGAAGCCCCGGCGCTGGTCTACGCTAATGTAGACCCCGAACGCCTTTCCTATGCGCGGGAGGTTCTCCCCGCGCTGGCTAACCGCCGTTTCGATACGCCGCGTTTGTCGCACGAGTAACGGGATCTTTTATTCACTTCATATAAATATTATCAACACTACACGCAGCCTGCTTTCCAGAGGGCGAAGGAGATTGAGCGATGAAAATGAAACAGTTGGGGCAAACTGCTCTGCTAACAGGTTTACTCTTTTCTGCCGGCGTATTCGCCGCGACGACGCCCGAGATTTCCCCCCAGCAGGTGAATGACGGTCTGCGCGCCCGTTTGCCGGACGATATCAAAAAGGCCGGCGTGCTCAAGGCCGTGAACAATGGCTCCTTTCCTCCGTATGAAATCGTCAGCGGCACGCACTCGCTGGAAGGCGCCAGCGCCGATCTGGCGAAGGCATTGGGCGAAGTGCTGGGCGTTAAAATCGAACACGCTTCCGTCAGCGGCCTATCCAGCCTGCTGAGCGGCATTCAGTCCGGTCGCTATCAGTTCGCCATCGGGCCGATTGGCGATTTCCCGGCGCGTCAGGAAAAGAATGATTTCGTCGATTTCGTGCGTGAGTTCGTGGTGTTTGCCGTTCGTTCCGGCAATCCGGAAAAAATCAACACGCTGGACGATACCTGCGGCAAGCGTATCGCCGTCATGGCCGGCGGCTCCGCGGAACAGGTGATAGTGAAACAGTCGAAAGCCTGTACCGACGCCGGCAAACCGGCGGTGGCGATCCAGTCTTATACCGACCAGCCGACGTCCATCCTGTCGGTTCGCTCAGGGCGAGCCGATGCGTTCTTCTCTTCACAGGCGCCGCTCACCTACTTTGTCGATCAGACCAACGGCCAGTTGGAACTGTCCGGCACCGGTCAGCACAACGGCTTTGCCGATCTGTATCAAGGTTCGGTTTTCGCCAAAGACTCCCCGCTGGCGCCGGTTATTCTGCAAGCCTATCAACTGCTGTTTGATAACGGCACCTACGCCGCCATCATGAAAAAATGGCATCTGGAAGGAAACATGCTGCCGGCGCCGGGCATTAACCTGGCGGGAAAACAGTAACGCTGCCGTTATGAGTCATAACATCGACAACAAGAGGAATTCTTCGACTGTGGATGCGCTGAGAAATGTAGCCAGAGCCCAACCGCCCAGCCGCGTCAGACAGCGGCTGTCATGGGCGTTCACGCTGATTATCGCGGCTTATGTTATATGGTCAGTCAGCACCAATAAAAACTTTGAGTGGCCCGTGGTTTATCAGTGGTTCACTGAAAAAACCATTATGGAGGGCTTAAGCGTTACCCTGGGGCTGACGGTGGTTTCCATGGCGATCGGCGTGGCGCTCGGCCTGCTGCTGGCGATAGCCCGGCTGTCTTCGAACGTGCTGCTGAGCGGGCTTTCCGGCCTTTATATCTGGTTTTTCCGTGGTACGCCGCTGCTGGTACAGCTGATTTTCTGGTACAACCTCTCCACCCTTTTCCCTCGGGTATCGCTGGGCATCCCGTTCGGACCGGAGTGGATAAGTTGGAACACCAATGACCTGATCACGCCGCTGACGGCGGCGATTGCCGGTCTGGCGCTGAACGAAGCCGCCTATATGGCGGAAATCATCCGCGGCGGACTGCTGTCCGTGGATAATGGTCAGGTGGAAACCAGTCAGGCCTTTGGCATGAGCCGGAGCCGCGCGCTGCGACGGATCATCATTCCCCAGGCGATGCGCGCCATTATACCGCCGACCGGCAACCAGTTAATCAGCATGATTAAAGCGACATCGCTGGTCAGCGTGATTGCGATGGGCGATCTGCTTTACTCGGTACAGGCCATCTATAACCGTACGTTTGAAGTGATCCCGATGCTGATGGTCGCGGTTATCTGGTATTTATTTATCACCTCTCTGCTGAATATCGGCCAATCCGCCATTGAACGTTACTATTCGCGCGGTATTCGCCGCCCGGCGTCGGAAACCCGCCGCACCGGGCCGGCAAAAGCGAATGTGTTGAATGATGCGATCGGTAAGGACCAACCAACCCCATGACTAAACTTCATCTATCCGCCGAGGAAACCGTACTGACCGGCGATCGGCCGCTGATAAAGGCGCGCAACGTCCATAAGCATTTTGGCGATAACCACGTGCTGAAGGGCATCGATTTAGATGTCCACGCCGGTGAAGTGGTGGTGGTTCTGGGTCCCTCCGGTTCAGGAAAATCGACCTTCCTGCGCTGTATCAACCATCTGGAAGAGATGGACGAAGGCTATATCATGATGGGCGACGAACAGATCGGTTATCAACTGCGGGGAGGGAAACTCTATCCGTTGTCGCCCCGTGAGATCGCCCATCAGCGCAGCGAGATCGGGATGGTTTTTCAGCAATTTAACCTTTACCCTCACATGACCGTGCTGCAAAACATCATTGAAGCGCCGATTGGCGTTCATAAGCAAAACCGTCAGCAAGCGCGGGCCTATGCGCTGGAACTGCTTGAGCGCGTCGGGCTCAGCCATAAAGCGGACGCCTATCCCCGCCATCTGTCCGGCGGACAACAGCAGCGCGTCGCCATCGCGCGGGCGCTGGCCATTCGCCCCAAACTGATGCTGTTTGACGAACCGACCTCCGCGCTGGACCCCGAGCTGGTGGGCGAAGTGTTATCCACCATGAAAGACCTGGCGTTGCAGGGGTTAACCATGATTGTGGTGACGCATGAAATCGGTTTTGCCAAGGAAGCCGCGGACCGGGTGGTTTTCATGGATCAGGGCGTGGTGGTGGAACAGGGCAAGCCGGAGGATGTTCTGGTCAATCCGCAGCATCCGCGCACCCAGGCATTTCTCAGCCGTTTTATTTAACGCAAACCGGAACACGGTGATGGAATATCGCCGTGTTTTTTCGATCGCGTCGGCAAAACAAGTAAGAACATCCTTGGCTGGTTGCAAAAAATGTGTGATTAGTTACACATGTTATTTCCCTCCGGCGCCATTCTGCACATATAATGCGCATCCGGTTCATGAACCCAGAACAAACCAGATATCGTCTTTCTGGTATGGCATTTATCCTTCTAATAAAGACATGAAAATGAGTATTCGCGCGATCCTAACTCTGGTTGTAGCTGCTGCGGCATTCAGCCAGGCCGCCTTTGCCGTTGTCTATCCTCTGCCGGCGGCCAATAGCCGACTGGTGGGAGAAAATCTGGAAATTACTATCCCGTCGGACAGTACGCTGCCGTTGGAACATTTTGCCGCCCAGTATCAAATGGGACTGAGCAATATGATGGAAGCCAACCCAGGCGTTGACGCTTACCTGCCGACGCCGGGCAGCACGCTGGTTATTCCCCATCAGTTGATTCTGCCGAACGCGCCGCGTGAAGGCATCGTGATTAACAGCGCTGAAATGCGTTTATATTACTATCCCAAAGGCAGCAAAACCGTCGTGGTGTTACCGATTGGCATTGGCGAGTTAGGTAAAGATACGCCGATTAACTGGATCACCTCCGTGCAGCGTAAAAAAGCCGGCCCGACCTGGACGCCGACCGCCGCGATGCATGCGGAATATGCCGCCCGCGGCGAAACCTTGCAGAAAGTGTTCCCGGCCGGCCCGGACAACCCGATGGGGCTTTACGCGCTCTATATCGGCCGTCTGTACGCCATCCACGGCACCAACGCCAATTTTGGCATCGGTCTGCGCGTCAGCCACGGCTGCGTGCGTTTACGGGCGGACGATATTAAATATCTGTTCGACAACGTCCCGGTCGGCACGCGCGTACAGTTCATCAACGAACCGATCAAGGCCACGGTGGAACCGGACGGTTCCCGCTATGTGGAAGTACACCATCCGCTGTCGCGAACGATAGAAGAGTTTAACTCCGACGCGCCCGCGCCGCTGACCATTAGCGCCAGCGTCGGCAAAGTGGTCGCCGATGCCAGCACCAATCAGAGCCAGCTCGACAAAGCGCTTCAGCTACGCAGCGGTATCCCGACCAAAATCAACGGACTGAGCGAAGAGGAGTCCCCGCTGGCGGCGCCGATTGAATCGGCCGATGAACCTGAGGCCGCGCCGGAAACGCCGTGGCAAGAGAATGTCGTTGAGGACAACGCGGCGCAAGAGCAAGATTCCCCGGAGCAGGAAAACAGCGACGCCGAAATGGATATTGCCGAACCAGAATCCAGCGCCAGCCATTCCTGATCGACGCAAGCTCCATCACCGACTCCCCCTTGTCAGCCGGAGGAGCTAAACACCCTCCCCTGCGAAGGGGAGAGTCGGTGGGGTCAATCACTGCGCTGACAGCCCCGGTTGCTACCCCCTCCCGGCCTCCCCCTTGTCAGGGGGAGGAGCGACTCCCTCCCCTGCGAAGGAGAGGGTCAGGATGGGGTCCATCACTGCGCTGACAGCCCCGGTTGCTACCCCTTCCCGTCTCCCCCTTGTCAGCGGGAGGAGCTTACTCTCTCCCCTGCGAAGGGGAGGATCGGGGTGGGGTCAATCGCTGCGCTGACGACGCCGGTTGCTCCCCCCTCCCAGCCTCCCCCTTGTCAGGGGGAGGAGCATACTCCCTCCCCTGCAAAGGGCGGTGCCAAATCCATAACGCCGGCTGCGGGCTTCAATAAAATTAATTGACATGTCATTAGTTGCATAGATAATTAGTTGACATGTCAATTAATAATCATATCCCCTAATGTCTATAGCGAAATCCTCCCCACGTCGCCGATTCGCGCTCCTGATGGGACATAGCACTCGTCTATGGCGTCGCGTTATCGATAGAGAATTACAGCCTTATGGGCTGACGCAAGCCACCTGGCTACCGCTGCTGCATATCTCCCGCTCAACGACGCCCATGAATCAAAAGGAACTGGCGGAAGCCATCGGCTTTGAAGCTTCCGCCGTCGTCCGGCTATTGGACAATCTGCAAAAGCAGGGGCTGATCGAACGCCGCGAAGGAGCGGACCGCCGGATTAAGGAAATCCATCTCACCCCGCAGGGCGTCGAACAGGTCAAAAATGTTGAGGACATCGCCAGGCAGGTGCGAATCAAAGCCTTAAACGGCCTCAGCGAAGAAAACATCGCCCAGGTGAATCAAGCCGTGGAACACGTCATCGCCAACCTGTCCGCTATTGAACGAAGCGATATATGAGCAGCAAATTTGTCCGTTCATTCCAGCATTGGCATCGCCGCCGCCGGATCATGCTGTTGTCCGGCCTATTGATCCTGACGCTCGTCTTGATCTGGCCTGGTTTTCTGGCTGCACCAGCGCCTGACGCATATTAACGAGAGCGATGCGCATATCGTCGGCGAAGTCATCTCCCTCGCCAGCCGGGAAAGCGGATGGCTAACCGCGCGTCCGGTGATCGACGGCGATGAGATCAAAAAAGATCAGATCCTGGCGCAGATCGACGACCGGGACGCCAAACTGCGGCTGGCGGCGCTGGAAGGCAGCCTGGCCGCCGCGGATGCGCAGATCGATTACAGCCGGGCGCAGCGGGTATCCCGACAGGCGCCGCGCAATGACCTGACGGTGCTGGATCGGCAAATCGAGATGGAACGCCGGCAGCGGCTCGCTTTGCTGGCTCAGGCGGATCAATTGAAGCAGGACATCGCCGATCGCGCGCTGCGATCGCCGGTGAACGGCGTGGTGGATCGGACGTTCGGCAACGTCGGCGATTACATTCAGGAGGGGCAGTGGGTCATGATGGTACACGATCCCCTGAATCTGTGGGTTGAAGCCAATATCAAAGAAACGGCCATCGAAAAGGTTAAAGTCGGACAAAAAGTCGATATTGCGGTGGATGCCTGCTGGGCAGCGTACTGGGCGCGGGCAGCCTGAACTTTATCCGTCAGTTGGGGGGCGCGCTGGGGGTAAACCTGCTGTCGGTCTTTATTGAACGCCGCGGCGCCTTACACGGGGAGATACTGGCTGAATCGCTGACTCGGGGCAATGCCGTCGGTACGGACGCCATCCGTCAGCTCAACGGGTTATACGCCCATTGGGGCAACCCGTTTGGCGAACCGCTCGGCGCCAATCCCGGCGTCATGGAATTTATGCAACGCACGCTGGCGTCTAAAGCACAGATGTTCGCCTATCAGGATGGCTTTTACATGGTGGCGATGTGCTTCTTCGCCGCGATAATCCCCGCCTTGTTTATTCGCGGCCGCGTCTCAAGATTGAAAGCCATCCCCGACGAGCGGTAATACCGTCATCAGGTTGCAGGCGGCTGCCTGCAACCTTCCGGCTTAAATCAATGACGCCTCTTTCAGCTCGCTCTTCAGGTAAGCGTAATAAATCGGCGCGGCAATCACGCCGGACAGGCCGAACGCCGCTTCGAATACCAGCATCGCCAGCAAGATCTCCCAGGCGTGGGCCTTGATGCGGGTGCCGACAATCTGCGCATTGAGGAAATACTCCAGCTTATGAATCAGCATCAGGTACACCAGCGCAATCAGCGCGATCGGCAGGGAGATGGATAAAGCGGAAATAAAGACGATGGAGTTGGAGATCAAATTGCCAATCACCGGCAACAAACCGAAAACAAACGTCAACACCACCAGCGTCTTAGAGAATGGCAGGTGAACGCCGAAACAGGGAAACACGCCAAGGATGAAAATGGCGGACAACACGGTATTCACCAGCGAAATTTTTACCTGGGCGAAAACGATGTTGCGGAATGACGCGGACAACAGCGCGACCCGGCGCAGCAATTCCGCCTTCAGCAGCGGTTTATCATCGTTATTTTCCACATTATACAAAGAGATAATCGCCCCCAGCACCATCCCGATCAGCATGGTGACAAAACCGTGCAGGAAGCTTTTCCCCATATTTTGCAGGATCGCGATATGCTGCTGTACCCACTGCAAAAACTCATGTTGCAGTTCTTCCACGCTGACCGGCAAATATCCCGGTAAATACACCATCAGTTGCTGCTGGATATCGTTGAGGATGTAGGCAATACGCGTATTAAATGCCGTGGTGTCTTTCATTTCCTGCATCAGCAGGCCCACCAGACTGCCGAAAAGCAGGCTCAGTAAGCTGACCACTAACGTACTGATAATCGCCACCACCATCCATCTGGCTCGTTTGCCGCTAATCACTTTCTGAAAATACGGCGTCAGCAGATTGACGATCTCATAAACCAGAAAACCGGCGATAAAACAAGCCAACAGACGCAAGGGCAACAACAGTAACAAGCCCCCCATAATAAAGAAAAAGCTCAAAAATCGAGCTTGTTTCAGATTCAGTAACTGCATGATGACGTCCTGTATACGTAAAACCAAAGCTAAAGGTAAAAATGCGGAAATACTCAATAAATTTCAGCATGAAAGGTATGGAACGAGCGGCGCGGTTTCGGCTGCGAGACGACTTATTCTTCGCGTTTTAGCATAGAAACGCCAGCGGGTTTTTTATTGGCCGCCATCCGCCTGCCAGTCGCCGCATATGAATATAAGCTTAAAACCCGATGAAGCCACTCGAGCATCGCCGCCATAGCGCAACAACGAGGTAGCTTGCCGCTTCATATTAGAATTAATTATCATTGCAGAGAGCATCGCCGCAGCGCTGGCGCAACGACATAAACGAACACTCACGGGCCGCATCGTTTTCAGAATGTTAGGGGAAGATGCAATGTTAATAACATGCTCTTTAATTGTATGCATATATAGCAATCAGGCGCATGTCAGCCATAATCCCCCCGGGGCGGCTTCTCAGAAATGACAAAAATTAACAATTGAGAAATCATACCCAACATAATTCGAGTCAATCGGGTAAAGGAATGTCGCCAGCGCAGTGCGGGTTTCGTGCGGACTAACCACCATCGATTTCTGCGACCACGCCAGACGAGGCCCAGGACAGCGCGAGTAATATAGCCAACGCCCTGCCGCTTGAACTATCAAAGCGATAAAAGCATAAGAAACTCTCAGGGATGGATGGCCGTCACGCAATCTGGACGATACAGGAGCACGGGAAGAATAATAAAGGTCTTCAGAAATCGATGAATACGCCGCATCCAATATTTATCAAAAAATGCTTTTTTAAAAAAACAGGCGACGGCAAACAACGCAATGACAGCGCCGCATTTAAGAAACTTCTTAACAAACAAATAAATCAAAAATAATTAATCATTTTTAAAAAAATTAACCTCAATATCGTCTGGCAACCCATCCTGTCTCTTCCTGGTTGATTATTTTTTGTCAGGACACGAATATCAATAGTCATTGGAACGGCTTTATGTCTCAAACCCGTTGGCGGATAAAAGTATAAGGCAGGAAACGATTAACCTTTTGCCGCGCTGCAAAGCGGATTAATAAGTCCTGATTATAGATTTCAGGCTAAAAAACGCTGACGTGAAAAAAAAGAAGCAACCATTACAATACCAATACCAGACCAATACAATTAACGTTACTGACATCACTGCGCATCACATCTGACTTTACGCTTATCAGGAGAGCGGATTGCAGCGAGCGCTGCAATCACCGACGACAGGCGGGTAACCAGCAATGCCCCGCGCTTAAGAAACCAGGTCCGCGGAGGGCTCGTCCTGATTGAGGATCAACAGCGATAGCACGCGATTCCCAACATTCAGTTTGGAAAAGGATAACGTCCCAAGCCGCTTTTTCGTAAAGCCGTCGGACAACAGATCCGACACGACATGCGTGCTTAATACATTGGAGTCCATCATAAAATTTTGGTAAGCGAACTTCACGCTAATCGGCAGGACGTCATCGATAGAGATCGGGGTATTCATTTCAGTACGCAGCCCGAAATGCGCATTGAAAGCAGAGTTGGCGCAAACAACTTTGCACGACTCATCAATAACTGCGACAGCCCGCCGTTCATTCTGAACGGGTTGGCTGAGCATGCCTATGATCTCGTTCCGGCCGAATATCAGACTCATTATTTCCCTCTGCTTCATGTATCGGTAAAGGCTGACGACAAAATCCAAACGGCAACCGCCTAACGATAAGCACTCAACTCACCGGCATCCCCAGGGGTGCTCCGGCATAATGTAATTATCTAAGTTGTTTAGTTCTGAAAACCGGATCCTGCTGAATAAAAAACAAAAAATAAAAAGCGGATTTTCCTGTCCGATACTCAAACCATTTACATCTATTTCTAATCGATGGCTTGACGACCTTAATGAAGAAGCCTGAAATACATGCCGATTATCCATACATTTCGTCAACTGATAATCAGATAACTCCAAATAGCGACTCCGGATAAAAATATAACCTGAATAGTCATGTCACTATCGGCGGAATAAAGGATATCTTTATACGGTTTGATCGTAAAGGACGATCAAAACATTGATAACAATAGATGTAATCTATTGAAAACAATAGATTGATCGTTATATTCATAACACGACAGGGAATAATTCTTATAATTTTTTATAGTGTGACATATATCACCAACAGTAGCACCTCAAGATTTAGCAAGTGACTTATTTTCCTCAATTATTCACCTTATTCTTCAAGTCATGCCTTTATTGCTTCTGGCACATTGCGTGATCTGTCGCTCAAAAAAGAAACAAAGCTTACTTGTCCACTACCGTTAACCATTTGTTGACATATCCTTAACATGGTTAAGGAGAAGCGCACATGACTCAATATCATAAACACGCCATACCAGCCGCCATTGCGGAAAATGCCCTGATAAACGCCGACCAATATCAACAAATGTACCGGCATTCCATTGACGATCCTGCCGCTTTCTGGCGCGAACAGGGAAAAATTGTTGATTGGATCAAACCTTATCAGCAGGTAAAAAACACCTCATTTGATCCCGGTCATATTCGGATTCGCTGGTTTGAAGACGGTACGCTAAACGTGGCGGCCAACTGTCTCGATCGTCATCTGGCCGAACGCGGCGATCAGACGGCGATAATCTGGGAGGGCGACGACGCCAAAGAAAGTAAAAAGGTTACCTACCGCGAGCTTTACCAGTCGGTTTGCCGTTTTTCTAATGCACTGAAATCACTGGGAATAAAAAAAGGCGATGTGGTCGCCATCTATATGCCGATGGTGCCGGAAGCGGCGGTGGCCATGCTGGCCTGCGCCCGCATCGGCGCCGTTCACTCGGTGATTTTCGCCGGTTTTTCCCCGGAAGCCATCGCCGGGCGCATCATCGACTCCAGCGCCAAACTGGTGATTACCGCCGACGAGGGCATCCGCGCCGGACGCGTTATCCCGCTTAAGCAAAATATTGATGAAGCGCTGAACAATCCGGGCGTCGACACCATCGCCAACGTTATCGTATTGCGCAGAACCGGGAAAGAAACGCAATGGTTCGCCGACCGCGATCGCTGGTGGCACGATCTGATCGAACAGGCCGACGATCGCTGTCCGCCGACGGAGATGAACGCGGAAGATCCGCTGTTTATCCTCTATACATCCGGTTCCACCGGCAAGCCCAAAGGCGTGTTGCATACCACCGGCGGCTATCTGGTGTATGCCGCGCTGACCTTCAAATACGTTTTTGACTATCATCCGGGCGATATCTATTGGTGTACCGCCGACGTCGGCTGGATCACCGGCCACAGTTATCTGCTGTACGGCCCGTTGGCCTGCGGCGCCGTTACGCTGATGTTCGAAGGCGTACCCAACTGGCCGGATGCCCGGCGCATGGCGCAGGTGGTCGATAAACATCAGGTTAATATTCTCTACACCGCCCCCACGGCGATCCGCGCCCTGATGGCGGAAGGCGCCAAGGCCATCGAAGGCACCTCGCGCGCTTCGCTGAAAATCATGGGTTCCGTCGGTGAGCCGATCAACCCGGAAGCCTGGGAGTGGTACTTCAATACCATCGGCAACGGCCAGTGTCCGATCGTCGATACCTGGTGGCAGACGGAAACCGGCGGCTTGATGATCACCCCGCTGCCCGGCGCCATCGAAACCAAACCCGGTTCGGCGACCTACCCTTTCTTCGGCGTTCAGCCGGCGCTGGTGGATAATCTGGGCAATCCGCAGGAAGGCGCAAGCGAGGGTAATCTGGTGATTACCGACTCCTGGCCCGGTCAGGCGCGCACCCTGTTCGGCGATCACGACCGTTTCGAGCAAACCTATTTTTCCACTTTTAAAGGCATGTACTTCAGCGGCGACGGCGCCCGTCGCGACGAAGACGGCTACTACTGGATCACCGGCCGCGTCGATGACGTGCTGAACATATCCGGCCATCGGCTGGGTACGGCGGAAATCGAATCCGCGCTGGTGGCTCATCCCAAAATCGCCGAAGCGGCGGTGGTGGGCATCCCGCACAGCCTGAAAGGCCAGGCGATTTATGCCTATATCACGCTGAATCACGGCGAAGAGCCCTCCGGCGCGCTGTATCAGGAAGTTCGCAACTGGGTACGCAAGGAAATCGGCCCGATCGCCACCCCCGACATACTCCACTGGACCGACTCGTTGCCGAAAACGCGATCGGGCAAGATCATGCGCCGTATTCTGCGCAAAATCGCCGCCGGCGATACCAGCAACCTGGGAGACACCTCGACGCTGGCCGATCCCGGCGTGGTCGAAAAGCTGCTGGAAGAAAAGCAGGCCATGAGCGCCGCTTCCCAATGATCCTCCGACGAAACTCGCCCCGCCCGTCGTACGCGCCGGGTGGAGCGACGGCCTGACACAACGCTGCCCCACCAACAGATTACCGGAGACTTACGATGAATGACGCCATTTATCAACGGATTGAAAGTAACCCGCTGTTCAGAGAACTGGTGAATAAACGACAGCGCTTCGCCGCCTTGCTTTCCCTTATCATGCTGGCGCTTTACGTCGGCTTTATTCTGCTGATCGCCTTCGCGCCGGGCTGGCTGGGAACGCCGATAGCACCCGGCTCCAGCATTACCCGCGGCATCCCGCTGGGCGTAGGTTTGATTGTGACCTCCTTTGTGCTGACGGGCATCTATGTCTACCGCGCCAACGGGGAATTCGATCGCCTGACCAAACGGTTACTGGATGAGGTAAAGCCATGAATACACGTCTTATTATGCTGTTCGGGCTGCTCGCCTCAGCGCCGGCGGCGCTGGCCGCCGATGCCCTGACCGGCGACGTTCAGCGTCAGCCGCTGAATATTCAGGCCATCGTGATGTTCCTGCTGTTTGTCGGCGCCACGCTGTATATCACCTACTGGGCCTCCAAACGCACGCGCTCGCGCAGCGATTATTATACCGCCGGGGGGAATATTACCGGCTTTCAGAACGGGCTGGCGATTGCCGGCGACTATATGTCGGCGGCGTCCTTTCTCGGCATCTCGGCGCTGGTTTACACCTCCGGCTATGACGGCCTGATCTACTCGCTCGGTTTTCTGGTCGGCTGGCCGATCATTCTGTTTTTAATCGCCGAACGCCTGCGTAATCTGGGACGTTACACCTTTGCCGACGTGGCTTCATACCGGCTAGGGCAGAGACCGATTCGCAGCCTGTCCGCCTGCGGCTCGCTGGTGGTGGTGGCGCTGTACCTGATCGCCCAGATGGTCGGCGCCGGCAAGCTGATCGAACTGCTGTTCGGCCTTAACTACCATATTGCGGTGGTGCTGGTGGGGATCCTGATGGTGATGTATGTGATGTTCGGCGGCATGCTGGCCACCACCTGGGTACAGATCATCAAGGCGGTGCTGCTGCTGTTCGGCGCCACCTTTATGGCGGTGATGGTGATGAAAGCCGTCAACTTCAGCTTCGACGGCCTGTTTAAGCAGGCGATGGCCGTCCATCCGCAAGGGGCGGCCATCATGAGCCCCGGCGGACTGGTGTCCGACCCGATATCCGCGCTGTCGCTAGGGCTGGGATTGATGTTCGGCACCGCCGGCTTGCCGCATATCCTGATGCGCTTCTTCACCGTGAGCGACGCCAAAGAGGCGCGCAAAAGCGTGTTCTACGCCACCGGCTTTATGGGCTATTTCTACTTTCTCACCTTTATCATCGGCTTCGGCGCCATCCTGCTGGTCAGCGCCAATCCGGACTTTAAGGATGCGACCGGCCAGCTTATCGGCGGCAACAACATGGCGGCGGTGCATCTGGCGGACGCGGTGGGCGGCAACTTCTTCCTCGGCTTTATCTCCGCCGTCGCCTTCGCCACCATTCTGGCGGTGGTGGCGGGGTTAACGCTGGCGGGCGCTTCGGCGGTTTCCCATGACCTCTATTCCCACGTCATCAAGAAAGGGAAAGCCACCGAGCGTAATGAGCTGAAAGTGTCGAAAATCACCGTGCTGGTGCTGGGCATCGTCGCCATCGCGCTCGGCATTCTGTTTGAAAATCAGAACATCGCCTTTATGGTGGGGCTGGCCTTCTCCATCGCCGCCAGCTGTAACTTCCCGATTATTCTGCTGTCGATGTACTGGTCGAAACTCACCACCCGCGGCGCGATGGTGGGCGGCTGGGCCGGGTTGCTGACGGCGGTGATCCTGATGATCCTGGGGCCGACGGTGTGGGTGAAAATCCTCGGCCACGCGACGCCTATCTATCCGTATGAATATCCGGCGCTGTTCTCGATGCTGGCGGCCTTTATCGGCATCTGGCTGTTCTCGATAACGGATCGCTCGGCAAGCGGCCAGCAGGATCGCGCCCGCTTCCATTCGCAGTTCGTGCGTTCCCAGACCGGGGTCGGCGCTTCGCGCAGCGGCGCGCATTAATAAATGCAGGGCGCCCGGCATGCTTCACCGGGCGCCCTGTGTTTTGATGCGGTTATTTAAAGGTATAAGCTACCCCGGCACGCAGCCGAAGTTGCCGCTCGCTGGATTGGGAAGAACGATTGATATCGCCAAAGCTGATATAGGGACTCCACTCCTTTTTATCGCCCAGGGCATAATTGAACTGTAGCTCCTGTTCATAATTATTTTTCTTTTTGGCGAATAAGTTTTCATCGCCGTGCTGAAAGATAATCTTATAGGTGGTGGTCAGATCGCCGTTTCGATAACGTAAATAACCGTCTACCCGATTAACGGTGCGATGCTTATTGGTGGTACACACCGTCCCCACTTTGGTACATTCGCTGTCATGCGCATAATCGGTCAACTCCAGGCGATATAACCCGCCGACCGACCAGCTGTCATTAATTTTATACCAGGGCGACACGCCGAATTTCCACTCGGTGCGAGTGGAATTAAACTCCGGCTGAAATAACGGCGATATCGTCCAGTTGCCAAACTGATATTTTTTCGCCAGCGTCATTTCCACCGCATTTAATACCGGATCTTTATAGGCCTTATCCTTAACGTTGGAACCGCCGGTTTTAAATTTGGTTTCCACCGCGAATGAAAAATCATTGGGAAGTTGCGTCGCCAGCGTCAGCTTATCGTAGTGCGTCCGGTCCCGTAGTCGATATTCATGCCGATAATCCATCGACACATTTCTTAATACCACATCGGCGCTCGCCTGCCCGACGAAAACCAGCGACAGGGAAGCCGCAATCAATGCTTTATTTGAAGTTTTCATTATTATCTCATTATTAATAATTAATCGGATTTATCAGAAAACAGTGATTACTCTTCGCTGAACGTGACGATGTCATACATCAGGCTGCCGCCCTGCAATTTAAGCGAGATGCGATTATTTCCGTTGCGCAGTAATCCGGCGTCGACGGGAATTCGCTCGAAATGATAACGGCCGCTGTTTAACGCCCCGCGATAAATGGCTTTATCGTTCTCATATTTCAGCGTCGCCACGTTTTTGCCATTAACCAGCACCGCGAGTTCAGGCGTGGTGGCGTCGGTCATGCCGAAATTACTGGCCGCGGCCAGAGCAATATTCAGGTAATAGGTTTTCTTTTCCGGCCGCATGGCGAAGCGGATATCCCATTTCCCCGGTTTGGTCTGGGCGTAATACCACTCCCGCTGATAGTCGCTGCGACCGATATCAAAGACCAGATCCGCCGGCACCGCATTTTGCCAGCGGTAATTACGCGCTTCGTTGCCGAAGCGGAACTCGCCGGCCTGCCGGTTCGCCTGGCCGATGGCCCAGATAACCGGCGCAGCGGCGGGGACGGATATATCCGGCAGCCGTTGACTCGCACCGTTAATTTTTACCCTCTGCCGCGCCAGCACGCCGGGTTGCGTACCGCTATTGGCATAGACGACCAGCTGATATTCCCCGCCCCGCACATGGTCGATGCGGAATTTCCCCTGACTGTCCGTGTCGGCCTGATAGGAATAACCGCGCGTCTGCAAATCAAACGGCTCGTCCAGGGATGACGAAAGCACCACCGTCGCCGGCTGTTGCGCATTCACTTGTCCGCTGACCTGGGTGCGATCCGCGGCATAACGCGCATCGTTCAGCCAGCGATAAGGCCAGGAGACTTTTTCCGTCGCCGACTGGCGTCGGGCGTCGGCGATCACCTGCCGTTCATCGCCTTGATTGATATACAGCAACCACGGGCCGTAGAATTTTTTCCAGCCCGGCGTGGCGATCATGTCCGGCGTGCCTAGATGCGCGCCGGTCATATAATTGAGAATAATGGCGTCCTGATGAACCAGCAGATCCTGTTTGAGCGCATCGCCGGAAAAATACTCGGTATTGCCGTGAATCAGCCAGGCGCCCACGCCATGACCGAACACGCCCCAGAAAGGCGTTTGTCGCATATAACCGGCAAAATCATATTTGGAATACACATGGCCGTCAGGCAAACGCCAGGTTTCATCCTGCACTTTCGGTAATTGTTCAAGCTGGCGGTAAAGCAACGGCTTCCCCGTGCGAACGCCGTTATAGAGATGATCAAGCCGCGCCGGATCGAAACGGTATACGTTACGTAGTTCGCTGACTTTTACATCCTGAGCGCCGTTATTTTCCGCCACCACATAACTGTAAATACCACTCACGCCGCGGCGAATAATCAGATGATATTCGAGGCGCAACAGCCCTTCCTTATCATCGATATAAGCAATATGGGCCATATCACGGCTATTGCTGATTACCTCGACTCGCTCGGGCGTGAAATCCTTTACCCCTTTAACGTAATAATCGAGATAAGCGCTGCGTGTCTTACTGGGATCTCGCTGCGCGCCGGAAAGGTTGGCAATAATATTCACCCCGTCTTTAATGATGCTCGCCGCGCTGCCGTCCTCTCTGAATTCAACTTTCAGCGAGCCATTATCCAGTACCGCGTTCATACCGGAAACGGATAGCGATACGGCGTTATTCTGCGTGCCATAGCCGTAGGGCGCCAGTACTGTACCCATTATTAGCAACAAGATGCTTTTCTTCACAGTCAATCCTCTTGATATTCAGCGTAACGGCCAAAAATCCCCGCGAAACGGCTTATTTTTTGAGGAACGCTCTTTTTGTAACCACGCTGGCGATTGGAAAAATACTGAATCATAAAAAAGGGACGCGCGTGTTAACGAAAAACAGTAAAAAAACTGTGGAATTAAACTCGTTTTACTGAAAACGCTAATATTAACATTCCCCGTACAGCCGAATTAAAATAGGGGATGTCCGCCTCGCCCACCTTCAAATTATTGCCATCGGGATATTTCATCAGGCAATAAAATGAAGATTGACCTGTTTTATCTCTCAGAAATAATCATTCGCACCTCAGATAAAAGACGTTATTTATCACCGTTAAACTATTTATTAATTATTAAAAAATTATCGTGCGCAGACAGACCGCTCTTTTTGCGCAGCGCGTACCCGATTTTGTTTCTCCGGCTTGGCCGCCGTTATTTATCCGTTATGGTGCTGAAAGAACGCGGATCGGCGCCGCTATGGAAAAGCGAGGCCGCGATCTGAAACTGTCATCGCTGAAGCGTTACGTTGAAGCCACCGTCGCTAAACTGCACCTCGAAATTGAGCTGCCCGACGGCACCCGCTACGGTTTTTCCGTCTGAACGGCCGGGCTGTGGTTAATGCCGCCCGGCCATCGCCGGTATTGCTTATCGCAAGACGCTGACGGCGCATAACCGCGCGGCGTTAAAACGCCAGTTCCCGTATCAATACCGCCGAGACCACCTTCCAGCCGCGCGCCAGCAGGCTTTGCGCGTCGCCGTCCAGCGCCACCGTGCCGCGCAACATCTGCTGTTGACGGCCGCTGTCGGCAGGCAGACTCAACAGGATGCGGTAAACCACCTGCTCAGGATGCAGCTTGCGCTGCGCATCGCTTAAGGCGGCGATATCGCCGCCGTAAGTCGAGGCCAGCTCCGGTACGGCGCTCAGATCACGGGTGGCGGTATGATCGATATCCACAATGGTGAGCGGCAAAGCGTCGCGGCTGACATCCTGCGGATAAAAACGCCCTTTCCCGCCGACCTTCAGCCGTTGCCAGTCCTTTTCCGACACAAAGGCTTCCACCAGACCGCCTGACGGTTTGACCACCACCGCCAGCCATTCGCCCTGCGCCAGCCATTCGCCGGCGGCCAGCGGCTCGGCGATATCCGCCACCACGCCGTTCAGCGGCGCGCGCACCGTCAATTGCGCCGACTGACGTTTCAATACCGCCAGCTTTTGCTCGGCCGCTTCACGTTCCTGCTTCACCCGCAGATGCTCGCCCGCGGCCTCTTTATTAAACACCTGAAACGCGCCCTGCCAGCTTAGCGTGGCGATTTGCCGCGCCAATTGCTGTTGTTCATGCAGCAGCGCATCGGCCGACAGCGTAAACAACGGCTGCCCGGCCACGACGGACTGGCCGACCCGCACCTCGATGCGCTCAATCATGGCCGGCAACGGCATATACACGCTGCTTTGCTGTTCGGCGCGCAGCAGCGCCGGCGCATACACGGTGTTCTGCCAGGGAATAGCCAACAGCAGCAGCAATACGCAAACGGAGGTCAGCGTCACGATCATATTACGGTTCATACGGTAATCCTTGCGGCGTTTACTCCACTCGCGCAGTTCATTAACCACGGGCATGATGACGAAATAACCGATCTCAACCGCGAACAGCAGGATGCCCAGCAGTTTAAACGCCATGTGATAAACCAGGATGGCGATACCGGTAAACAGGAAGAACCGGTAGACCCACACGCAGAAGGCGTAGCCGACCAGCGTGCGCCGCAACCAGCGGGGAAACGGTTCCGGCGCTTCATCCCCCAGTCCGAACAACCATTCGCGCATCCGCCAGCGGCCGATGGCAAAACCCCGCTGTTGCAGATTCGGTATCTGAAGCCAGTCGGACAGCAAAAAATAGCCGTCGAAACGCATCAGGGGACTGAGGTTGATCGCCAGCGTCATAATCCAGGTGGTGGTGGCCAGCATAAAGGCCGCGCTGCGCAGCATGCCGTCCGGCAGGAAGCTCCAGGCCAGCGTCGCCCAGGCGGCCAGCGTCAGTTCGGTCGCCATGCCGGCCGCGCCGATCGCCATCCGCTGCCGGCGGCGGGTCAGTTTCCATGAGCCGGATGTATCGGTATACAGCACCGGCATCATCACCAGAAAGGCCACGCCCATAGCGGCGACGTTGGCGCCGAAGCGCTTGCAGGTATAGGCGTGTCCCAGCTCATGCAGAACTTTGGTGAAACAGAGCGTCAGGCCCGCCAGCGCCGCCCCTTCCAGGGTAAAAAAATGCAAAAAGGTATGCTTGAAGGTTTCCCACTGCCGCCCGGCCAGAAACAGCCCCAGCAGCGCCGCCATCAGCGTCAGCGTTAAAAAGGCGCGGCTGAACAACGGCGCCACCCACGCTAAGCTGGCGGACAGAAAACGATCGGGATGCCACAGCGGAATACGGAAAAACAGGTAGTTCTTCAGCAATTTACGCCATACGGAGACCTGCGTTCGCGCCAACTGCCGGCCGAACTGCGCCAGCGCCTCGTCGCCCGATGCCCGCGTCAGGCTATTGGCCTGCAAGAAACGGCTAAAATGCGCCACCTCGTCGTCGTCAAGGTTCAGCGTCGACGTCCGGCGAATGGCGGCGGCGATCTTGTCCGCCTCGCCCAGCGACCAGTGCGACAACATCGCCATTTCCGCCCAGCCGAGGCGGAAAAACAGGCCGCGCAGCGGATCTTCCAGCGTCCAACTGGGCGATCCGTCCCGGTTGGACGGCCCGGCATGCAGGATCAGTTCGTCCCGCAGCGGACTAAGCCGGGTACAGGGCGGGTTAGTCCCCTCGATCTTCATCACACGCCCAGCCACACACGCAGCGTCGTCAACGGTTTACGCAACAGATAGACGAACAGCACCGTGCGCTGGCCGTACACTTTCGCCGTCCCTTTCAACCCGACGCGCAGCAGCGGATCCGTTTGCGTAAAGCGAGCCCGCAGCCGATAGGCCATAATGTTGTCCGGGGTGGGGGCGGAACGATAGCCGATATGCTCAAGCCGCGCCGACTGCGCCGCATTGGGCGCAACGTTAAGGAATAGGCGCACATCGGCCCCTTTCTCCAGCGCGATGGCGTCGGCGGCGGGCAGTTGGATCTCCAGCTCGACATCGTGCGGATCGGCAACCATCATGATCCGCTCGCCGATCGACACCGATCGTCCGATCCAGTCGCTGACGTCATCAAAAATCGCCACGCCGTCGCGCGGAGAGACCAGTTGCATACGCGCCTGCTGCCGTTGCAGAAAATCCACATCGCTACGCGCCTGCTCCCGCCGGCTTTGCAGCACCGCCAGACTGGCCTTGCTATTGGCGTCAAACAGCGCCTGCTGCTGGGCCTGCCGGTACTGCGCATCGGCGCCGGCGAACGTCTGCCGCGCCGACTCCAGCCGGTTTTCAAGTTCGCGGGCATCCAGCCGCACCAGCGGCTGATTTGCCGCGATCTGCTGATTGGGGCGAACCAGAATATCGTCTACTACCCCGGCCACCGGCGCGCGCACCATCACCGGACGATGCGCGACGATCTCCGCCGGCGCCAGTACCGATTGCCGCACCGGGATCAGCATAATCAGCAGCAACGCGACTACACCCGCCAACAGCAGACGACGCCGCTTAGGCGGGGCGGCGCCGTTGCCGCGCCGGTTTTTGCGTAAGCCAAGCCAGGCATGGGAATAGGCGTCGGCCAGCTTTTCCAACAGCACCAGCTCGGCGGGCCGCCAGGCGCGGTCGCGCGCCAGAATCAGCGCCAGCGGCCGTTCTCCCTGCGGTCGCCGTAAAGGCAGCCACAATACAAATTCCGGCAAATATTCCTGCCAGAGCGATTGGTCGTCGGCCGGCAGATCGCGCCAGCTTAAAGCCTGCGTTTGCCGATCTTCCTGTTGCCACTGGCGACACAGGCGGCTGAATGCGCTGCAAAACGGCGCGTTGTCATCGAGAGCCGCCAGCCCGGACGCCGCGCGCAGGCGCTGTTTTTCACAATCCCACAGCAGCGCCTGGCGATACTTCACCAGATTGTGCGTTTCATTAACGATGAAAAACGCCAGTTCATCCTGCGTTTCCCGAGCCCTGGCGCGGCTTTGTAACTGCAACAGCTCAGCCAGCAGCGCCAGGCGGGTATCCTGTTCGTTGCCTGCGTTGGTCATAACAAAAGCGCGCTCATGGTTGGCCGCCGTCCGGCGGCGCGATTTGCGCCGCCCCGCTCATCCCCGGCAGCAGCCCGGCGGTGGATTGGGTGATGCGGCCGAACACTTTCACCGATTGACTCACCGGCTCCACCGCCGAGGAGATGCGGCTGATTTCCGCCGCATAGCTCAGCCCGGTTTCATCCAGCGTCACCTGAAAAGCATTGCCCTGTTTAAGCCACACCAGCCAGCGCGACGGCACGATCATTTCCAGCTCAAAGGCGCTGTCATCGTAAATCGACAGCAGTTCCTTGCCCTCCGGCACCGACTCCCAGCGCTTCACTTTGCTTTCCGTCACCCGGCCGGAAAACGGCGCTTTAATGACGCAGCGTTGCAGCATGGCGCGGTTGACGCCGGTTTCCGCCTGCGCCATGGATACCGCCGAACGGGCCTGATCCACGTCGGACAGACTGATTGAATTGAGCTTATCCAGCCGGTTGGCGATGGCCAGTTTCTTCCGCGCCGCATTTTCGGCGGCGGCGGAATAATTCAGCTTTTCTTTCAGCACCGTACAGTCAAAGGTCAGCAGCGTATCGCCCTGTTTGAAGTGTTCGCCCTCTTTCACCGCGATATCCGTGACTTTAGCCGCAATCTCGCTGGAGAGCGTGGTGTAACGCAACGCGCTAAGCTGTACGCGAATATCATTGCCGCCGGCCGCCTGTCCCCACAAGGGCGTCAGCAACGCCCCGACCAGCAGAAACCGCTGCGCTTTCATCAGTGCGATCCCCCGGATTGCAACGATTGCAGGTTATCCCACATATCGGTGTTCACGCTGCGATAGGGTTTGCCGGCGATGGCGCCCGGCGGCGTAACGACCGCGGCCGGTTTGGCAGCCGGCGTCGGCGCGGCGGCGACCGCCGTCGGCGCAGCCAGGGAAAGACGCGGCACCGGTACGCGGCCGGTTTCGATATTACCGGTGGTGCGGGCAATGGTATTGCTCAATGCGGCCAGACTGGTATCGCCGACGTTATCCGGCAGCACATCCAGACCGGCGGCCTGATATACCGCGCCTAAGGCGTTTTGTACGTCCGCGAAACTGCGGTCGCGCGCGCGGGTGGTGAGGATGGTTTCCGTGCTGACGCGCGCCTGTTCCATTTGCGTCGCCGCCTGATTGCGCACGCTCAGCTCGGTCTGATTCAGGATACCGCGCTGAATGCGGGCCAGTTCCTGATAGCGGCTGAACATGCGCGTGCTTTGCTGATACTCCTGCCACGCCACGTTCACCTGCGTCAGCACCGCCATCCGCAGCGCCTGACGCCGCGCCTGCGCCAGTTCCTCATTGGCTTCGCCGGCGCGTTTTACCGGCGACCAGGACAGTACGTTCAGCAAGTTGCCGCTGACCTGCAACCCGGCGCTGGCCCACTGGTGATTGACCAGATAGCTGTTGCTATCGCCGTTGATGCCGGCGAACAGCGACACGCCCGGCAGTAGCCGCAGCAGCGATTTACGGGTTTCCAGCACCGCGTTGCGCGCCTGATAGCTTTCTTCGCGTACTTCCGGACGCTGCACCATCGAAAAGTTTTCCAGATCGTCGAGGCTATAGGCCAGTTTCGGCGCCGTCAGACTGCTTTCGGCCGGCACGACGACATCGAATTTACTGGCCGGCGGCAGGTTCATCAGCGAAGCCAGACGGGATTTGGCCATCACCAGATCGCTATCGACGATCTCAAGCTGGCGCACCATTTCCAGCATATTTTTCTGGAAACGCAGCGCGTCCACCGGCGCCAACAGACGCTGTTGTTCGGTCTGACGGGCATATTCCAGCGACTGACGCGCCTCGACCAGCGCGGCCGTCACCTCCGGCTGTAAACGCTGGGCGGTGGCGGCTTCCCAGTAGGTGGTGCGCACCTGACGGGTGATATCGGCCACCACGCGGCGGCGGCGTTCTTCGGCCGCCAGTGATTTATTGGCCTGCATTTTGGCGTTGAAATAGCTGATGCCGAAATCCAATACGTTCCAGCTCAGCGACAAATCCGCCGTGCGCATGGTTTTATCCTGACTGGTGGAGGCTTCCAGCGACTGTTGGCCGGTCGTCACCGACTCACTGCTGGAGCCGGCCACGTTGTTGCGCGTTTGCAGCCCGGCCCGCGCCGCCAGCTTGGGCAGCATGTCCAGACTGGAAACGCCGATCAGGTTATCCTCCATCGCCTGCTCCATCAGCGCCACCCGCTGTTGCAGGTTATATTTCAGCGCGCGGGCAATCGCCTCGTCCAGCGTAATGGTGCCGCGTACCGGCTCCTGATTGGCGAACATTTGCGTCCGATCGCTGAGCGCCTGCGCCACCTGTTGCTCCGTCGTTACCGGTTCAGGCTTTACCGCGCACCCGGCCAGCCCCAGACAGGCCAGCGTCACCGCCAACCTCAGAGCCCGGGAACCGGCGGATTTTGGCTTACTATCCCAGAGTTTCGCTATGTGCTGATTCACCAGGGTTCTCCCCATCCAATGTTGTATGTTGATGTTGTTATAGGTTGCGATACAAAATCCACGTCACTGCGTGAGCGGCGACGCCTGCCGCTACCCCCGCCCGGCCTCCCCCTTGTCAGGGGGAGGTGCCAACTCCCTCCCCTGCGACTGTCTCTTAGTCACATTTTTATGCGGACTCAGAGGCAGTTTCGTGCGCCACAATGCCGCCATTTCCATGCTACGTCGTAGCACGCGCCCGACATAGGGGGCTCAAGCGCCAGCCCCCTATGAACCCGGGCTTGCGGCTAAATTATGCCGCTGCGCGGTGCCATCGGTGTTCTTGACCGCTATTCGAGCCGCCAGTGACGCGTTCCCGACGCGGCACTGGCTTTCGCCGCATCCATGCGGCTCACTCGGCGGCCAAGTCCACCGCTGCATAATTTTTTACGCCGCGTAACAACCAACCCCGTCAGCACTCCCGTATTTGTGTATAAGAGACAGCCTCTGCGAAGGGGAGGGTTGGGGTGGGGTGAAACACTACTCAGGCGACGCATTGTTTGCCGTTAGCTGCTGCAATGCGCTCAGCAGGTCGTCATACTCCGCTCTCTCCTGCTGCAACTGGGCGGAAAACGCCGCCTTGCCGGCCGGGATATCCGCCCGTACCGTCTGCGGATCCGGCCGTTCACTTTCCCGCGCCGGCGTGCGTGCCAGCGGTGAAAAATCCACGTTCTCCAGCGGCGGCATCAGTTCCGTCAGCGCCGGATTGAGCAGCCAGGGCGTGGCGGCATAGTCGAGCGCGCCGTTGGTCAGCGGATAGCGCTCTCTGGATAAGCTCTCGCCATCCTGCACCGTTGCCGCAGGATCAAGCGGCGCGACGATCGGCGGAGCCATCGGCCGCAGCGACGCGTTTTGCGCCTCTTCGCGACGCTTATCCTCCTGTTCTTCGCGCAACCGTTCCATCATGTCCGGCGCGTTGGCCGCGGGCAGGAAGACCGGCGATACCGGCTGTTTATCAACCGTTAACGTCAGGCTTCGGGCGGCCGTTCCCCCCTGTCCGTCGCTTACCGTTATCGTCAGCTCGAAGCTGCCGACGGCAAGCGTCCTGCCGCTGAGGGTGCGCGTAGCGGCATCAAAGCTCAGTCCGTCCGGCAGCCCGTCAACGCGCCAGATCAGCGCGTCGCCGTTGGCGTCGCTGAACAGATCGTCCGAGAGCGTGGCGCGGTACGCCGCAGCCTGCGTGGCCGTCGGCAGCTCCGCCTCGGCGTCCGTCGCCTGCGGCGCGCTGTTAACGATATTGACCGTCGCCGCGATATTCAGGACGGCGGTATCCGCGCCGCCGTTCGCCGTGCCGCCGTCATCCTGCACCGCCGCCAGCGTAATCACGCGCTCGGCCGCCGTCACCACGGCGCTGTCGTTGACATAGGCCAGGCCGTCGATCAGCGCCGCCGCGCCGGCGGCGGAAAGTCCGTCGGCGCGAGAGATGACCAGCGTGGCGGTGCCGTTGTCGAGCGTCACCGCGACCGTCAGGCCGCTGGCGGTGCTCACGACGCCGTCGGTCAGCGCAACGCTCGTGCCGTCGACGATCAGGCGCTCGGCATTATCGGCGACGCCGGAAACCGTTACGGTCAACGCCGCGATGGATTGCCCCGCTTCCACCGTGGCGACCTCGGCCCCATTGAACAGCGGCAGCGCATCGTCGCCCGCCGCGTAGTCTGAATTGACCGGCGCGGCGCTCAGCATGGGCGCGTCGTTAACCGCCGTCACCGTCACGGCGGCGGTGACGGCGAGCGTCGTGGTATCCGCGCCGCCGTCCGCCGTGCCGCCGTTATCCTGAATGGCGCTCAGGGTAATGCCGCGCGTGCCGACGGTGGGATCGTCGCTGGCGTTGGCATAAGCGATGCTATCCACCAGAGCGGCGGTGTCCGCCGCGGAAATACCCGATTCGCCAGAGATCGTCACGGTGGCGACGCCGTCGCTGACCGCAACGCTGTAGGCGTAGCCGCTGGCGGTGGTGCCGGAACCGGCGACCAGAGGCACCAGCGTGCCGTCAATCGTCAGCGTCTCGTCGACGCCGTCGCTCAGGCCGGAAACGCTCAGCGTCAGGGCGCTCACCGTCTGGCCCGCTTCCACGGTGGAAACGCTCGTCTCGCTAAACAGGCTGACGGCCTCGTCGCCTTCCACATAGCCGGCGTTGGCGGGCGTGGTCGTCAGCAGCGGGGCGTCGTTAACTTCCGTGACGTTCAGAGACAACGTCACGCTGGCGCTGGCGCCGTAGGCGTCGGTCACGCTCAGGACGAGACTCACGCCGGCGCCCGGATCGTCGCCGGTATTGGCGTAGCCGATCTGTTGCAATACCCGATTGGCGGTGACAGTGGCCACATCCGCCGTAAAGGTCAGCGTCAGCGTCCCCTCAACGTCGGCGAAGGCGGCGATGGCCGCGCCGTCGAGATAGAGCGTGCCGTCCGCCAGCGTCAGGCCGTTGCCGTCGATAAAGCTATAGCCATCGTCGCCGTTGGCGCCGCCGTCGCGCGCCAGCGTGATAATCGCGCCGTTGTAGTTGCCGGCGCCGTCGGCCAGCGCGTCATAGTCGGCATCGCTGAGGGTAATGGCGCTGAACGGCTGTACCGTTCCCTGTTCCTGATAATCAACGGCGATTGTCGTCAGACCATCTTTAAGACTGACCACGCCGCCGCTGCCGATGACCGCCACCGCGCCGTGCGCGCCGCTCACCACGCTGCGGGCGCCGGCCAGCTCGGCCGTCGACGAACCGGAGAGCGTGTCGACCAGCGTCAGCGAGCCATCAGCTTTATAGCGGCTGAGACTGCCGTCCGAGCTGACGACATACAGGGTGCCGTCGTCGTCGGACAGCGAGAGAGCCGTGACGCCGGACAGGTCGTCCACCGCGCCGATGTAGCTCAACGCGCCGCCGGCGGCGTCAAAGCTGAAAGCGGCGACGCCATCCTCGCTGGCGACGTAAACCGTACCGCCATCGCTGGAAACGGCGATATCGACGGGGCCGGACATGTTGATGGCGCTTTCGCCAACGGCCGCGCCGTCACGCAGCCAGGCGACCGCGCTGAGCGTGCCGTCCTCGCCGCGCTGGTAGACGATCAGGGTATTGGCGACCGTCTCGGCGGCCGGATCGGTCGCCACATACACATAGTCGCCCACCGTCTGCACGCCAACCGCGGTAAACAGATAAGGCTCGCTGCCGGTGGATGCGCCAACGGACTGGCTCAACGCATACTGGCCGCTCTCGGCGTCCAGCGTATAGACCAGCAGGCCGGAGTAGTTGCCGTCCACCACATACAGGGCGCCGCCGTCGGCGGAGATGGTCAGGTCGACGACGCTTTCCGTCGCCAATGTCTGAACCAACGTCAGGCCGCCGTCGCCGCCGTCGCGGCTGAAAATGGTAATGCTGTCCCCGTTTGCGCCCAGCAGATAAAGCGTGCCGCCATCGGCGCTCACCTCGATCAGCGAAACGGACGAAACGCCGCTATCCAGCGTCTGCAACAGCGTCAGTTCGCCGGAGCCGGTGTTGCGGCTGAAAATGGCGATGCCGCCGTCGCTGCTGGTCACATACAGGTAATCGCCGTCGGCGGTCAGCGCACTGGCCGAGATATCGCTAAGACCGCTGACCGCCGTCAGGCTGGTGGCGACCGCCAGACTGGTGTAATCGGCGCCGGCGCTGAACTCGGGCGCCGAGTTGTTCACCACCTCAATCGCCGCGGCGCTTTCCAGCAAGGTTGTGTCGCCGCCGCCGTTGTCCTGACCGCCGCTATCGCGCACGCTGAGGCTGAAGGTACGCACGCCGGCGGTCTGGGTATTGCTGAGATTGGCGTAGCTGCTCTGCTCGATCAGCGCCGCGGCGGCATCGGCGGCGATGCCCTCGTCGCTGGCGATGGTCACGACGGCGGTATCGCCGTCAAGGGTAACGCTATAGGCGTAGCCGTTATCGAGCGTGCCGCTGCCGGCGACCAACGCGATACGGGCGCCGGCGACGGTCAGCGTTTCGCTGGCGCCGTCCGCCAGACCCGCAACGGTAAAGGTGATGGCGGAGAGCGTCTGACCGCTTTCCACCGTCGAGAGGGACACATCGCTGAACAGACCGGCGCTGCTGCCGGCGGCGGCGTAAATGGCATCCGCGGGCGTGGCGCTGACCAGCGGCGCATCGTTAACCGCGACCACCGCGACGCTGGCCGCAATGGAGAGGGCCACGCTATCGCTGCCGCCGTTGGCCGTGCCGCCGTCGTCCTGCACTGATGCCAGCGTCACGGTGCGCGTACCCGAAGTCGGATCGTCGCTCTGGTTGGCGTAGCCTAGTCCGGCGATCAGCGCCGTCGCATCCTGTACGGCGATACCGTCGCTGCCGCTAATCGTCACCGTGGCGGTCGCGCCGTCCACCGTAATGCTATAGCGGTAGCCGTTCGTCGTTTCCCCGGCGGCATCCGCGATCAGAGAAACCGTCGTCCCGTCGATAACCAGCGCTTCGCTCGCGCCGTCGCTCAGGCCGGAGACCGTCAGCACGATATTGCTGATGGCCTGACCCGCCTCGCCGGTTGAGAGGGCAACATCGCTGAACAGCGTCGTCGCATCGGCATTCTCGACGTAGCTGGCGACGGCCGGCGTGGCGCTGACGGTGGGCGCGGCGTTGGTCAGCGCCACGACCACGGTGCTGGCGATCGCCAGTTCGCTGGTGTTGACGCCGCCGTTGTCCGTGCCGCCGTTATCCTGAATCGAGGTCAGCGTAATAATGCGCTCGCCGATAGTCGGGCTATCGCTGGCATTGGCGTAGGCGATACTGTCGATCAAGGCGTCGGCGGCCTCCGTCGGCAGGCTGCCGCTGAGCGTAACGGTGGCGACGCCATCGATCACGCTGACGGAGAGCGTATAGCTGTAGTCGCCGGTGCCGCCGTCCTCGTTATTCAGCGTGATGGCGCCCCCGGCGCTGGCGCCGTCGGTCAGCGCCACGCCGACGCCGCCCACCGTCAGCGTCTCACTCTCGCCGTCGGTCAGGCCGGAGACGGTCAGGGTCAGGCTGCTGACGGCCTGCCCCTCCTCTACCGTGGAGACCGCGCTGTCGTCGAACAGTTTGACCGCGTTGCCGCCGCTGGTGTAAACCACGCCGCCGCCGCTGGTTTGCAGCGTCGGCGCGTCGTTGATTTCCGTCACCGTCAGCAACACGTTGATGGCGCTGGCCGTATACTGGTCGCCCGCCGATACCGTCAGCAGGATGCTGTCGCCGGGGTCGGCGCTGGTGTTGACGTAGGCGATCTGTTGCAGCACCTGATTAGCGATGGCGGTGGCGACGTCGGCGGTGAACGTCACGGTCAGCGTCCCGTCCACGCTCGCGAAGGTGCCGATGGCCGCGCCGTTCAGCGAGATAACGCCATCGGCCAGCGTCAGGCCGTTACCCTCGGTAAAACTGTAGCTGTCCGCCGCATCGGCCCCGCCCTCGCGGGCGATGCTGAGGGTGCCGCCGTTATAGTTGCCGGCGCCGTCGTTAAGCGCGTCGTAGTCGGTATCGGCCAGAGTGAGGCTGCCGGCAAGGTTGACGGCGCCGCCTTCGGTGTAGGCGACGGCCACGGTATCGGCAATGCTGATGGTATTCAGCGCCGCATTGTAGTAGCGGGCGCCGGTATAAACGGAGCTGCCGTCGCTGGCGACCTCGATGGTGGTCGAGGAGCGAACCGACAGCGTGCTCGCCAGGGTCAGCGTGCCATCGTCGTTGATGCTGTAGATGGCTAAGGTGGAGCCGGCGCTGCCCACGTAAAGGGCGGAGCCGTCGGCGGAGAGCGCGACCGACCAGGGGGAACTTCTGCCCAGCGTCGAGTATGGATTGTAGGCAGTAATATAGCCGACGGTGTTGTCGGCGCTGTCGTAGTGCAGGACGGTCAGGCGGTTATTGGTGCCGGTCGTCACGTAAATGTAGCCGTCGTCCCGCACCGTAATGGATGAAAAGTTTCCGTTAAGTTCGCTGCTGGAAGCCAGGGTGCCGGCATCCGCGGCGTTGCCGTCGCTATCGACCCAGCTCAATGCGGTGCCGCTGCGGATCAATTGGCCGGCATAGCTCAGCGCGCCGTCCGTATCCGTGCGGTAGATAGAGATTGTCCCGCTGCTGCTCAGCACGTAAACCGTATCATCGCTGCTGACGGCGAGGGAGATCGCGCCGGTGAAATTCTCCGTGAAACCGCCGCTCTCCGTCAGCGCGCCGTCGCTGTCAAGCGAATAAGCATAGAGCGCACCGGCGGTCATGGCGTATAGCGTGTCGCCGTCCGATGACAGTTCGAGCTTGACGACCTTAGCCGCCATCGTTTCCGTACCCGCCAACGCGTAAGCGCCGCTCTCGCTGTCGTAACTGAACGTCAGCACCGCATACTCGCCGTCGCTGGTCGCGCCGGAAACGTAAACCGTCCGGCCGTCGGCAGAGGTCGCCACCGCGGTGCTGCCGGACAAACCATCGACCTCGACCAGCGACGTTTCGGCGTCGTCCGCCGCGCCCTGCGTGAAGGTCTGGATCAGCGTCAATGCGCCGCTCTCGACGTCGCGGGAGTAGATGCTGATATAGGCCGTGCCGCCGTAGTTGGTGCCGGTGCTGCTGAGCACGGTCAGGATAGTGCCATCCGCGGAAAGCGAGAGGCCGCCGATATAGTTGGCATGGGCGCTGATCGAACCGTCGTAGTTGTACACCAGCGCGCTGTCGTCCGCGCTCAGTCCCGGCGCGCTGTTGTCGGCCTCGTTCTGCGTAATCACCCTCAGCGTCAGTTCAGCGCTGGTACTGGCCCCCGACGCGTCGGTGACCGTTACGCTAACGGCGTAATCGCCCACCGTGCCGGCGTTGCCGGAAATGGTCAACGTTTCGGCATCGAAGCTTAGCCCGTCGGGCAGCCCGCTGACGCGCCAGGTTAGCGCATCGCCGTAGACGCTGTCGGCATCAATAAACAAGGCGGTATCCAGCGTGGCGCTGTAGTCGGTGTTTTCGGCGGCGTTCGCCAGCGCGGCGGGAACCTCTTCATTGATTTGCGGCGCCCGGTTGGCGATCTGCTCCACCGTCAGATTCAGATCCAGGGACGCGCCGGCGCCGGAAGCGTCGCTGACCGTGACGGTGACGGTAAAATCGCCGGTTTCCGTGGTGGAACCGGAAATGGTGCGGGTCGCGGCATCGAAAGTCAGCCCTTCCGGCAGACCGCTGACGCGCCAGATCAGGCTATCGCCGTCGGCGTCGTTGAACAGTCCGGAGAACAGCGTGAAGCTGTAGTCGGTCTCGCTGATCGCGCTGCTCAGGGCATAGCCGGTGGAAGCATCGGTATTAACCTGCGGCGTCGCGTTGACGCGCAGGGCGGCGACCAGGCTGTTGCTGGTCAGCGCGCCGTCGCTGGCGGCGACGGTAAGCAGGATGTAGCTGCCGACGACGGCGCTGTCGTTGGCGTAGGTCAGCTGTTGCAGCGCCTGATTGGCGATCGCCGTGCCGACGTCGGCGGTAAATTTCACCGTCAGCGCGCCGTCGTCGCTGACGCTCAGGGTGGCGATGGCCTCGCCGTCAAGCGAGACCACGCCGTCGGCATAGCTCAGGCCGCCGCCGTCGGCAAAGCCGAAGCTGCCGCCCTCGACGTTGGCGCTGACGGTGAGGCCGGCGCCGTTATAGTTGCCGGCGCCGTCGTTCAGCGCGTCGAAATTGCCGTCGGCCAAAGTGATCCCGTCGGCGAACGTCAGCGCCGTCCCCCGATCGAGGGTTTGCGCGGCGCTGTAGCGGGCGACGCCGCCGCTGCCGACCGCCAGTAGCGACAGGCCGTCGCCGGAGACGGCGATATCGCTGACGCCGCCGCCGTCGATGCTGCTGACCAGCGTCAGAGCGCCCTCCCCATCCGCCGCGTACACGCCGATGACGCCGCCGGAAGTGGCCGCGTACAGCAGGCCGCCGTCGCGGCTCAGGGCGATGCCGGAAATCCCCTCAAGGCTCAGCGTACTTTGCAGAGTAAGCGCGCCGTCGCTGAAGCGGTAGACCTGTATGCTGTTGTCCGCGCTGCTGCCCAGGTACAGGAAAGCGGCATCCTCGCTGACGGCCATCAGGTAGGTCGAACTGCTGGAGCGCACGGCGCCGGCGGTGACCGAATCGATGCGGGTAAGCGTGCCGTCGTCGTTGATCTTCAGCACCGACAGGGTATCCGTGTAGGCGACGAACGAGCTTTGATCGCCGATGACGAACAGGTAGCCGTTGGCGCTGATCACCGTCTCCGCCCGCTCCACGCCCAGGTCATCCTCGCTGACGGTCTGGATCAGACTGAGCGCGCCGCTGTCGCCGTCGCGCGCGAAGACCGCCATCCCGTTGTTTTGCAAGGTGACATAGACGTAAGCGCCGTCGGAAGAGAGGGCGATATTGCGCGTGGTGTCGCCGGCCGAAACGGTGGCGACCTCGCCCAGGGAACCGTCATCGGCCAGGCTGACGCTATAGACGTCGCCGCTGCCGGCGTTAACCAGATAGAGCGACTGGTCGTCGGCGCTGATCGCCATATCGGCGACGCTGCCCAACCCCGCCACGGCCTGGGTGCCGACCAGCGTCAGGCGGCCGGCGTCGTCGACGGCAAATACCGACAACACGCCGTCTCCGGCGGCGTAGGCGTAGTCGCCGCCGCCGGCGTAAACCACCGTCACATTATCGCCAAGATCGTCGATGGTGAAAGACTCGGCCGGCTCCAGCGCGCCGTCGTCGCTCAGCACCGGGGCGACGTTAACGCGGCTGTCGATGGTCACGGTGGAGCGAATATCCAGCGCGGCGGCATCGCCGCCCGCATCGCTCAGGCTCTGTAGCGTCACGGTGACATCGCCGCTCGGCACGCTGTTGTCCAGCGAACGATAGGAAATATTATCGATCAGCGTCGCCACCTCCGCGGTTGAGGTTTCACTGACAATCCCCAGATTCAGGGTGATGGTGGTGACGCCCTCGTTGACGGCCACGGTATAGGAATAATTTTTTTCACTCACCGCCTGTTCCGCGCTAACCGGCGTCAGCGCAATCTGCGTGCCATCGATCACCAGCGCCTGATTGCCGCCGCTGCTGTCGACCGTGATGATCAATTGGCTGATTTCTTCGCCGTTTTGATCCGCCGATACCGTGACATTGCTGAACAGATCCACCGTTTCGGTGGTGGAACCATCGTCAATGGCGACCGTCGCTTCCACGCCGCTGGCCGTCACGCCGGGCGCGACGTCGGTGGCGGCGACGACCTCCGCGGCGGTGGCGACGGCGGCGGCGTCAAACATCATACGGGGTTCCAGCACCCAGGCCTGGCGGTAACGAGTCGTTAATCTGTTTGTGGTCATCGTGGTTTTCCGCAACTAAGTATGTTGTAAGGTCGGCGTGTTTATTCGATCAATCGTACAAAGGCGCTCTTTTGATGCAATTCCGCGGCGATGGCGTCCAGACGCGCCTGAATTTCATCTTCTTCATCGGAAAAACGCTCGCCTGATAAATACAGCTGAGATAAATTGCTGGCAAAGCAACTGGTTAACCCATCACGAATATCGCTGTTGACGGCATTTTGATAACTGCCGCTTGGATTGGTGGCGATCAGGTAGACGTCAAGCCCGCGCGCCTTGAAACTGGAACACAGGCGGGCGACAAATGATCGCGTTTCGTTGCCGTATGCGTTCTGGTAACTGCCGGAATGAATTAGCATGACGATGGCCTTCACCCGCTCATTGCGGCCTTCATCGAAATCTTTCGGCAGGCTGTCATCCGGCAGATTCCAGCCCGTTTCGCCGCGAAACGCCGGCGACAACGCCATCGCGCTCCAGCCCAGGGCAAAATCGATCTTGCTGAGGGTGTTGACTCGCTGTTGGCGCAGCGCGTCCAGCCGATCGTCGATATCAGTCAGTTCATTGGTCAACGGCAACAGCGGAGTTTTCGGGCAGGCGGGCGAGACCACTAACTGACCGGACTCATCATTTCCCGCTATGCTCACCGCCTGTCCTCGGGAATAGGTGTTGTATGGGGTGAACTGAAACTTGCGCGCATCGATGCTGATCCCGGCGATCGAGTCATCGTCGCTGTTCGGGTAGTGCCAGAAAGCGATGCGGAAATCATTGGCCGGGGATTGCTCCCAGCGGAAATTTTCGCCGACATCCATCCCCCGGTACAGGCAAAGGCGGTTATCTATGCGATCGGGGATTTTCCGGCGATCGATAAAACTCGCCGCATTGCCTTTGAAATCGACCAGACCGTCGGCGTTCTCCGCGCCCGATTCCATCCAGCGGCTAATGCGATTGGGAACCGCGTTGTCATAAACGTTGACGCCGACCGCATACGGCACCAGCGCCAGCCAGGCGTTGTCGCTGCCGCCGATCAGATTTGCGGCAAAATTTTTCCCTACCCGCTTCAGGACATCCAAATCCGCCGGCTGGAAACTCTCTCTGACGGTAACCGGCAGCGCCAGCGCCACTTCCAGCGAGCGGTTCCGCACCTCGGCGGTGGAGTAGATCGTCTGTTCGACGTCGCCGGTCCGCAGCAGTTCGGGCGCGGTGCGAAAGCTGACGGCGACGGTATAGGTCGGATAGTCATTATCGCTGCGCCCTTCGCGCACGCTCACCTTGTCGCGCGACAGCGCTTCGGCCAACTGCGCGTTCAGCCCCAGATTGGCCCTGACATAGTCGAACGCCAGTTCCGCCATCTGCTGGTCATCGAAGTCGTTATTTTCATCGCCGCTGACCACCGCCTGCCGTCCCACCGCCAGCGCGGCGGCGTCGGTGGCGCGCTTGATTTGCGCCGCGTCGCCTGTCGCGGTGGTGGCGTCGACGATAAACGCGGCGGTCACCAGCAGCGCCATGGTTCCCAGCACATAAAACACCGCGCCGGCGCCGCGATCGTCGCGCAGGAAAAGCCTTAACGCTCGCGTTAAACGCCGCCCACGGCCGCCGGTGTTATTCTTCATCGTCCGCATACTCCTCTTCCGGCTGCCCCGCTTCGCGCCCCAGCGCGCTATCCAGCGCAATCACGCCGCCCGCCGTCCGGTTTACCTGCGCGACGCGCAGCAGATTGCTCAGCGACAGTCCGCCCAGCAGCGAGATATCCTTGCCTTCACGGCATAACTCCACCACCAGCATCGCGACGCTCTCGCTGCCGTCCTCTTCATCCTTTTCCGGCAATTCCCCCGGATAAACCTCGCCGTACGCGGCCAGATTCTCGCCGCAGATGCCGTCCGCGTTGCCGCGATCAAGCTGCCAGTACACCGCGCCGGTTTGGCGCACATTACTGATAAGCAACTGATAATTCCCCAATCCTGTCTGCGGCAACACCGTATCCAGCAAACCCTTCAACCCCTCCGCCGTCAGTTCCTGCTGTAAGCCGAGAACCGCGACGATGGCGCCGGCGCGCTGCTCCATCCGTTCACGTTCCAGACCGACGGTATAGATATCCGCACATAGCGTGCCGATCGCCAGCACAATGGGCAGCGCCAGCGCCGTTTCCACCGTGACGGAAGCCAGCCGGTCGGCGCAAAAACGGCGCAGCCGGGCCAAAGGGTTACGCTTCATTACGCAGTTCCGTACCGAAAACATGTTTGTACTGATAGCGGAAGGTATCGCCCAGCGTCAGCACTTCCGGCAACGGCGTCAAAAACGCTTTTTTTATCTGTACCGTGACCGACCAGACCGGCAGGGTATCCTGGGCGTCGTCCTGATCCTCATCCGAGGCGATCTCCAGTCCGCCCAACTGACTCAGGTTGTCGAAATGCAGCACGCTGACGGTCAGGTCATCCCCTTGCAGGTAGCCGTAGGCCGAATCGATCATCCGTTCTTTTAGTCGCGCCTCCATCTGTTCGGCGCTGATCGTATCGAGATCGTCGAGGCGAAATGTCTGCACCGCCTTGTCCAGCGCCGCGCTGCCCACGGCGATCACCAGACCGATACGCGCCAGTTCGAACAGCATCATCACGCCGACCAAGACCACCGGCACCAGGAATGCCACTTCAACGGCGATCACGCCGTGCGTGCTGCGCCAATCCAGGTCGTTGCGTCGAAACATCTTCATCGTTCCGGATTGCTAAGCTGCAAAGGCTGACGGCTGGACAGCAGCAGGGTTTCGCCGCGGCGGGTATCCTGACGCATCTGCGCCACGCGCTGGCTCAGCGTCTCCATCAGTCCGTCGATGCGCTGCGGCTGGGCGATGGTCGCCAACGCGGCGCGCGCCTCTTCCCGCCGATCGTTGTAGAGATAAGCCAGCGCCAGATTCAGTTTGCCGGTCGGGTTGCCGCTGTCGACGGAGCGCAGTAAACCGATGGCTTTCTCCGCATCCCCGCTTGCCAGCCAGGAAAGCGCCAGATTGTTGATGGCCGCCACATCCGCCGGATTGACCTGCAACGCTTTTTCGAACAGTTGACGCGCTTCGGCGTGTTTGCCGGCCGCATCCATCACCACTCCCATGCCGTTGAGCGCGCTCGCATTGTCCGGCTGCGCTTGCAGCGCGCAGGCGAAATCTTTCTGCGCCATCGCATTGCGTCCCAGCGCCAACTGCGCGCGCCCCATCCCCAGACAAACCGCCAGCGCTTCCTGCGGCTTCAGCTTGTCGCTATCGCCGCCCAGCGACTGCCGGGCGCGGCCGTACAGCGCCAGCGTTTGCTGGGGGGAGCGCACCGACGACGCCACGCTGGCGTACTCCAGCAGTTCGGCGCCTTTGAGTTCTCCGCGCGTATCGATCCGGGCATACACTTCCGTCGCCGCTTCCATGCGCCCCTGATCGCGCAGTAAACGGGCCAGCCGCAGCCCTTCGTCTTTGGTGCCTTTAATCTTCATGGCGCTGCTGCCGCAGCCCGCCAGTAGCGCGCCCAACAGCAGCACCAGACCCAAACGTCCCATCCCCTGCCATCCGGTCGCCATTTTTTTCACCAGACCAACCATGTTCGCCTTCCCTCAGTACTCTCTTTCTGCTGTAACATCCCCGCCTGCATGGGGATAACGAATTCCGTCGCGGCTACTGCGTCAGCAGCCGAATCACCCGCACCAGCGCCGGCGACGCCATGATGGCGACGATCGGCGGCAGAATCAGCGCCATCAACGGCACGCTAAGCTGCGCCGGCAATTTGCCCGCTTTCTCTTCCAGCCCCAGGATCAGCGTCTTGCGGCTCTCGTCGGCGATGGTGCGCAACGCCTGCGATAACGGCGTGCCGTAGCGTTCCGCCTGAATCAGCGTGGCGACCATGCTTTCGATTTCCGCCACGCGGGTTCTTTCCGCCAGATGCATCATGGCCAGGGTGCGATCGGAGAGGATCTGCAATTCAGCGGCGGTGTAGTGCAGCTCATCGGCCATTTCCGGCGACGACAGCCCCAACTCTTTCGACACCACCTGCAATACCCGGCCAATCGGCAACCCGGCCTCGGCGCAGACCACCATCAAATCCAGCGCGTCCGGCACCGCCCGCGCCAGTTTTTCGCCCCGGCTGGCGGCGCGCAATTTCAGCCACCACTCCGGCAGCAGCGCGCCGACAAAAAAACCGATCAGGCCGGCGGCGACGCCCGTCAGGCTCATCCGATCGGCGGCCGGCAGCCAGCCCCACACCAGCGCCAAAGCGCACAGCGCGCCGGTCGACAGTTTGCCCATCACCAGCCAGCCCACCGCTTCGTAGCGGCGGAAACCGGCCAGATCCAACAGACGGCGCAGGTTACGCCGATCTTTCTCCGCTCCGGCCAGCCGCTCGCCCTGCGCCGCCGCCGGCAGCAGCAGTGTTTCCAGCCACGGCGCCATCTCCTTTCCCTGACCGCGCAGAATATTCATATCCGGCGCGGACGACTCGACCGAGGCGTCGGGCAAATGCGCGCGCATCCGCTCCGCCAGCTGTTTATGCTGTTGCTGACGAGGGCGAAAACCGACGAGGTATACGCCGACGCCAATCAGCCCCAGCGCCAGCAGTAATAAGGGATCGATCAATCCGGTCATCTTGGCTCCTCTCCCGACGTCAACTGATCCGCCTGACCATGAAGTGCGTCACCAGCATGCCGAGCGTGACGCTGCACAGGGCGTAAATCAGTACCGTGGTTCCCACCGGATCGGCAAACAAGAAGTTGAAATCAGCGGGGGAACGCATATACAGATAGGCCAGACAGCAGGGAAACAGCGCCGCCACAATCTTGGCGGACGCCCGCGCTTCCGACGTTTTCGACTGCACTTTAAGCTGAAGCTCGCGGCGCGCGCGCAGGGTGGCGGACAGGCGTTCCAGCGTTTCCCCCAACCGCCCGCCGGCTTCCTGGTTGATAATCAGGATCACGACAAAAAAGCGGTACTCCGACATCGGCACTCTGCCCGCCGATGCCTGGATCACCTGACGCAGCGGGATCCCCAGTTTCAGCCAGTGATCGATGGTTTTAAATTCATTGGCCAGCGGGCCGGTCAAATGCTCCGCCACCATCGCAAACGTATTCGCCACCGGCACCCCCGCCCGACAGCTGCGGGTGATGGCGTCAATGGCCTCCGGCAGACTTTCGCGCAGCGCTTTCAGGTGCTTTTGCAGCGCGGAACGAAACAGCAGCGTCCCGACGCCGGCAAACAGCAACAGCGCGAAAACCAGCCCCAACGTCAGCGGCAGCAGGGTTCGTTGACCCAGCATCATGCCCAGCAGCAGGCTCGGCGCCGCCAGGATCAGCGCGCGCCGGCGCAGGTTCTTTTTCCAGCCGATAAACGCCAGCTGCGACCAGATGCCGGCCAGCCAGCGCCCCAACACCGGCACCTGCATCAACGGCGTTTTGATCTCATCGCGCAGAATGGAATCGGCGATCGGCTGCGTCGGCTGCGGCTCCACCTGCGCTAAAATCTGCCGCCAGCGCTGTTCGCTCTGCTCGCGGCGCTGACGCGCCCTTTGCCAGCGATAGACGGCAAAGCACAGCAGCAGGACGCCGCAAAATACGCACAGCGTGATCAGATTCAGGCGTAACGGGGTCATCGGCGTCTCCTCTGTTCGTCATCACGCATCAAACAAATGCGCTTTATCGCTGTAGAACTGCGGGCGCTGGATATGCTGAACGTATTCGCCGGTCAGCATGCCCTGCGCGTCCTTGCCCTGGATCTGGAAAGTGAACAGATCCTGTAGCTGGATCACTTCGTTTTCCATACCGCAGACTTCGGTGATCGACACCACGCGGCGCACGCCGTCGCGCATCCGCTCGATCTGCACGATCAAATGCACGGCGCTGGCGATCTGCCGGCGGATCGCCATCAGCGGCAGTTGCATGTTGGCCATCATCACCATATTTTCCAGACGCTGGATCGAATCACGCGAGGTATTGGCGTGAACGGTACAGAGCGAGCCGTCGTGGCCGGTGTTCATCGCCTGCAACATGTCGAAACTTTCGCCGCCGCGCACTTCGCCGAGGATGATGCGGTCAGGACGCATACGCAGGGCGTTACGCACCAGATCGCGCTGATCGACCCGGCCGGTGCCTTCGGCGCTGATCGGGCGGGTTTCCAGCCGAATCACATGCTCTTGCTGTAATTGCAGTTCGGCGGCGTCTTCAATGGTGATAATGCGTTCGTCGCTGCCGATTTTTTGCGACAGCGCGTTGAGCAGCGTGGTTTTACCGGCCCCCGTCCCGCCCGACACAATCACGTTAATCTTCGCCTGCATCGCCTTATTCAGCACGTCGGCCATGGCGTACGACATGCAGCGGCTTTCCGCCAGCGCTTCCAGCGACAGGTTGCGGCGCATAAATTTACGAATAGAGATGGTGGTGCCGTCGATCGCCAGCGGATAGGTAATGACGTTGACGCGACTGCCGTCCGGCAGGCGGGCGTCGACCATCGGGCTGGCTTCATCGATGCGGCGGCCGACCGCCGCCGCGATGCGCTGCGCGGTGTTGAAGACGTGTTCTTCGTCAATAAACGTGATCGGCGTCAGTTCCAGCTTGCCGAAACGTTCGACGAACACCTGCCCGGCGCCGTTCACCAGAATATCGTTGACCGTATCGTCGGCCAGCAGCGGCTGGATCGGGCCGATGCCGGTCATTTCATCCAGCATTTCCCCGGCGATGGTCTCTTCTTCCTGCCGGGACAGCTGCAAACGCTGCTCGTCGCAAATGTGGCGGATCACGCTTTCGATCTGCACCAGCAAGTTATCGCGCCCCATCATGGCGGCCTTGCCGGCATCGATCTGATCGTAGAGCTGCGCGCGGATCAAACGCCGTTGGCTGGTACGGCTATCCGCCTGTCGCGTCGCCGGCGTGGATGCGCCCGCATTGCCCGCCGCGGGCTGCGCCCGGTTTTCCGCCGTCGGACGCGTTTTCAGTTCGGTCACATTGGCGACGGCGGGTTGGGGCGTATTTTTCTGCGTTTCGCCTTTTTGCTGGAGATGTTTACGAATCAGCATGTTCGGTTAACCCTTTGATAAAACATGGCGATGATTTTCATGCCCGTTTCAGCCAGCGTGAAAACCAGCGTTTTTCCACCGGTTTAACGCGCACGCCGCAGGCCAGATCGGCGAGCTGGCGCAACCCTTGTTGAAACGCCGGCGCGGCCGCCAGGTTCAGCGCGCCCAGCGCCAGACTTTGCGCCAGCGCATGACCGGCATGCGGCAGCACGGCATCGATCTTCCGCCCGGTAAACTGCTCGAACTGTTCGCGGCTCAGGGGCGATGTGCCGGCGAAACGGCTCTGGTTATGCACCAGCAGCAGGCGCTGTCCCTCGCTTTCATCGCCGATTTCATGCAGCACGCGCCGGATATTGCGGGCATCCTGTAGCGTCAGTTCGGTCACGATGATGCGTAAATCCGCATAGGTGAGCACATCCAGCGCCCCCGGCGGGTAGCTGCTGGGTAAATCCCAGATAACCTGGTTGAACATGCGGCACAGCGCGCCGCCGAGATTCAGCACGTTGTCCACCTCCACCGGGCTTAATTCGCCCAGTTCGGGTTTCTGCGCCAGCAGATGCAAACGCGAGTCGATGCGCAGCATGGCGCGCTGCAACAAACGGGTATCCAGCTCCTGCGTTGCCAGCACCGCGGCCAGTCCGGCATCGGCGTTTTGTCCCTGCAACAGCAGTTGATCGCCGTTGCGGCGATCGAAATCCACCAGCGCCACCGGCAAATGACGTTCGCCGGACAGCAGCCGGCTCAGCCCCATGGCCACCGTACTGCCGCCGCAGCCGCCGCTGGCGCCGACCACCGCGATGGTGCGTCCCATGCGGGCATATTCCGGCCCCGACTGGCGGCCTTCGCATTTCGCCAGCGTCGATGCCAGCAGATCCAGCGTGAACGGCTTGAGCAGGTAGTCCGCCACGCCCAGTTGCAGCAGGGCGCGATACAGCGCGACATCCTGCGCTTTCCCCGTGGCGATCACCTGCGTCGCGGGGCCGCAGATGCCGAGCAATGCCTCCAGTTCAGGCAACGGCCAATGCGTGTCTTCCAAATCCACCAGCAAAATCTGCGGCGGAACATTCTGTTCGCACCAGGCGCGCGCGGCGGCAATCCCCCCCGCCATCACCGGAACATGCTGCTGTTTCAGGCGCGTGAACTGGTCGCACAGGTCGGCGACGTCATCACCGGCACGGACAAACGCCGCCAGCGGCGCGCTCGGCTCTTCGCCGTCAACCAGGGTCATTTCACTCATGGCTCGCCGCTCCCTTAATCTTCATCAAAGTTAATATCGATGAGCTCTTTCACATCATCGGCCTGATAACGTTCGATGCTGTTGACCGCCGCCACGCCGTCCGCGTCATCCAGCGTTTTCGCCTGAATCAAATCGCGGGGCTCCGCCACCATCATCGCCAGATTGTTTTGCGTCGCGCAGCCCAGATAGCCCACGCCTTCAAACGGTTTCACCATCAGCAGGTCGGGATCGTTCACCTGACAGCGGCTGGTTTTTACCGCCAGCGCTTCGGAAATCACCTCCAGATCGCCGGACTGGCCGCCGGCGGAAGACACCCGCATCAGCTTCACCTTTTGCGGCTCGGCGCCGGCGTTTTTCAGCACGCCGGCCAGCCGCCCGGCCATTTGCTCGCCGCGCGCGCTGCGGGGGATCAGCGTCAGCGTTTGTTTGGATAGCCGCCCCTGGTCTTTCAGCATGACGTTGAGCTGCCTGAGCGATTCCGGGGTAAAGCCGCGCCCGTTCGCCGCCACCTGTAGCGTGACCGCCAGCGAGGAGGGACGCACCTCAATCGGCGTCAGCGCCGGTTGCGCATAACGCTGCATACGCTGGTCGTTCATCGACCTGTCGCCGCAGGCCGCCAGCAATAAACAGACGGCGCACAGCGTCAGGCGACAGAGCGGATTGGCTGACGATTTCATTGCGTTATTCTGGTTATTCATTTTTTCACCGTTTCATCATCAGGTTCAGTAGAGGTAGCCCACCGCGCCATAGCTCGGCATCACGGAGTCGAGCGTTTTGACGCCCTGCCCCGGCATCTGAAGATCGCCGGCGTTCACCGGCTCCACCACATAGGCGGTGGCGATGATCACCAGTTCGGTTTCTTCATGACTTGATGATTCATTTTCAAAGGCGCGGCCAATCACCGGAATACTGCTCAGCCCCGGCACGCCGGTCACCGTCTGACTGTTGGAACTGCGCAACATCCCCGCCAGCGCGAAGCTCTGCCCGCTGGCCAGCTCCACCGTGGTGTCGGCGCGGCGCACGGTCAGCGCCGGAATGGTCGAGCCGCCATCCAGCGTCACCGAGCCTACCGAGGTCAGCTCGCTGACTTCCGGCGCAATATGCAGGCTGATGCGGTTGGCGGACAGCAGGGTCGGCGTCATGCGCAGGATCACGCCGTAGGCTTTGTAATCGATATTGACGTTGTTATTGGTAATGATGACCACCGGCACTTCGCCGCCGGCGGCGAAAGCGGCGGTTTCGCCGGACATCGCCGTCAGGTTAGGCTCCGCCAGCACGGAAGCCATGCCCTGTTTGTTCATCGCGGACAGCAATCCGCTGAGCGAGCCTTCGCCGCCGCCGACATTGGCGCCGAAGAAGCTGCTGCCGTCGGCGCCGGTAAACGCGCCGGTGCTGGAATCAAAAAAGCCGCTTAGCGTCCCGGTACCCAGACCGAAGTTGGCGCTGCCCCGGTTAAGCGATGCTTCCCAGTTGAAGCCCAGCTCATGCGTCAGGTTGCGGGAGACTTCCACGACCCGAACGCGAATATTGATTTGCGAAGGCGTTTTGATCTTCAACTGATTGATGACTTTGCCGGAGGTTTCGCTGCTGCCGGGCAACCCTTGTCCGCCGCCGCCGCCGCCGCCTCCCCCCGCGCCGCCGGCAGAGGATGAGGATGAAGAAGAAGCGACGATATAAGCCTGCACGCTATCGATGACCCGCTTGGCATCCTGCGGCGTATCGACGCTGCCGCGCACAATGACGCCGCTGGGGATGCCGGCTTCCAGTTGGATATCCGCGCCGGGGAACTCCCGCTTCATGCGTTCGGCCAGGGCTTTCAGATCGTGTTCGGAAACGATGCGGATCGCATTAATGACATTGCCGTTTTCATCCATGGCATACAGGGTGGTGGTGCCGACACTCTTGGCATAAATAAACAGGTTGCCCGGCGAAGGCAGTTCGAAACTGGCGATGTTCGGATCGGCTACCAGCACGCTGTCAGGCAACGCCTCAAGTTGTAATAAACGCCCCTGATGCACCGTCATGTGAACCACGTTGGTTTCCGCGACTTCAGAAATCCCCGCGGCGAACGTCGTGACGGGCAGCGACGCCATCGCCAGCACGGTTGAGATGAACAGGCGGGCGATCCGGCCGTGAACAGACGGCGGGACGGGCTGCGCGGCAATCACGGCGCCGGAGCGTTTATCCTGCATGCGCAAAAAATTCGTTTTCAAAAATAAGGAAAACATCGTCATTTACTTAATTTCCGTAAGGGCTTCATTTTTTCCAGGCGCAACCTTCTGGTTATTCACAGGCTGGCGATTCGTGCTATCGGGATGGAAACGTCAGTACATCTTTCTCAGCCCCGCGGTAGACCTTAACCTGATGACCGTCGCCGGAGAGGCCGTTATAGATGCTGGTGCTTTGCGAGAGCGTCGTGACCCGCGGCGCCGTATCCTGGCGGCGATCGTCCTGTTCGTCCGGCGTCGAGCTGCGTAAAGCCAGATGCAGCATGCCGACCTCTTTCGCCACCGCCAGCACCTCGGCCTGTTCCGGCGTGACCTCCACCGTGACCGTTTGGTAGCTCACCGCGCGCGGCCGGTTGTTGCCGGCGTTTGCGCGGCTGCGGCCCGACGTCTCTTCAGCGCTGTCTTCCAGCACCACATCCTGCCGGGGACGAACGTCGGTATCGGTTTGATTATTCAGCGCCAGAACACGCAAATCGCGCACGATGGTTTGCGACGCCAGCAGCGGTAACGCGACCGTTTGCGTACTGCTCGCCGGCTGGCCCGGCTGGTCGTCTTTTTTCAGGCTGAGGATGATGTCTACCCGGTCGCCGGCCGCCACCAGACCCGCGTTGCTGGCTACCGCATTGGTAGGAATCGAGATGGCGCGCATGCCTTTACGCAATACCGCGGCGACAAAACCCGGTTCATTCGGCTTGACCACCACATTGCTGGTTAACGGCGTTCCCTCGGCAACCGTCTCGCGCAGCGTGGCGCCCAGCAATAGCGTTTGGCTGTCTTTGCCGCGGATAAAATTGAACGTGCGTGAAACCGGCTCTGTAGTGACCTGCCAGCGCAGCGAGGATGAATCAAGGAAATCACCGGGATGGAGATCTTTGGCGGCCACCAGCACCGCGGCCTGTTCCGGCGCTTTTGCCGCGATCGGCGCCGCCGGCGGAGGGGATGACAAATGACTGCGCACCATCAGCGCCACAATCCCTGCCAGGATCAACGCCCCTGACAGTACGTATGTAGAGTTAACTTTCATTCAATTTGCCTACCTAAGCCGTGCGCGTCTTAACAACAGCGACAGAATTAAAACAAGGGAAAAATCAGGACGTACGTCGCACCGAATGCAATCGCCAGCCCGTAAGGGATGCCCTGCGACAGATTGGCCGGCAACGCGGGCGGCATGGGTAACCGGCTTTTAAACATCCGGTTGGTTATCTGAATCCCCATCGCAACCGCGGTCGGTACGGTATTGAGTAAAGGCAACCCCAGCGCCAGCACGCCGCCGGCCAGTGCGGTGATCATGACAAAGACGATCTGATGTCCATGCCCCACCCATAGGCATAAAACGCTCATCAGCTTGACGTCGCCGGCGCCGAGCCTGCCGGTGAGAAAAAGCAGGAAACCGACAATCAGCACCACCGCCGCGCCCGGCAACGCCCACAGCGCAAGCTGTAGCTTCGGCTTGTCGAACGCGCCGGATTGCAGAACGTCCAGCGCGCTGAAAGCCAGCCAGCCCGCCAGTAAGATCACTATCGCCTGATTAGGGATCTTGCGCGCCAGCAAGTCGCTACAGACGCACCACAACAGACATCCGGCCAGCAATGCCGTTTGCAGCCAGTGCGTGTAAGACGCGGCCACTGAACTTATTTCGCCGTTCCCGACGCGGAGCTGCTGGTGCCGGCGCCGGTGATCTGATCGGCGATTTCACGGAATTTCTCATTCAGCGCCTGCACAAAAATACCGTCGCTGCCGAAAATAGCGCCGATCGCCGCCGCCATCGCCGCCGCCAGAATGCCGTATTCGATTGCCGTCACACCGCTTTCATCGCGCAGGAAAGCGCGCAGTTTGGTTTTCATATTATTCATGGGGAAGGTCTCTTATCCGCTGCCAAAGGAATCATGGCGATTAACGGGGGCCATGATGCTAACAGGGCTAATAATGAGACTTATTATCAAGAACGACAAGAAGCAGAACATTAATATTAATTAATCTTTTAACGCGAAAGATTAATCATATAAATCAATGGTTAACATAAAGTCACAGCAAGTGCAATGTTAATGAATTCGCGGTTTTTTACCGGGGAATAATACGAATTTAACAACGCTTGAGGCATAAATAGACCGTCAATCCCGGATTAGCAGACTCAAGACAGAGTGTGCCGCCGTGTAGGTCGGTGATCGCTTTCACCAATGACAGGCCCAGCCCATAACCGGACTGCTGCGGCTTGGCCTCCAGCCGCTGAAAACGCTGGAGCGCCTTCTGATGCTGCACCGCCGGAATACCCGGCCCCCGGTCGGCGACGCTCAGCGCGATCCAGCCCTGATAGAGCTTCACCCCCAGGGTGATCTCTTTGCCCTGCGCGGCATACTTCAGCGCATTTTCCACCAGGTTGGCCAGCGCCTGGAACAACAGCGCCCGATCGGCAAACAGCTGGATGCCGGCCTTAATCTCTATCAGAAAACGACAGCCGCGCTCTTCCGCCAGCGGCTGATAGTATTCGATAACGTCTTCCAGCAGTTGCCGCGCTTCAATCTGTTCGAACTGATGGATACAGCGCCCGCTCTCAATTTCCCCAATCCGCATCACCGTGCGGAACAGTCCGAGAACGTTATGAACCTCGCCCACCGCCAGGTTCAATTCGTCGCGGATATCGGCATCCAGACCGGCGCGCTCGGTCAGGTTGAATAACCGGTTTTGCAGGTGGGTTAGCGGCGTGCGCAGCTCGTGGGCGATATGGCTGGAGGTGCTGCGCACCTGCTCCATCAGGCGTTCAATGCGCTCCAGGTTCTGGTTGATATCCGCGCTCAGGCTGTCGAAGTCATCGCCATAGGGGGAGAGCGGCATTCTGACCTGCTGTTCGCCGGTGCTGTAACGATGCAAAGCCGAACGGATCTGCTCCACGCTGCGTAAACTTCGCAGGCTGAAATGCCGGCTGACCAACAGACAGAACAACAGCACGACGAACAGTCCGGCGCCGGCCACCAGCGGGATCGTCCTGACCCGCTCCAGCATTGGCCGGATATTATAGGCGGTAAATAACACGCCGCCGTCATTCAACATGACGGACAGGCCGATCAGATTAGGGTCGTTTTTACTGGAAAGGATATCTTTCAGGCATGCGACGTCCATCTTGCAGCGGGTGCTGTGCGGATTTTTCAGCGGATGGTTGTTATAGAGGATATCGCCGCTTTTATCCATCACCAGAAATAGCGGCAATTCATCATTGCCGGCCAAATTATCCTGACGAAGCTGCGCAATCAGGCTGTCGGCGTCGGTTAAACGCGACTGCGCGGAATAATCATAAATATTGCCCAGAATAACTTCGCGGACATGCGTGCGGATTAAGGTTTCACTGAGTGAACTGAAGCCGATAATACTCATCAGCATCATTAATAAGAATAAAAAAACAATGGTTATCGCTTGCCTGAAATTAGCCGTACAGACAAAGCCAGGGTATTGGCTTGCCCCGACTAACTGCCAGTGTTTTATTTTTATTTGCCAGCGCAGACCCAGCTTCTTTATTTTTATTTTATTCAGTGTAGCTGCCGACATCCGTTCTATCCTTATCAACAGAACCTAATGCATACCCCATCGCCCTCAGGGTTTTAATTAATGGCCGCGGGAAACCCTTATCGATTTTTGCCCGCAGTTTCGACATATGCACATCAATTAAATTGGTCTGCGGATCAAAATGATAGCCCCAGACCCGCTCCAGCAGCATGGTGCGGGTAATGGCCTGACCGGGATTTTCCATTAATATAATCAATAACTTAATTTCTTTATCGGTCAGTTCGATACGCTGACCGCCGCGCCAGGCGACCCGTTGCAGGCGGTCAAGCTGCAAATCTTCAAACGTCAGAACAGCGGCATTATCCGCATGACGTTTGCCGCGCCGCGCCATAATATCGAGACGCAACCTTAATTCATTAAAATTAAACGGTTTGCCAAGATAATCTTCCGCGCCCAGTTCTAATCCCATCACCCGATCGACATCTCTGTCCAATGCGGAAAGCAACATAATCGGCGGGTGACGCGACCCCTGTAATTCACGCAATACGGTAAAGCCGTCCATAATCGGCAGCATTCTATCCAGCAGCACGACATCATAGACTTCATCTTTTATTGCTTTTAAGGCATGCGCGCCATCGTGAACCATACGGCAGGAATGGCCATGTGAATGTAATTTAGACCCTAACCAATGGCACAATACGGAATCGTCATCAACCACCAGTACACGCATTTTTTTCCCCTGCTAAACGTCGCTATTCACATATTTTAATTATGGGTAATACCCATTTATTATTTCAGTCGGCCATAACAAGCCGCGATATTTCCCCACGCCAGCCGCAAACGGCAGGGGCTGAAAGTATCATCTTCGTATTATTAGCCAGATAATAACAATCATTATCATTTAGTGACAAGACATTTACAATCGAACAGGGCGTTTTGAATGTAAGGATTGAGCAAAGAGCCCCACCGCCAAAGCGATGGGGACGATCGGGAAAGAAAAAAACAGCGGACGGCGGACGTGACGATCCGCCTTATTTACTCGTTCTCGCTCAGCACCGCCTCCAGCAGATCCAGCTCCCGCAACATTTTTTGCAGCGTTTCGTTGCTGATTTGCTGAGTGGCGCGGAGATGATATAGCTCGGCGCGCTCTGAATTCAGCGCCGTCAGCCGAAAACGGCGCTCCAGATTCTCAATCATCAGGCTGTGTTCGATATCGCTCTGCCCCGCCACCTGCCGACGTAAGTTGCCGACCACCCGGGCGCTGACCTCTTTCAGTACCTGCTCGTCAATATTTTCTTCACGATCGGCGGCCAGACGCTCCTCCATCTTATGCAGACTGGTAATCGCCGCTTCGGCCGCGGCGCTGCGCGCCATCCTTTCCTCTTTGAGGTAGACCGCTTTATCCGCCACCACAATCCCGCGCAATAGCAGCGGCAGCGCCAATACGCCGCACAGCAGAGAAAACAGGATGACGCCCGTGGCGATGAACACCAGTTGATAGCGTGACGGGAAAGCCGTGCCGTCGGTCAGCAATAAAGGAATGGAAAGCACGCCGGCCAGCGTGATGGCGCCGCGTACGCCGGCGAAAGAGGATATCCATAATTCGCGCGTCGTGAATTCGGCGAATACCATTGGTTTCTTTTTCCGGATATGCAGACTGTATCTTTTCATCATCCAGAGCCAGCCAAAACGCAGAAATAACAGCGCCGCGTAAATGACCACGATATCGGTAAACAGCATCCAGGTTTCCACCGTCGGATCCAGCTCCGCCTGGGTGATGGAGGTATCCAGAATGCCCGGCAACTGTAAACCCAGCATGATGAACACCATGCCGTTAAACACAAACTCCAGCATCGACCAGACGCTGTTCGCTCGCAGCCGCATCGTCAATGGCGCATTGCGGATGATGCCGGACTGGCCGATGGTCATCCCGGAGGCGACCGCCGCCAGAATGCCGGAAACGCCGATGTGCTCGGCGATCAGATAGGCGGCGAAAGGCAACAGCAGCAGCAACACGATTTGCGTTGCGGCGTCATTGCCGCTCCAGCGGCTGATAATGCGCAATGATTTACTGTACAGCCAGGTCACCGCCACGCCGGCCAGCAACCCGCCCAATGCGACTTTAATAAACGCCAGCGTGGCGCCGGAAACGCTGAACACCATGGTGCCCATGGCGACGGCGACGGCGAACTTCAGCGACACCAGACCGGATGCATCGTTCATTAATGCTTCGCCCTGTAGGATCCCCATCAGTTTCTTCGGGATACGATCCTCGCCGACAATACCGGAAAGCGCCACGGCGTCGGTGGGCGACAACACGGCAGCCAGCGCGAAAGCGGCAATCAGCGGCATGCCGGGTACCATCCAGTAGATGAAGTACCCCACCCCCACCACGGTAATCAATACCAAAATCAGCGCCAGGCTAATAATCTCGCGCCCGTGCTTGAGAAATTCACGCGTCGGCGTCTTCCAGCCGTCGGCAAACAGCAGCGGCGGAATAAACAGCACCATAAACAGCTCGGGATTGAAATCAACGTGCAAACCAAACTGCGGTACGGCAAGGATGGCGCCGACGGCAATCTGCATTAATGGGAGAGGTATCTGAAAAGGTAGAATTCGGGTAACCACCCCTGATAGAGAAACCACCAAGGTCAAAATAAGAATAGTAAAAAAGATTTCCATGCTTTCCTTAGACTCTCTCCTGCAACATTAAAAATCGGCTTAAGGCCTATCCCAGCCCAGCGGGCGTTATTGGCAGCCAGTTTGGACGCGGACAGCGCCCAAACGGCAAGTGAAATCGTCCTGATGGGAAAACGCTTAACCGCCGCCAGTCCCATGAGACGCTACTGAATATTTAACGTATCTATTCTGTCACTAAAATGAACGTCTGAGAGGAAAATTTTATATTTTTCGTATTTTCCCATAGCCAACTTCAACTGATAACCAATGGAAGCGCCGCGCGCCATAAAAAGATGATGAACCTGGGGGAAAACGCGCGCCCAACGCGGCGTTAAAGTACGCCGGCAAAGCGTTCGGACGGGAGGAGACGCGGCGATAACCGCAGACGGGATATGGCAGACGTCCGGGGAGCGCCGCCCCCCGGATTCGAAGCGGCTTACAGCGCCCAGCCGCCGGCGTAGAACACCACCAGCGCAATCGCGATAAGCACGGTGCCGATATTCAGCTTGCGCCATTCGCCGGAGAAAACGCGCCCCAGCACCAGCGAACCGAATCCCAGCATAATGCCGGTCACGATGTTGCAGGTCAGCACGATAAACACCGCACAAACCAGACCTGACATCGCATCGACGAAATCGTCAAAATTCAGTTTCGTCACATTGCCCAGCATCAGCAAACCGACATACATCAGCGCCGGCGCCGTCGCATAGCCGGGTACCAGATAAGACAATGGGGACAGGAACAGAATCAGCAGGAACAGTACGCCGACGACGGTTGCGGTCAGACCGGTTTTACCGCCGGCGGCCGTACCCGCGGCGGATTCGATATAGACCGCCGCCGGCGATGTTCCGACCAGACTGGAAACAATGCTGCTGACGGAGTCGGACGTCAGGGCCTTGCCGCCATTGACGATTTGTCCGTCTTTATCCAGCAGATTAGCCTGACCGGCAACCGCGCGGATCGTGCCGGTCGCATCAAATACCGCCGTCATCACCAGCGCCAACACGCTGGGCAGCACGACCGGCTGCAACGCGCCCAGAATATCCAGACTGAAAATCAGAGAAGTGCCGTTTTCGTCGCTCAGACTCGGCCAGGCAAACCAGCCCTGATATTTCACATTCGGATCGAAGATCAGACCGAGAATGGAAATGGCGACGATCACCAGCAAAATGCCGCCCGGAACGCGACGCTTTTCCAACCCGATGGTGGCCGCCAACCCCAGCAACGCCATGATAACCGGGAAAGAAGTAAAGTCGCCCAGCGCCACCGGCAAACCATCAATCGGGTTTTTAATCACCAGACCGATGCCGTTGGCGGCAATAATCAGTAAAAACAAACCGATACCGATTCCGGTGCCGTGCGCCACCCCAAGCGGGAGATTGCGCAGGATCCAGGTACGGATCCCGGTGGCGGAAATGAGGGTGAACAAAACCCCCATCAGGAAAATCGCCCCCAACGCCACCGGAATGCTAATCTGCTGACCCAATACCAGACTAAATGCCGTGAAGGCGGTCAGAGAAATCGCACAACCGATAGCCATCGGCAGGTTCGCCCACAGCCCCATCAGCAGTGAACCCAATCCGGCGACCAGACAGGTTGCGACGAAGACGGCTGCCGGCGGAAAGCCCGCCTTGCCCAACATGCCCGGAACGACAATCACCGAGTAGACCATGGCCAGAAATGTGGTTAGCCCGGCCAGGACTTCCTGACGGACGTTGCTGCCACGCTGGGTTATTTTAAAAAATGCATCAAGCGCGCCATGCGGACGTGCCGCATCATCAGCCTGACGAGTGGTATTTGACATGCTGTTATCCCCTGAAATGCCATTATTATTAAGGTAAATCGTAGGCTGTTCGCCCAGTCTTGCGCTGAGTATGCGTCAGTACCGCCGACACACCCTGAACCCCGAGATTATGCACGCAAACGATTACCCCGTTCGCTGCAAAAAAGCAAAGTTTTGCCGAATTATTCGAAGCCTTTGATTATCCTGCTTCCCCGGCGTCCATTTCAACTGATCAGCAAGACTATTTACCTATCGCCAACGGCGAAATGAGGTTTACCGCGCGCCATTATCCGCTCAGCGTAAAATGGCTGCCCGCGGGCAGCCATTTTAGATGGTTGAGTAACTGAGCGACGAAATCAAAACGGCAGGAAGGGAATAGAAGAAGAAAAATTTGACCGTTCGACGCGCATTTCAAACTTTACCCAACAAAATCATTATTCCGATCAGGCATATAGCGAGACTTCCCCGCTCGGTCGCGTTTTAAAGCGGCGATGCAGCCAAAGGTATTGCTCAGGTGCGCGCATGATCTCTTTTTCCACCACCTTATTCATATAGCAGGCGGCTTCATGCTCGTCGTGGTAGGGGTAATCCTGTAATTCAGGCTGAATCACCAGCTTATACCCGGAAGCCCGCGGCTTACGGATTAAGACGATGGTGATCATTGACGGCTTCGCCAGGCGGGCAATCGTAAAGGTGCCGCTGGTGGTCGCCGCATTTTTCACGGCAAAGAACGGGGCGAAAATGCTGCCTTTCGGACCATAGTCCTGATCGGGAGCAAACCATACCACCTCTCCGCGTTTCAGCGCATGCACCATGCCGCGCAGATCCCGACGCTCGATCATCGCCTTGTTGGAACGCGAGCGGCCCCAGGTTTGCACCAACTCCATCACTTTATTGTTGTGGGGACGGTACATCGCCATCATCGGCTGACACAGCCCCATCGCCCTGCCGCCCAGCTCCAGCGACATAAAGTGAATGCCAATCGCCATCACGCCCTGCCCTTTGGCACACGCCTGCTGCAAATTATCCAGTCCCGATACATCAAACCAGTGGCGAACGCGGCGATCCGACCAAAACCAGGCCATCCCCGTTTCCACCAGCGCCATCCCCAGTGAAGAGAAGTTATTGACGATCATCGCCTCTCGCTCTTCAACTGAGATATTGGGAAAACACAGTTCAAGATTACGCCGGGCGATGGACACCCTGCGTTTTAGAAAAAGTCGGGAAAAACGGCCGGCGCTACTGCCGATTTTCATCAGTAACGGATAAGGCAGTTGAACCAACAGGAATAGAACGCCTAAACCAAACCAGGTGAACCAGTAACGCGGATGGAGTAACGATCGGGTAAATTTTTGTTTAATTTTCATGAGACTCGTCTGTCAGTGACCATAGTGCGTATCGCATAAAGCATCGCTCCGTCGCGCTACAACAACTGTGACACTGCTTATCGTATATAGTTGCCATGCTGTACGAAATTCGATTTAACCGTCTTAATCCCCGAGCTAAAAACAGGCAGGGAGGGCTGGTTATGGAGGGGGTCAAAAGAAGTGAACGAATCCTACCGGCCGTCGGTAACCGTGCCGGACATCATACCCGATTCATTACAGGGAGAGGAGTAGTAACGATAGAAATAATTAAGCCCCTCAGAATCTCTGCGGGGCTTATGCATAATCAGGTATTTTCAGCGATGAGAGTTAAACGCAGACGAAGAACGCCGGAGCCATCATCATCGGCCGAAGACCTTTAGATTACGCTGACATTAACTGCTGATGGGCCTTTCTGGCCGCTTTCAACGCTGAACTCAACCTTCTGGCCTTCGTCCAGGCTTTTGTAATCGTTACCCTGGCCTTGAATGGCGGAGAAGTGAACGAAAACATCTTTGCTGCCGTCAGTCGGGGTGATGAAACCAAAACCTTTGCCAGCGTCAAACCATTTTACCAATCCAGTCATTTTATTAGACATAGAAAATTTCCTTTATATATTTAGATAGCCACTATAGGGCGGAGATGGTCTGTCACAGTGATTACTTATGGGCACTTATAAGAAGGAAATTCGTCGGATAAGAGACTGGGTGCATCGCTTGAACTAGGAACCGCTTAATTACAATGTCTTTCATAAATAGGTCTGTATTCCAGGCCGATGACTCATTAACGCACGAATGAATTTTTATAGCAAGACTTTATTTCTGACAAGTTCAAAAAGCGCCGTGAGGAGAAACAACCTTAGGTTAAATTTATTTAGAACGCCGGATAGAAAAGACGCGAAATCCACTCATGCTGATGATAAACATCACTTTCTCTCCCGATATCCTTTTTCCCGTCATTCACCATCGTCGGCATCATTTCCGCGGTCGGCGGCAAATGATGTTATGATGACCAATTAGAAAAGTCGGAGAGCTTCAATGAATATTCATAATTTATCCTGGTATCCGGCGCAACGTTCACGCGTCGAGCGAATTATCGGCCAGGCCGTAATCTCGGTTTGCCAACAAGAGCGTCCAATCAATGCCAGAACGCTACTCGATTTAATGTATGTGCAACTCAGCGCAATGGGAAAAAAAGAAGACCGGGAAGGCATGATGACCGCGATATCCATTTTGGAAAACAATCAGAATGCGCACGCCAAGGAATAGCCACGTTTTTCACCGGGATCGACATAAACCTCGCGCATTGACGGCTAATATAAAATAAGAAAATCGAATAAATAAAATCGTAAGCACCCCGCTTAAATGGGCATAATTGTTGCAATGTCTCCGCCAACAAATCACTAAACCCCCAATCACCTGGCCATTGAAACGGCCGGGCGCAAAATCCGCCATAAGCGCGCGTCAACAATTCATTGTTATATAAAAATCGATAATCGATACATCACATTCTGTATAAGCGCATAGGAAATAACTGAAAGTACTACATACAGTAGGTGATTCAACTTGCAAAAAATTGAATGTTGCTGAATATGAATGGTAGTGAAAAATATCTCTAAACCTTCCAAAAAACTGTGAAGCAAGTCACCAGGCTTGCTTGCGGCCAGCGGAATAATACTTTTTTATTCAATTTTTTTGTCCATTCTTTGCAAATTCACGGCGATCTTTTTTTTCTAGCCCGATCAAAGGATTGACCTATCAAACAGCTAAAATCGATCGGAAAATCAATCAGTTTTACAGGTAAATATATTTATATTGATCAGTTTTATAGATCGATCAATAATGGTCGAAACTGGCCACCCCAGGGAATCGCGATGACTGCTAATTCAATATCATGCGCTAGGCGGCACTATGTTATAGAACCGATTTACAGTTGTCAGAATCGGATATTCGCAATGGAGCTGCTTACCCGATTTAACGATGAGGGGCCATGCTCGGAAAAACGCATTCAGCAAATGAGTCGCGCTGAAAAACAAGCGTTACTTATGGACCAATTGGAATCTATCACCCAAAAACAACGTTACTTTATTGAAAATAATATACGTTTATCGATAAACATCGATTTCACCATGGCGATGTTTTTATCCCAGGATCGGGAAGCCAGAAACTTGACAGACCACTTACCCTTTATTTGCCTGGAGATAGGTGAAAGTTTTCCTAATCTCAATGACGGGAAACGCAATCCATTACTTGCAACGCTCTATGAGCGCTACCCGCTTTGGCTGGAAGGCTTCGGCAGCGGAAATTCCAATATTTACGCCGTCAGTCAATCAACCTTTGACTATGTTAAGTTGGATAAGATTTTCTACTGGGAAATGATAAGAAGCCGAAAAGTCTATACATTATCCGTACTAGTGGAAAACATTAAAAAATACTGTCATGGCATCATTATTGAAGGAGTGCAAACCCACTCAGAATATTATCTGTTAAAAAACTGCGGCATAGAAGGAATACAGGGGTATATCTACCCTACCTATACACTTGACACTCTACCGATATTAAAAAAATGAGCGAATTAATCATATTATCAGTATTGGCGTTAATCGTTGCCTATGCATTCATCAGGCACTATATAAATAGTGCTCATAATCGGTTATTTACAAAAAAGAAATTAAAAAAAACGAAAAGATAGCGCCTACCTTGTTATAACAATGACAGAATCGAAGATCTGCATCCGCAAGGGCTGAATAAAGCCGTCCCCTCCATAGATTAGCTCTCAAACATCATAGATTCCGACCTTATGGATGACAAAAATGTCGCCTGAAAAATGGCATACATCTTGCTTGCGGCATGTGGTGAATAACTAATAATTAGCTCACTAATTATTAGTTATTACATGCATTTGGGCAAGGCAGGCATAAAAGTGTCGTGGTAAATCGCGCAACATGACAGTATAATGAAAAAATCTTCGATTTTGTTAATTATATACTGATAAACAATACTTTCTTGCATATGACTAATGTTCTTCGATTACTTCAAACCCTGCGTTATTTCAAAACATCCTCACGGTCAGGCCTATCAAAACAACTATATCGATCGGTAAATCAATAATTTTAATCAATCGATAATTGCCATATTGATCAGTTTTACTGATCGATCAATAATATGCCATAAATTCTTAACCTGGAAACTATGCCAATGGTAGATTCAATACTAGATATAGATGATAGGAGGCACTACGTTGCCAAGCCTGTCTATAATTTCCAGCAAAAGATGTTCGCCGTAGAACTACTGGCAAGATATAAAAATAGAGGGCTAAGCTCGACGAAACACAGCCAACAGATGAGCCCATCAGAAAAACAAAACTTACTGATAGATCAACTGGAATGTATTTCGGCAAAACAGTCATACTTCATTGATAACAACGTGCTGGTAACGATAGACATCGATTTTGTCATGGCCGTATTTCTGTTGCAGAATCAGTACGCTAGTGATTTGCTTGATGGCCTGCCGTTCACCCATCTGAAAATAAATGAGATATTCCCCAATCTCAATGACGGAAAACGCAACCCGCTTCTGGCAAAGCTTTATGAACGCTATCCACTCTGGTTGGATGACATGGGCAAAGGCGACGCCAATCTCTATGCCGTGAGTCAATCTATTTTCAGCTATATTAAATTAGATAAGAATTTCTATTATGAGATGATGAAATGCAAAGAAGACTATATCTTCTTATCATTGATCGGAAATATAAAGAAATTCTGCAACGGCATTATCGTTGAGGGCGTACAGGATTACTCTGAGCATGCGTATTTAAAACGCTGCGGGATCGATGGCATGCAAGGACGGCTTTATCCAACATATCGACTTGAAAATCTACCCGCATTATCCGAATAGGCATAGCAATAATATTCCTGATAATTAGTTGCATCTGAGCGGGTTTTATTCGCGTAAAACCGCCTTACATCAAATGCTAACCATATCATTTCCTATGCCTATCCTCATGCAGGACAAGCGTCGGGATGACAGGTATATCATTTCTATTGATAATAAAAGATCCTATATTTCAAATGGTTTTATACAAGCGACAGGAAATTTACGCATTCTTCCTACATAATCAGATAATCATCAGGACGGAAAAACGGCTGACGCCGGCCAACGGAACCACGGCCTGAAAGAATAAAAACTTATATCCGAAATAATTCAAGTTGCGAGGCTTAAGGATGAGCCGGGTCATCAAGGTACGCGCCGGCAACTTGCAGTATGACGGGTATAGGTAAATCTGAATGGAGGATATATGATGCCCCAGATTTTTACGCTCACCCTCGCCCCATCCCTCGATTGCGCCACCACTACCCCTAAAATCTACCCCGAAGGGAAACTGCGCTGCACCGCGCCGGTATTTGAACCCGGCGGCGGCGGGATTAATGTCGCCCGCGCCATTGTTCATCTGGAAGGCAAAGCCTGCGCCATCTTCCCTATCGGCGGCCCGACCGGCGAACATCTGGCGGAGTTACTGGAACAGGAAGGCGTGGCAACCGAAACGCTGCGCGCGCAGGACTGGACGCGACAGAATCTGCATGTCCACGCGGACAACAGCGGCGAACAGTTCCGCTTTGTCATGCCCGGCGCCAAATTGAGTCATGACGAGTTTGATCAGTTAGTGGCGCGCATACTGAAGATCCCGCCGGGCGCACTGCTGGTTATCAGCGGCAGCCTGCCGCCGGGATGCGATGTTGAACAATTAACCGACTTAGTCGAACAGGCTCAGGCCCGTGAATTACGCTGCATCGTCGATAGCTCCGGCGCCGCGCTGGAAGGTTGTCTGAAACTGGGGGGACTGGCGCTGGTGAAACCGAACCACAATGAGCTGTCGTCGCTGGTGGGACGCCCGTTGGAAAACCCCGACGATGTCTATAACGCCGCATCTGAACTGATACGCAAAGGGTCGGCCGAGCGGGTTGTGGTTTCGCTGGGGCCGCAGGGCGCGCTGGCCGTCGATCGCCAGGATTGTATTCAGGCCGTTCCGCCGCCGGTAAAAAAAATGAGCACCGTGGGCGCCGGGGATAGCATGGTCGGCGCAATGACGTTAAAGCTGGCGGCGGGAGCCGGACTGGGTGAAATGGTGCGCTACGGCGTCGCCGCGGGGACGGCGGCCACCCTGAACCAGGGTACGCGTCTGTGTTCGAAAGCAGATACACAGCGCCTGTATGACTATATCTGTCAAAGCAAGGCATTAAGCGCGTAAGTGGATTTGTATCGTCTTGCGCTTTCAAGCTGACGCCTGATGAGCCTCAGCTTGAAATCCGTCGGGGAATATCACGGGAAATACGGAACCCCCTTTTTTTAGACGTTAAGATGCCGTCAAAAAACGCCCCAGACGTCTGCGCAACTGATTGTTCTCTTTTTTGAGCTCATCAATCTTATCCAGCAGCGTCAGCGTCATCGCGATGCCGGACCAGTCTAAATCCAGTTCGGCCCGTAACCGCCGGGCGCGCCGGAGACAGCTCAGCGCGTGATAATCAAAAACCCAACCCGGTTCCTCTGCTTGCAGAGGAACAATGACGCCCAGTTCCACAACTTCCACAAGTTCGTCCTGAGAAATATTCACTGACTGACACAGCTCCACCATGGTAAATGTCATTTCTTCAGTCATCATATTTTCTCCCATCCATCCCGAGGATTAAACGCCGCCTGCTCGGCGAGCTGTTTCCACAGCGCGCTGGCTTTTTCATCCGGTTTCGGGGGCATCACCACTTTCAGGACGGCATACAGATCGCCCGCCCCTTTCTGCTTGCTGACCAGTCCTTTCCCCTTAACCCGCAATCGCCTGCCGCTCTGGCTGCCGGGCGGGATCGTCAAGGCAATCTTGCCGGTCAGGGTCGGCACTTCAATCGTCGCGCCTAACGCCGCTTCCCAAGGCGCCAGCGGCACCACGATATGCAGGTCATGACCGTCGATATCAAACAGCGGATGCGGCGCGATACGAATAATCAGGAATAAATCGCCGTTCGGGCCGCCGCCGAAGCCAGCGCTCCCCTGTCCTTTCAGCCGAATACGTTCGCCATCGCCGACGCCCGCGGGAATTTTTACATTCAGCGTTTTGCTGATTTCTTTGGTCTGTCGTCCCAGCTCATCATAAACCGGCAAATGGTAAGAAATAGGTCGGGTTTGCTCGGTTAAGGTTTCCTCTAAAAATAGCGGCACCTCCATCTCGAAATCCTGACCGCGGGCGCCGTGGGACGTATGAGCGGAAGCGCGTTGTCCTCCGGCGGCATGACGGCCGAAAATGGATTCAAAGAAATCGGAAAAATCGCCGGGGTTGCCTTGCGCGCTATGCCAGGTTTGCTCCTGGCGACCGTAGTTCGGCGGGGTTTCTGAAAAACGGGGATCGTTGCGATGCTGACGTAACGCATCATATTCAGCGCGACGTTCGCTGTCCTTTAACACCTCATACGCTTCGGCGACTTCCTTGAATTTGCTTTCTGCATTCTGTTCGGAGCTGACATCGGGGTGATATTTACGCGCCAGCCTGCGGTAGGCCGTTTTGATCGTTTTCAGATCGGCGGAGGGGTCTACTTCCAACGCAGCATAGTAATCTTTAAACTCCATGCGGTAATACCTTAAATTCAATAGGTTATGCGATAGAAATCATCTGTTTTTTTAGATAGGTCACTCATTATCTTTCGGCTGTTTCATCGATCATACACCTTTGATAAAGCGGCTACATCCCTTAAAAAGGTAGACGATGAAATAACATTTGGTGGGGATGGCGAGAAATAATTCGCTCGCCGGGAAGGCCATTTTCAGCATGCTGATGTACCTGATATTGCGCTTTTTTCAAGCTATTGCGCCGGATTACGTCGCGGGTGGCATTCCTGTCCTACAGTTAGGTAAGATGATGGTCTGACGATCAATGCTCGCGCCATAAAACGCGTAGACCCTGTGGAAATTGGAACCCTTATAAATCGGCATCCGGCTGACCAAACATCTGGCCGGTCAGCGATGCTCAAGGAGCCTTGAACCTTTGTTGACTCTGTTTAATTTGCTTTCTGCCGTCGCATTGCTGGTGTGGGGTACACACATTGTTCGAACCGGTATTATGCGCGTGTATGGCGCCGAATTGCGCCGTGTGCTGAGCCGTAGCGTGGAAAAAAAACCGCTGGCTTTTATCGCCGGCATCGGCGTTACCGCGCTGGTGCAGAGCAGTAACGCCACCACCCTGCTGGTCGCCTCGTTTGTGGCGCAGGACTTGGTGGGCCTGACGCCGGCGCTGGTGATCATACTCGGCGCCGACGTCGGTACGGCGCTAATGGCGCGCCTGCTCACCTTCGATCTCTCCTGGCTTTCTCCGCTGTTTATCTTTTTCGGCGTGGTGTTTTTCCTCGGCCGCAAGCAGTCGCGCGCCGGGCAGCTTGGCCGCGTCAGTATCGGGTTGGGATTAATCCTGCTGACGCTGCATCTGATTGTGGAAGCGGCGACGCCGATTACCCAGGCTTCCGGCGTCAAGGTTATTTTCTCTTCGCTGACCGGCGATATCATGCTGGATGCATTGATTGGCGCGGTGTTCGCCATTATCAGCTATTCGAGTCTGGCGGCGGTGCTGCTGACCGCGACGCTGACCGCTACCGGCATGATCTCGTTTCAGGTCGCGCTCTGCCTGGTGATCGGCGCCAATCTCGGCAGCGGTTTGCTGGCGGTGCTCAATAACAGCGCGTCGAATGCCGCCGGCAAACGGGTCGCACTCGGCAGCCTGTTGTTTAAATTCATCGGCTGCGTGCTGGTGTTGCCGTTTGTGCATCTGTTGGCGGACTGGCTGGATAAACTGCCGATGAACGATGAAGAACTGGTCATTTTCTTCCATGTTTTCTATAACCTGATCCGCTGCCTCATCATGGTGCCCTTTGCCGGCGCGATGGCCGGACTCTGCAAGCGGCTGATCGCCGACGAAGCGGAAAACGATCTGCGGCTGAAACCCAAACATCTGGATACCAGCGCGCTGGATACCCCGGCGCTGGCGCTGGCCAACGCCTCGCGCGAAACGCTGCGCATAGGCGATGTCCTGGAGCAGATGCTGAACGCATTTAACAAAGTGATACACGGCGTCCCGCGTGAGGCGCGTGAAATACGTAAGCTGGATGATGACGTTGACGTGCTTTATACCGCCATCAAACTCTATTTAGCCCAAATGCCGAAAGAAGATTTGCCGGAAGAAGACTCGCGCCGCTGGGCGGAAATCATAGAAATGGCGGTGAACCTTGAGCAGGCCGGCGATATTGTTGAACGCATCAGCGGCGACGTCGCGGATAAGTCTCTGGCGCCCCGGCGGGCGTTCTCGCCCGAAGGACTCCAGGAACTGGAAACCCTGCATGAACTGTTGCTGAATAACCTGCGTCTGAGTTTATCGGTGTTTTTATCGCGTGACGTCACCAGCGCCAAACGGCTACGCCGCGCCAAACATCGTTTTAACCTGACCACCCGCCGTTTTTCCCATTCACATGTCGATCGCCTGCATCAGCAAAATGTCCAGAGCATCGAAACCAGCTCGCTGCATTTAGGTTTATTGGGTGATATGAAACGCATGAACTCGTTGTTTTGCGCAGTGGCCTACAGCGTACTGGAGCGACCCAATGACGAGCGGGAAGAGGAATAACGCCGGCCTTTCCCGCGCCCGTCCCTGTTTAGAGGGTCATTCATGGTAAATCTTGTCGCACAGAAGGTTCGAAAGACCCCGATCTGGCCCCGCTAAACAACCCGTGCTATCTTTCCAGCAGCGTTACTTGTGAGTTACTCATCCTTAACTTTCCATTAACTAAAGTATAGAGGATCGACGATGGCACGTATGACTGCAAAAGATTTCTCGCCGGAATTGCTTGAGCTGTACGATTACTATGCGCATGGCAAGATCACCAAGCGTGAATTTGTCTCTATGGCGGCAAAATTCGCCATCGGCGGAATGACCGGCATGACGCTGCTCAGTTTGCTGAGTCCCAATTACGCGTTGGCGCAACAGGTCGACTTCACCGATCCCGCCATTATTCCCGAATATATCCATTACCCCTCGCCTTCCGGTCATGGCGACGTGCGAGGCTATCTTGTGCGTCCCGCGGCGACAAAAGGCAAGGTTCCGGCGGTCGTGGTGGTGCATGAGAATCGCGGGTTGAACCCCTATATCGAAGATGTGGCCCGTCGGGTGGCGAAAGCCGGTTTCATTGCGCTGGCGCCCGATGGCCTGAGTTCGGTAGGCGGCTATCCCGGTAATGACGATAAGGGACGCGAACTGCAACAGCAGGTTGATCCGACCAAACTGATGAATGATTTTTTTGCGGCCATCGACTTCATGCAGCGCCACCCGGACGCCACCGGTAAAGTGGGGATCACCGGCTTCTGCTACGGCGGCGGCGTATCAAATGCGGCGGCAGTCGCTTTTCCAGAGCTGGCGGCAGCCGTTCCTTTCTACGGGCGTCAGGCCAATCCGCAAGATGTCGCCAAAATCAAAGCGCCGTTGCTGCTTCATTACGCGGAGTTGGACACCCGAATCAACGAAGGTTGGCCGGCCTATGAGGAAGCGTTAAAAGCGGAGGGAAAAATCTATGAGGCCCATATCTATCCCGGCGTGAATCACGGCTTTCATAACGATTCGACCCCGCGCTACGATAAAGCCGCCGCCGATCTGGCCTGGGATCGCACCCTCGCCTGGTTCAACCGCTATCTGACGTGATGAAGCGTTTTTCCTGCCCGCGGATGTCATCCGCCCTGCCCGGATTACGCCGGGCAGGGGGATTAACGAGACAGGATCAGAAGTTGTAAGTCACGCTGGCGTGATAGGCGCGGCCCGGCTCGTTGTAGGTCGCCGCGCCATCGGCTTCGCGGTAGACGCGCTTATCCAGCACGTTGCTGACGCCTGCGTTGAGACGCACGTTTTTGGTGAGGTTATAGTTCACGTCGAACCCGACCACGGAGTAAGCGCCGATCTCCTTGCCGGACAGACCGCTATTGTTTTCCAGACGGGTTTCCGCGTTCTGACGCGGTTTCTGGCGGCCGTACAGGGTCCAGGCCACGTTGGCGGACAGATCTTCCGTTACCCGCCAGTCCAGCATGGTGTTGACGGTATATTTGGGAATAATCGACAGCGGGTTGCCGGTGTCCTTATCCTTGGAGTTAAACATATAGGTGGCGTTGGTGCGCCAGTTCAGCGTGTCCGCCACCACCGGCACCACCAGATTGGCCTCCAGCCCTTCCACTATCGCCTTACCGCCGTTTTCCCATTGGTAGACATTGCGGCCGGAGCCGGTCGTCCCCAGCGATGTCGTACTGGAGACAATCTTGTTCTTGTAATCATTGCGGAAGTAGGTGATGCCGGCGTCGTAGCCTTCATGGGTAAACTCCAGCCCGATCTCCTTATTCACGCTGACTTCCGGATCCAGATCGTCGTTACCAATCAGATAGCAAGAGACGGTCGTGCCGATCGGACAGCCGTTGCCATTGCTGGTGAGCAGGTAGCCTTCGCTGGATTGATACAGATTGGGCGCCTTGAACACCCGGGCGATCCCCGCTTTCAGCTTGAAGTAGTCGCCCAGATCCTGGGAGAAGTTCAGGCTCGGGCTCCAGTTGGCGCCGAACTGGTCGTGATAGTCGAGACGCAGACCGGGGATGATATTGGTACCCGGCAAGGCTTCGATATTGTCCTCGAAGTAGAGCGCGCTCAGCGTGGCGCTGTTTTTGCTGCTGCGTCCGTTCGGATTCCCCGATATGCCGCCGATGGCGCCGTCGGTACTGGAGGCGTCGTAGCCGGTTGCGGCCGGATCGTCGAGTTCCTCGCGGCTCCATTCGGCGCCGATGGTGGCGGTCTGCTCCGCCAGCCAATTAAACGGCACGTTGGCTTCGACGCTGCCCCGATAGCTGTCCAGCCGGCTGGTATTATAATCGGTACTGTTGAGCGCCCCTTCCGTACGCCCGGCATAGCCTTCGCCCAGACGCGTGTTGTTGGTTTTCTCATAATAGAAGCCGGTGCGCGTCTGGCCCCAATCCCAGATGCCGTTATGGGTGATGCCATAACTCTGACGGTACATGCGGTTGGTTTCCTGGCCGTACATGCCTTCCACGATATCTCTTTGGTTGACTGGCAGGCTGCTATGGTTGCTGTTCTGCACGTCGCCGGCGTAGATATTGCCCTGCCGGCTATAACCATATTCGAAATCCAGAATCTGCTGGGGATTGATCTTCCATGACAGCAGCGTATTGATATCTTTGTTGCGTACCCCTTCGCGCCCGGCGGCGGTGGTATTGGCAACGGAACTGTTGATATCGGCGGCATCGGCGTCGGTGCGGTTGATATTGCCATACAGCCGCATGGTCAGCACGTCGTCGATCAACGGGCCATTCAGGCTGAAATTGGCGCGCCGGGTATCGCCTTCCTTGCTGTCCTCCGGCTGATTAGTGTAGAGGGAAAGCGAGCCGTGCCAGTCGTCGGTGGGTCGTTTGGTAATAATATTCACCACCCCGCCCGCCGCGCCGGAACCGTAGCGCGCCGCCGCCGGTCCTCTCAGCACTTCGATGCGTTCAACCATTTCCACCGGCACCCAGTTGGTATCGCCGCGGGTGTCGCGTTCGCCGCGCCAGCCATAGCGCACGGCGTTGCGTGAAGTGACCGGCTTGCCGTCGATCAGAATCAGGGTGTTTTCCGGTCCCATGCCGCGAATATCGATCTGGCGGTTATTGCCGCGCTGGCCGGTGGAGCTGTTGCCGGTCAGGTTGACGCCGGGCATTTTGCGGATAATATCCGACAGGTCGTTGACCGGCGGCTGCTTTTCGAGATCTTCTTTGGTGATAATGGAGACGCCAGGCTGCTGTTTCAGCGCCTCCTCCGCCGTTGCCTGAACGACCATGACATCTTCTTTCGTTTCCGCCGCGTAGGCATGACTGCCCAAAACCCCCGCCAGCAGTACGGCCAATGGTCGCTTGATGTAAGAATTTGTTGCATTCATTAATGTCATCCCCATTTATGTATGTATTTGCAAGCAAACGTTTATGATAATAATAATGATTATCATTGTATATACGCGGTAAAAATCCTCACATTTTCTCCATAATGTGAAAGTTCAGGGGAATAAAAACAGGATTACCGCTGGTTGAACATCAACAAAGGATTATAAAAACAGAATAAAAACAAATCGTTGAATCTTGAGATTGGTAAAAGCGGCGATGTGCGTCATAAACGCCCGCTTGAGGAGCATTTATCAGGGATAGCGTTCTGATATCCCTGAAATCAGGTTCAGCATTGCTGAAGGGCGGTTTTTTGAGGTTGAAAGGTTACTTTTTGGCTTGAGGCGTCGCCTGGGGATTTAGCTCCCGTTTACTCCTGATATTCGAGCAGATCAAGCCCGCGACAATAGCCGCAATACCGACCGCATGGTATGCATGCAACCGTTCCCCCAGAAACAGGGCTGACAACATCACGCCGAAAACCGGGATCAGGTGAATGGTCAACCCCGCCCGCGCCGGCCCAAAACGGCTAATGGCCTGGATATAAAGCAGATAAGCGATGACCGAAGGGAATATACCGACATAAACCAATGCGGAAAATGAAACGACGCCCCAGGTTGGCCGGAGTCCGGAGCTATATTCAGCGACATAGAACGGCAACAGCATAATCAGCGCCAGCACTATCTGCACGACCATCAAGCCGATCCGATCGAGATCGCCCGGCAACTGACGCAGCCACAGCGTATAAAATGCCCAGCAAACCATAGCCGCAAGTACGATGGCATCGCCGGGAACAAAATGGATGTCCTGCCATTGAGACCAGTTACCATGCATAACCAGCGTCAAGACACCGGCAAACGACAGGATTAGCCCCACGTATTGGTTCATCTTCAGCCGCTGATGATAGAGACAGGCTCCCAGCAAGACGATCAGCAGCGGGATCAGCGAGTTAAGCAACAACGCATTATTGGCCGTCGTGGTGCGCAATCCCAGATAGATCAAAGAATTGAATGCCGCCACGCCAACCACGGAAACGCCCAGCACTTGCCAACGGCAATCCCAGTAGCGTCGCCAGTCTCGCCTCAACGTGACGTATGCAAACGGCGACAGACAAATCAACGCGATCACCCAGCGCCAGAAAGAAAGCGTCATCGGCGTTAAATCATGGCGCACCGCCCGCCCAACAACGAAATTGCCCGCCCACAACAGCGGCGGCACAATCAGTGTGGACCAGGCCAGCAAAGAAAACGATGAAGCAGAGGAACGCGCCATAATGTCTCCGATCGGGTGAATCAGTAACCCACAGTTTGGTTTCAATAGAGGAGCGACAATAACCGCAATGGCTAGCCGCGGATCGCGCTATTTATGCCGATTAAAAAACATATCTGAAAAAATGGACAGTTCCTTTTCGACCCCGCGCTCCCCCATGGTGCGGGCCGTTATCCATGCGTGCGGTGATTTTCCGGCAGCAGCGGATAATCCAGTACGATAATATCGTTCAACACCGGCCTGAAGATGGCTTTCAGTTCATCGTGCCGGGGATGCGGCAAATAGCGCTGACGCGCCTGTTCGTCGCAAAAGGTCATCATCACACAGTGAGTGAAGCCGGCATTCTTTCCTTCCGGGCTATCGTTGCATCCCCACTCCACGGCCTGTACGCCCTCAACGTTCTCGGTCATGTGTAAAAAGGCCATTTTCACCTGTTCTATTTCTGTGGCGGATGCTTTCTCCGTAAAAGCTATCAACAAAATGTGGCGTATCATTTAAAACTCCAATGACTGTTTTCCGTTTTCAGCAAGCCAGACAACATGGATCGCTTAATGGACAAAAATACGTAACTTGCACTGTAGCGAAACCCCATTACCGTCATTCTAGTACCGTGGCACCACGCTCGCTAAATCGCATTCCTGTATAACGACGTCAGTTTGCAGGCATATCCGCAGCCCGCGGGCGATGCGCCGGGTGAATAAAGTCAGCGGCGCCATGATGATCGGCTTCGGCGCGCCGCTGACGCAGGCCCGACGCCCTGCGGCGTAACATCCGCGCCGGCGGGAAATACCTCGCGATACAGCGCGTTCAGGCTCATGAGGGCGCGGTAATCGACTCGATCGGCCCGGCCGACAGGCTCGACAACCCGAGCCATGACGCCATCAGGCGTAGTTCCTGCGTCAGCCGTTCGCGCGTGCATTGCGGCGCGCCGGGCTCAAGATGCGCCCGCCGGACGATCAGCTCGCCCGCTTTGCGATCCGCCTTTAAATCCACCCGCGCGACAAGCGCGCCATCCAACAGAAAAGGCAGAACATAATAACCATGTTCGCGCTTGTGCGCGGGCGTGTAGATTTCGAGCCGATAGCGAAACCCGAATACTCTTTCCGTTCGCGGACGATGCCAGATCAGCGGATCAAACGGCGACAGCAGCGTCGCGCCGGCGAGCTTGCGCCCGGCGCGCGCGTCCTTGTGTACATAGGCCGGCTGCCGCCAACCGCGCACTCGCACGGGGAGAATAGTTCCCTCCTCGACCAACTGTTCGATCGGCAGCCGCGCGTCCGTCGCAGGGATACGGTAATAGTCGCGCAGATCGTCCGCCGTCGCGATCCCCAGCGCCCGGGCCGAACGCGCCAGCAGCATTCGCCGCGCGTCGACGCCGGAGGGCGTGGGAAGCGCCAGGATCGCCCGCGGCAGCACACGCTCAGGCAGGTCATACACCCGCTCGAAGTTCCCCTTGCGGTGCGTCGCCACAACCAGCCCGGCCCAAAACAGCCATTCAAGCGCGTGCTTCGCATCGCTCCATACCCACATCCCTTTGGCGGCGCTGCGGCTCGTCACGTCAGAGGCGGACAGCGGCCCCTCGGCCTGTATGCGGGCAAGCAGTGCATCGGCCTCCGGGCGCTTCTCACCCGCATAGGCTGCAAGCGGGCGCCACACCCCCTCGCCGCGGAGCGCGCGCGCCATACGCCAACGCAGCAGGGGCTGGCAGTCAATCGGCAGCAGAGACGCTTCATGTCCCCAATACTCAAAAAAACCCTTGGGGTTCGTCGCGACGAGCGCATCAAGAGCCGCGGGCTTGTATGCGCCCAGACGTGAGAACAGCGGCAGGTAATGCGCGCGGACGAGGACATTCACGCTGTCGATTTGCAGCAGGCCGAGCCGGTTGATCGACTTGCGCAACTGCGCGCAACCGATGTCGCCTTCCCGCGATAGCGCGTTAAAGCCCTGGGCCGTAAGCGCGATGCGTCGAGCTTCGGACACGCTGAGTTCCAGCTTCATGATTTCAATCCCGTTTCTGTGGCGATGAATCCCCGCACATCGGCCAACGCCATCGCCGCATGCCGTAATATACCCGACTGGCGATAGCCGCACCCGGGCATGTCGAAACAGGTGCAACAGACGTGTACAAGGCGATATCCAGACAATACAGGCCGTAGCCGCCGCTATTCAGGGCAATCCGACTAATGTGGCGTCATTCGATCCGGTCAGTTTGGGCGGTCATGCCATACGCCGATCCGGCGCGATCGTCTATCCTACGCCTAATCACATGCCCTCCGGCTTGGGGTTCCGGAATGTATCGCTATGCGTGTCTATAACACCCTCTACGCACATGACTATACACATTCAACGCCCCACTTAGGTAGATATGAGTTGACGCGCAGAGGTCCACAAAAATATTTTGTCGTTGATTTTACTTATTTTTATTGAGTTCAGGAGACATGCAGAGAAGAGAACTTGGAGCGAGTGAAGGGAATCGAACCCTCGTATAGAGCTTGGGAAGCTCTCGTTCTACCATTGAACTACACTCGCGCCGGAGATGCGCTTGGCATTATAGCGCTATCCCGTTGCCGGGCAAGTAAAAAACCCCGCTAAACTGCTGGTAGAATAATCAATCAACTCGTCTGACCGCGCATTGAACCCAGATGGCGCTCCCCGGCCATGTTTCCCGGTAAATGTTCTGGCGACGCGGAGCCGGTTCCGCGCTCATCGCCGCCGGCGCATGCAGCGAAACGAATCAGGCGTCTTATTCGTGCAATTTTTTCACGTTGCCTTTTTATGTTGAATTTCTTTCATATCCCCACGCGCTTCAGACATGGTATGGTCAAAAGATCGATAAAATATGTGCTTCCCAAGGAAAAAAGAGAGCAGCGATGGAAAACCTAAAAACCGTTACGCCTCCATTTCGCGCCGACGTTGTCGGCAGTTATCTGCGTCCGGACTATTTGCATGCGGCGCGCGCGCAATATGCCAGGGGCGAGATCGATCATGACGAATTAAAACGCGTTGAAGATAAGGCGATTAGCGAATTGGTCGCCAAACAGAAGGCGGCCGGTCTTCAGGTCATCACGGATGGCGAATTCCGTCGCAGCTGGTGGCATCTGGATTTCATGTGGGGGCTGAACGGCGTTGAAAAAGCGGCGTTGTCGCATGGTTACAATTTCGCCGGTACGGAAACTCGCCCTGAGACAGCCCGATTGACCGGCAAAATCAGCGGCGAAAATCATCCCTTTATCGATCATTTCCGTTTTCTGCTGACGTTCGCCGAAGACGGCATTGTTCCGCGTCTCACCATCCCCGCGCCCGCCCAGTTTCTGAAAGAGCTATACCGGCCGGATAACCGGGAAAGCACGCTGCAATACTATCCCCGTCAGAGCGATCTGGTCGCGGATATCGCCGCCGCCTATCAGACGTTTATCCGTGAAGTGTATGCGGTCGGTTGCCGCAGCCTACAGCTCGATGATTGCACATGGGGCATGATGGTGGACGCGCGTTATAACAATGCCGGCGTCGCCGTCAAAGAAGAAGGCGCGTGCGGTTGCGCTCAGCACGCCGATCATACCGTCATCAGCGACAACGTTCAGGAACTGGCGGAGCTGCTGCTGGAGGTCAACAACGCGGCGATTGCCGGCGCGCCGCAAGATCTGACGCTGGCCACGCATGTCTGCCGCGGCAACTACCGTTCGACCTGGGCGGCGAGCGGCGGTTATCAACCTATCGCCGGCATCCTGTTTGGAAAAGAAAACGTTGCCGCCTACTACCTTGAATTCGATACCGAGCGTGCCGGCGATTTTTCTCCCCTGGCGGAAGTTTCCGGCGACAAAAAGGTCGTCTTGGGACTGATTTCATCCAAAATCGGCGAGCTTGAAGATAAACAGGCGGTTATCGCGCGTATTAAAGAAGCGACCCGCTATCTTCCGCTTGAACGTTTGTGTTTAAGCACCCAATGCGGTTTCGCGTCGACGGAAGAAGGCAACGCGCTGACGGAACAGCAGCAATGGGACAAGATCGCGCTGGTTAAAGAAATCGCCGACGAAGTCTGGGGCGGCTAATCGCGATTCCCCCAATCATGCAGTAAAAAAAACCGACGCCCAAGGCGCCGGTTTTTTATTTCAACCAACGTGGCCGCGCGTTATTTCTGCGGGCGCATCGCCGGGAACAGGATCACATCGCGGATGGTATGGCTGTTGGTAAACAGCATCACCATCCGGTCGATACCGATGCCCAGACCGGCGGTCGGCGGCAAACCATGCTCCAGCGCGGTGACGTAATCTTCGTCGTAGAACATCGCTTCGTCGTCGCCGGCGTCTTTCGCGCTCACCTGCTGAGCGAACCGTTCCGCCTGATCTTCCGCGTCGTTCAACTCGGAGAAACCGTTACCGATTTCACGACCGCCGATAAAGAACTCGAAGCGGTCGGTGATGGCCGGGTTCTGATCGTTGCGGCGCGCCAGCGGCGAGACTTCCGCCGGATATTCGGTGATAAAGGTCGGCTGAATCAGATTGCTTTCCGCCGTCTCTTCAAAGATCTCGGTGACGATACGGCCCAGCCCCCAGCTTTTCTCGATCTTGATGCCGAGAGACTGCGCAATCGCGGTGGCCTTAGCCAGATCGTCCAGGTCGGCGACGTTGGTTTCCGGGCGATATTTGCAGATGGCTTCACGCATCGTCAGCTTCTCGAACGGCTTGCCGAAGTCGAAGGTCTGATCGCCATACTCGATGGTCGTGGTGCCCAATACGTCCTGAGTCAGAGTGCGGAACAGCGTTTCCGTCAATGCAATCAGGTCTTTATAATCGGCGTACGCCATATAAAGCTCCATCATGGTGAACTCAGGATTATGACGCGGCGAGAGCCCTTCGTTACGGAAGTTGCGGTTGATTTCAAACACCCGTTCGAAACCGCCCACCACCAGACGTTTCAAATACAGTTCCGGCGCAATACGCAGATACATATCGATATCCAGCGCATTGTGATGCGTGACGAACGGACGGGCGCTAGCGCCGCCGGGGATCACCTGCATCATCGGCGTTTCCACTTCCATAAAGCCGTTATCGACCATAAAGTTGCGAATAGCGGCCAGCACTTTTGAGCGGATACGGAAGGTGTTGCGGGATTCCTCGTTGGCGATCAAATCCAGATAGCGCTGGCGATAGCGGGTTTCCTGATCGGCCAGGCCGTGGAATTTATCCGGCAGCGGACGCAGCGCCTTGGTCAGCAAACGCAGTTCGGTGCAGTGAACGGAAAGCTCGCCGGTTTTGGTTTTGAACAACTTGCCGCGCGCGCCGAGGATGTCGCCCAAATCCCACTTTTTGAACTGTTGGTTATAGATGCCTTCGGCCAAATCGTCGCGGGATACGTACAGCTGAATGCGTCCGCCGACGTCCTGTAACGTGACGAAAGAGGCTTTCCCCATGATACGGCGCGTCATCATGCGGCCGGCGACGGTGACTTCAATGTCCAGCGCTTCCAGTTCTTCATTTTCTTTGCCGTCATACCCGGCATGCAGAAGATCGGACGTGCTGTTGCGGCGGAAATCATTCGGAAACGCGATGCCATGTTCACGCAGCGCAGCCAGCTTTTCACGGCGCGATTTCAGTTCGTTATTAAGTTCCTGCGCCTGATCGGCACCCTGTGATTGTGATTCAGCCATGAGAATTCCTTATAACCCCGCTTTTAAACTTGCTTCAATAAATTTATCCAGATCGCCATCGAGCACCGCCTGGGTGTTGCGTGTTTCCACCCCGGTACGTAAGTCCTTGATGCGTGAATCATCCAGAACATAGGAACGAATCTGACTGCCCCAACCGATATCCGACTTGTTGTCTTCCATCGCCTGTTTCTCAGCATTTTTCTTTTGCATCTCAAACTCGTACAGCTTGGCTTTCAGCTGTTTCATCGCCTGATCTTTGTTCTTATGCTGGGAACGGTCGTTCTGACACTGCGTAACGATGTTGGTCGGAATGTGGGTGATACGCACCGCCGATTCCGTCCGGTTAACGTGCTGACCGCCGGCGCCCGATGCGCGATACACGTCAATACGCAGGTCGGCGGGGTTGATTTCGATATCGATATCGTCATCCACTTCGGGATAAACGAAAGCGGAACTGAACGACGTATGGCGACGACCGCCGGAGTCAAACGGACTTTTACGCACCAGACGGTGTACGCCGGTTTCGGTACGCAGCCAGCCGAACGCATAGTCGCCCATGATTTTGATGGTGGCGGATTTGGTGCCGGCCACTTCGCCGTCGGACTCTTCGATAATTTCGGTTTTGAAACCTTTGGCTTCCGCCCAACGCAGGTACATCCGCACCAGCATGCTGGCCCAGTCCTGAGCTTCGGTGCCGCCGGAACCCGCCTGGATATCAAGATAGCAGTCGGCGCTGTCGTATTCGCCTGAGAACATGCGGCGAAATTCGAGCTGAGCGAGTTTCTTTTCCAGCACATCCAGCTCGGCGCTGGTTTCATTAAAGGTGTCTTCGTCGTCTTCTTCCACCGCCAGCTCAAGCAGACCGGAAACATCTTCCAGCCCTTGCGTCATTTGGTCGATGGTATCGACGATGGCTTCCAGCGAGGAACGCTCTTTACCCAGCGTTTGCGCGCGTTCCGGATCGTTCCAGACGTCCGGCTGTTCCAGTTCGGCGTTTACTTCTTCAAGGCGCTCTTTCTTGGCATCATAGTCAAAGATACCCCCTAAGGACGTCCGTACGTTCGGTCAGGTCCTGAATGCGGTTTTTTACCGGATTGATTTCAAACATGATTTTTATGTTCTTACGTTAAGTCGTTGGTGATGGGATAGATTTAAACCGCTTATTCTAACGGATTAAGGGCAGGGTTTATATACCCTCGGATTGTCGGCAAAGTGGTTTTATCCTCGCCATGCCCGCCAGGGCGGGCATCATTCCATGGCTGCTCGCGGTTTCAGCAGCCGATCCCCGTGATAGCCGGCGCGGATGACACGTGGCAACAGGCGAAAATAACGCGCCGGCAAACGAGGTTTTTTCAAGGTTGATCCAACCTGCGACTTTTCCGTTATAACGGCCATAAATGCTGGATCAGCAATTGCACCGAACGTTTACCGCGATATTCGTTCACATCCAGCTTATACGCCAGTTCGACTTCGCGTACGCTGCTGTCCGGCCATAGCCGCGTATCCACGTTAAACGCGATGCCGTCCAGCAGCGGGCCGCCGTTTAACGGTTCGAGCATAACCTTCAGGTGACGTTCGCCCACCAGCCTCTGTTGCAGGAGGCGAAACCGGCCGTCAAACGTCGGCTCGGGGAAAGCCTGTCCCCACGGCCCCGCATCGCGCAGCATTTCCGCCGTGGACAGGCACAAATCGGGTAGCGCCAGTTCGCCGTCCGACCAGATAATCCCTTCCAGTTGGGACGCATCCAGCCATTCGCCCACCAGTTCGCCAAAGCGCAGCCGAAATTCATCAAACCGATCTTCCATCAGCGAAAGTCCCGCCGCCATGGCATGACCGCCGAATTTCACCATCATCCCCGGATACAGCGTATCCAGGCGCTCCAGCGCATCGCGCAGGTGCAATCCGGCGATCGATCGTCCCGACCCTTTCAGGATGCCGTCGCCGGCGGGGGCGAAAGCAATCACCGGACGATGAAACCGCTCCTTGATCCGCGACGCCAGAATGCCCACCACGCCCTGATGCCATTCAGGGTGGTACATCGCCAGCCCATAGGGCAGCTCGTCTCGGCTGTGCTCCAGCTTTTCGCATAATCGCAGCGCCTCGACCTGCATCCCCTGCTCGATTTCACGCCGGGTTTGATTCAAGGCGTCCAGATCGCTGGCCAGCATGCGCGCCTGCACGATATCGTCGCTGAGCAGCAGCGCCACCCCGACCGACATATCATCCAGCCGACCGGCGGCATTGAGCCGCGGCCCCAGCGCGAAACCCAGATCGCTGGCGACCAGTTGAGTCGCTTCACGGTTCGCCACCTCCAGCAGCGCGCGGATGCCGGGTCGGCACCGTCCGGCGCGAATACGACTCAACCCCTGCGCCACCAGAATGCGATTGTTGGCGTCCAGCGGCACCACGTCCGCCACCGTACCCAACGCCACCAGATCCAGCAATTCGGTCAGTTTCGGTTCCGCCAGCGCTTTCTGCGCGAACCAGCCGCTATCGCGCAAGCGGACAAACAGCGCCATCATCAGATAGAAGGCGACGCCGACGCCCGCCAGCGCTTTCGACGGAAAGGCGCAGTCGCGCAGATTGGGGTTAATCATCGCATCGGCGTCAGGCAGAATTTCTCCCGGCAGATGGTGGTCGGTGACCAGCACGGCGATACCGCGTCGGCGCGCCTCATCCACCCCCGCATGGGAGGAAATGCCGTTATCCACCGTGACGATGACCTCCGCGCCCAGCCCGGCGGCCTGCGCCACCACTTCCGGGCTAAGCCCGTAGCCATCGTCAAAGCGGTTCGGCACCAGATACTTGACGTTGACGCCGCCCATACTGCGCAGCGCCAGCACCGTCAGCGCGGTGCTGGTGGCGCCGTCGGCGTCAAAATCGCCGACGATGACGATACAGCGCCGATCCGCCAGCGCCTGTTGCAGAAAGTCAACGGCCTGCCCGATACCATCAAGCAGCCGATAATCCAGCAGACCGCGCAGACCGCGCTCCAGTTCCTGCGCGCCTTTGACGCCGCGTTGCGCATATAAACGACGCAGCAGCGGCGGCATCGTCATGGGTAAATCAATATCTTCCGCCAGGGGACGCCGGCGAAGCTGAGTTATCAGTTCCACGCTGTTATCAACCGCCTGTCTTCATCGACGCCTTATGCGCATTCAACATCGTCGATAACTCTTTCGGATCCTGATAACCCGGCACCACCGCGCCGTCTTCCAGCACAATCGCCGGGGTGCCATTGACGCCAAACTGGATGCCAAGCTGATAGTGCGCATTGATGTCGACTTTGCAGGTCGCCGGGGATATTTCCTCGCCTTTCATCGCATCGTCAAACGCCTTGTTGCGGTTAGCCACGCACCAGATAGATTGCATATCTTTCTCGGCCTGAGAATTCGGCCCCTGACGCGGGAACGCCAGATAGCGCACGGTAATGCCCAGCGCATTGTAATCTTTCATCTGTTCATGCAGCTTTTGGCAGTAGCCGCAGGTGATATCGGTAAACACCGTAATCACATGTTTTTCCTGAGCGGCTTTATAGACAATCATCTGATCCTGCAACGCGTCCATTTTCCCTTTCAGAATCTGATTCGTCACGTTCACCGGCGCGTTGCCGCTAATGTCGTACAGCGGCCCCTGAATCAGATGCTTGCCGTCTTCACTGATGTAAAACACGCCGCTGCCCGTCAGGACGGTTTTCATCCCGGCCAGCGGCGCGGGCTGAACCTCCGCATCCGACATCCCCAAACGCGCCATCGTTTGTTTGATCGCCGCATCGTCGGCGTGGGCGAAACCCGACGCCATTGCCGCCAAGAGAGAAAACGCCAATAACCCTTTTTTCATTTCATAATCCTGTTTCGGTGAATACGCCGTGATAACCCGCAACTGACCGGTGACCGTCGCCTGCCGGTTATCAATGAATATGTTACGCCCGTGGGTGATGCCGCTGATGAAGCTGTTTCAAACGTTCCGTCGCCACATGGGTATAAATCTGCGTGGTGGAAAGATCGCTGTGTCCCAACAACATTTGCACCACGCGTAAATCCGCGCCGTGGTTCAATAAATGGGTGGCGAACGCGTGACGCAGCACGTGCGGAGATAATTTTTCGCTATCGATCGACGCCAGAATCGCATAGTGTTTGATGCGATGCCAGAATGTCTGACGCGTCATCTGTTGCGCGCGGTTGCTGGGAAACATCACATCCAACGTCTTTCCGTTGAGCAGCCACGGGCGGCCATGCTCCAGATATTGCTCAATCCAGTACACCGCCTCTTCGCCCAGCGGCACCAGCCGTTCCTTATTCCCTTTGCCGATGACCCGCACCACGCCCTGACGCAGACTGACATCGCTGAGCGTCAGCCCCACCAGTTCGGAGACCCGCAGCCCGGTGGCATACAATACCTCAAGCATGGCTTTATCGCGTAATTCCAGCGGTTGATCGACATTGGGCGCCTCGAGCAGCGCATCAACCTGAGCCTCGCTCAAATCTTTCGGCAGGCGCTGCGGCAGTTTTGGCGATGACAACGCCGCGCTGGGATCGTCGCTGCGAACTTTTTCCCGGTAAAGATACTGGAACAACCGGCGCATGGCGCTCAGTAAACGCGCGGAGCTGGTGGCCTTGTAGCCGCCTTCCATCCGTTCAGCCAGAAAAGATTGCAGATCGATAGCCTGCGCCCGCTGCAAATCGCTGTCGTGATGCGCCAGCCACTCCACCAGAGAGCGCAAATCCAGCCGATAAGAAGCCAGCGTATTTTCCGCCAGATTGCGCTCCAGCCACAGCGCATCAAGAAATTGCTCAATAAACGCCTGATCTTGCGCGTGCATCGCGATATCCTCTTTCAGCATGAGCACCTATTATGCCTGAGTAATTCGTTAACCGACTAATCGTCGTTATCCGCGTCATCTTTCAAACCGCGGGGACATTGGATGTCGAAAATGCAGCCATCTCGCTGCAAATCGTAGGATGAAGGGGATAATAATCGTAGAAATCGCCAGATCTCACATATTCCGTCAGACCTCACATCGTCATAACATTCTCCGGTATAAACATCATACGATAAGATTATATTTTACTTATGCGGCATATGCTGGAATAGCCTCCAGTCGCGGCTTTTCTCCGTCCTATCCCCTTACGGAATCTCCGTTGAAAAGCCGATTTCTCTATGCATAGAATAGTCGTTCGTGTTGTTAAAAAAGATGAATCACCATGCAAGCTACCATCACTCCCACTATCGACGCAGAGGCGGACTCTCCACCGGTCAATTCCAGAAGTAAAGTCATTATTGCCTCTCTGGTGGGAACCGCGATTGAGTTTTTTGATTTTTATATTTACGCCACCGCCGCCGTGCTGGTATTTCCCCACATTTTCTTCCCGCAGGGCGACCCGGCTGCGGCGACGTTACAGTCGCTGGCGACCTTTGCCATCGCCTTCATCGCGCGCCCAATCGGTTCGGCGCTGTTCGGGCATTTCGGCGACCGCGTCGGCCGTAAAGTTACGCTGGTCGCATCGCTGCTGACCATGGGGATTTCCACGGTAGTGATCGGTCTGTTGCCCAGCTATGAAACCATCGGCATCTTCGCGCCGATGCTGCTGGCGCTGGCCCGTTTCGGCCAGGGCCTGGGTCTGGGCGGCGAATGGGGCGGCGCGGCGCTGTTGGCGACCGAAAATGCGCCGGCCCACAAGCGTGCGCTATACGGTTCCTTCCCTCAGCTTGGCGCGCCGATTGGCTTCTTCTTCGCCAACGGCACTTTCCTGCTGCTCTCTTGGTTGCTGACCGACGAGCAATTCATGCAGTGGGGCTGGCGCGTACCGTTCATTTTCTCCGCCGTACTGGTGTTGATCGGCCTGTACGTGCGCGTTTCCCTGCATGAAACGCCGGTATTCGCCAAAGTCGCCAAAGCCGGTAAGCAAGTGCGCGTGCCGATCGGCACCCTGTTCAGCAAACACATGAAAGCCACTATTCTGGGTACTTTCATCATGCTGGCGACCTACACGCTGTTCTACATCATGACGGTCTATTCCATGACGTACGGCACCACGCCGGCGCCGCGAGGATTGGGTTTCTCACGCAACACCTTCCTGTGGATGCTGATGATCGCCGTTATCGCCTTCGCCATCATTATTCCGCTGGCGGGCTATCTGGCGGATATCTTCGGACGCCGCAAAACCATGATCGCCGTGACCTGCCTGATGCTGGTCTTCGCCATGCTGTTCCCGTCCATGCTCGGTTCCGGCAATTCGGCGATCGTGATGGCCTTCCTGATCTGCGGCATGGGCATGATGGGGCTGACGTTCGGTCCGATGGGCGCGCTGCTGCCGGAACTGTTCCCGACGGAAGTCCGTTATACCGGGGCCTCGTTCTCCTATAACGTGTCATCCATCCTGGGCGCATCCGTCGCTCCCTATATCGCCACCTGGCTGACCGTCACTTACGGCCTGTTCTACGTGGGTGTTTATCTGGCGGCCATGGCGTCGCTGACGCTGATCGCGTTGCTGTTGAGCAAAGAAACCCGCCATCAGTCTCTCGACTAAACCATTCCATAAGGTGAAGGCTGCGGCCTTCACCGCTTCCTTTCCACCTCAACCGTCCCTTTCTCCTAAAACAACGCGGCAACGCAATGACATCCCCGGCCGTCGACGTTTTCCCTGCGCGGGAGTATGATGCTGATTATTGTTCAACCCGTTGAATACATGAAATATTGCTCTGGCGTTCAGGCCGGAAGCAATCGTGATTCATCCCAGAGATAAAGATCCCCGATGGCCTATCTGCTACAAGTGACTTACCGTCCATCAGCCAGACAACTCGGCAGCACGCGCGCCGAAACATTCCAGCTCGCGCAGAAAATCAACAAAATTGACGGGCTGATCGCGAAGATATGGATGTCCGACCCACAGGCCGGTTTACGCGGCGGCACCTACCTGTTCGATGACCGCGCGCATGCCGAGGCCTGGCGCGATGAAGTGATGCGCGCCAGAACAGAAGAAGGCGCTACCGATATGCAAGCGCATATTTTTGAGGTGCTTGACGACTTTACCGCGCTGACCTGGAATACCCCCCGGTCATGGGTTAAGTAAAAGAAGAGACGAGCCGGTAGCCGTGCTTCACCAAGCCAATTGCCACAGGTTAAAAATGTTTACTGACACTGAGCCCATTCAAAAAATCCGCCTTGCCGGGCGTTTTTTTCTTTTCTGAATCAAGATACTACGCGTAGAAGAAAAGGAGCTCACAAGGATCATTTAGAATCCGTCAGAGTTCATCCCCCTCAGACCTTAAGTAATCCCGAATTACATTGCTATCAGTCGTACCATAAAAATGAACTGTAAATACATGCGCCTCTGGACCAGTAACATTACCATATTCAAACCTGTAATCATTTGAGATCATGGGCATATTCTTTAGTAGATCTGGCGTAAAATACGCATACTCGCGCTTGTCCTGCTCGGTATAATGCGCGGAGCTGGCGAACTCCATTTTCAAGTATGCCCAGACAAAAACAAACGCCGCTCCGGCGAGCAACAGCACGGCAGCAAGTGCCGTTATCAACTTCCTCACAAATCACTCCTGTTATTGCTGGCCGGTAATACCGTAGACGGCGACCAGAACGGCTAAAAGGGCAATTACGCGCTTTTTCGATGAAATTTTCATATGCCATCCTGATTTCCATCTCGGTGATAAACGATCTGTTTGGCAGCATCATTCCTTATGCCGACATTCAACTTAATTCCAGTAAGGAACAATCTCTCCATCCGGCTGCTGTCTATACCTCTGACTAGAGGTTGTGAGCATGATGCTGCCTCTCCCATTGTCATCGACAGAGAAAAGCGGTGGTTTTTCAACGCAGTTTTTCTCTGTCGTCATATCCTCAAAGCATCGGCGATCGTATTTACCCTCTTCTTTATAGCCTTCGCTGAAATCCCAGAAAGTGATGGAGGAGGAGCCATAAGACGAGCGTTTGGGGATGGCGTATTGCTCTTTCAGCATCGCCCTATTCTTCAGCCACCAGTCGATTTTTCCCCGATTGGTGAGCGGAAAGTTCAGCACCAGCACATAGCTGGAATCATTGTGTTGATGAATCGCCACGATTTTTACCGGCCGGGAAAGCCAGATAATGCCATACACGGCGGCCAGAACGCTCAAAACGGTGATTACACGCTTTTTCGACAACATCTTTATACGCTCATCCTGATGTCCATCCCGGTGATAAACGGTCTGTTTACAGCATCATGCCTTATATCGGCATTCATCTGACTTGTATGTGAAATTCGTAAGGGACGATCTCTCCATCCGGCTGCTGTTTGTAGAGTTGATTCGATGTCTCGATAAGAATACTGCCTGCACCATTGTCATTTATAGAAAAAAGAAGTTGTTTCTCAATGCAGTTTTTCTCTACTGACATATCTTCAAAACATAGGCGGTCATAATCACTTTCCTTATAACCCTTGCTGAAATCCCAGAAGTTTATGGTGAAAGAACCATAAGACGAGTATTTGGGGATGGCGTATTGCTCTTGCAGCATATCCTTATTCTTCAGCCACCAGTCGATCTTTCCCCGGTTGGTCAGCGGAAAATTCAGCACCAGCACATCGCTGAAATTGTTGCGTTGATGAATCGCCACGATTTTTACCGGCCGGGAAAGCCAGATAATGCCATACACGGCATCCAGAACGCTCAAAACGGCAACTACACGCTTTTTCGACAACATCTTTATACGCTCATCCTGATGTCCATCCCGGTGATAAACGGTCTGTTTACAGCATCATTCCTTATGCCAGCATTCATCTGACTATACGCACGCGGGATTCAACAGGAACGATCTTTCCATCCGGCTGTTGTTTGTACAACTGACTGGATGTTTTAAACGTAATATCTCCTCTGCCGTTGTCGTGTATAGAGAAAAAACGCTGTTTTTCAATACAGTTTTTCTGTGCCGGCATATCCTCAAAGCACAGCCGGTCGTATTCACCTTCCTTGTAACCCTCGCCGAAATCCCAGAAGGTGATGTTGAAGGAGCCATAAGACGAGCGTTTGGGGATGGCGTATTGCTCTTTGAGCATATCCTTATGCTTCAACCACCAGTCGATCTTTCCCCGGTTGGTCAGCGGGAAATTCAGCACCAGCACATCGCTGAAATTATTTCTTTGATGAATCGCCACGATTTTTACCGGCCGGGAAAGCCAGATAATGCCATACACGGCGGTCAAAATGCTCAAAACGGCGATTACACGCTTTTTCGATAGAATCTTCATTTATCCCCTCGTCCCGGTAATTTCTACCTCGGTTTCCATCTCGGTGATAAACGGCCGCTGCGCCAGCGGGCCGTAGTGTTGCAGAACAAACCAGATGCGAAAGAAAATAAACTGGCGAAATAGCCACTTCAAAATATCCTCGTCATTCAGCCCGAAATGGTCCTGCACCCGGTAGTGGATCACTGCCCGAAAGTCGTTATCGCCAATATACAGGGACTTTAGGGTAATATGGGCAGACCAGATATCATGGACGGTGATGCCCATACCGTTTACGCTATCAATCGGTCTGTTAAACTTTGGCAATATACTTTCTATAATCGCATCTTTAATTTCGCTTTCTGCCGCTGCCGGAAACAGTTTATTTTTCCAGTCAATATTCTTACGGAGAGACTCCTTGATATTAAGTACCGTGCTGTCTTTCGACAAATCCTCGACAAGCTGTTCTCTCAGCGCCTGATCAAGCAGCGGGCTGCGGAAGGTCGCGCCGTTGCCGTAGCGCATATGGTCGATCATCTGATGGATAAGGGGCGCGTAAGGACCAATCATGGTGAAAGGCCATGCAAGATCGTGAAATTCGGCGAACAGGCGGCTCAGGCATTCTTCTGTGGAGAGGTATCGGGTGTTTGGCCTGCGACCCAACTCATACGGGTAAGTCCAGCCGGGAGCCGCTATCTCGGCGCGCGTATAGGGATTAACCCGCGCAGACACGTCCGTAAGGCCGAAGATAGTTTTGAGGGTGTATTCGCTATGGTCGCCATAACGCATGTCCGGCGCCTGATAGTCATCCATTTTATTCTGGCTTTCAAAAACGCGATGAGGAAAGTGCAATGCGGCCGGTCTTATCGTCAATTCAGTCATTACCAGGAATTCCTTTTACCCTGTCTGTTTAATGGAGAACTATCGCCGCGCGGGCCATCTCTCTCTTCCGTTTCAAACAATAATAACCCGTGCAGTTTACCCTATACGTCCAGTAGCATCATTACCCGTAAAAGTAATCAGAACAGGCTCAAGCCTGGCTGGCGGATGCTATAACGATTGCGTTCGATGAATACCCTTGATTTTACGCAACAAGACGATCATGCTCACCACTATGCAAAACTGTTTGCAGCAATATCTGTCAATACATTGAATGGCATAGAATCATGGCTTTACGGAACACACGATGAAAATTGGTCTGTTTTACGGCTCCAGCACCTGCTATACCGAAATGGCGGCAGAAAAAATCCGCGACATCCTGGGTGAGGATCTGGTGGATCTGCACAACGTCAAGGATGTCGACCCGCAGCGGATGGAAGAGTACGAGATACTGATTCTGGGTATTCCAACCTGGGATTTCGGCGAAATACAGGAAGATTGGGAAAACATCTGGGCGCAACTCCCCGCGCTTAACCTGCGCGGCAAGATAGCGGCGCTGTACGGCATGGGCGACCAGTTAGGGTATGGCGAATGGTTCCTGGATGCGCTGGGCATGTTGCATACGCAATTGCAATCGTCCGGCGTGAAATTTATCGGCTACTGGCCGACCGAGGGCTACGATTTTACCAGCCCGAAACCGCTGACCGCCGACGGCAAGCATTTTGTCGGACTGGCGCTGGATGAAGTCAATCAGTACGATCTCAGCGACGAACGCCTTGAGCAGTGGTGCGGGCAGATTTTGCAGGAAATGGCCGCGCAGCTGTAAAACGCGCCTCGCGGCGCTGACGAAGGCGCCGCGAGGCGAAAGGCATGATTCCTCTTACCCTTACAGGCGCCGTTCGCCCCGTCATCATCACCTGGCTAGCGCCGCTTCTGTTGCCACCATCTTGCGCGCGCGGGGGTATCGAAAAAGCTCCAGGCCACGAAACGGCTCTGTTTCTGTCCCTGCGCCATATTGACGGTTCTGACTTTTATCGCTCCGGCTTCCTCCAGCGCACGGTAAATCTCCGGCAGATTCTCCTTGCGCGAAACCAGCGAGGTAAACCACAGACACTGGCGAGCCACGTTGACGCTTTCGTTAATCATCTGGCGGATAAACGCGATTTCCCCGCCGTCGCACCACAGTTCATCCTGTTGCCCGCCAAAGTTGAGCGGCGAGTTTTTATCCAAACCCAGGTTATGCAACTTACGTTGCGCGCCCTGACGCGCCTCGGCGGCAGACGCATGGAACGGCGGATTGCACAGCACCGCATCAAAAATTTCGTTCTTATGGATGATGCCGGCGAGAATCGCTTTGCTGTTTTTCTGGCGGCGTAAACGAATCGCGCGATTCAGGCCGGGATTCGCCTCGATGGTGGCGTTGGCCGCCTGCATCGCCTGCGGATTAATTTCACTGCCGGTAAAACGCCAGCCATATTCACGATGACCAATCAGCGGATAAATACAGTTGGCGCCGCAGCCGACATCCAACAGGCTGGCGTCGCGCGGCACCACGGACTGATTATCCTCCGCCAGCAAATCGGCCAGATGATGAATGTAATCAGCCCGCCCCGGAACCGGCGGGCAGAGAAAACCGTCTGGAATAATCCAGTGTTCAATCTGGTAGAAATGGTGCAGCAGCGCCTGATTCAGCGCCTTGACGGATGCCGGATCGGCAAAATCAATCGACTCGTCGCCATAGGCATTCACCTTCACAAAGGGGATCAGCGCCGGGTGGATTTGCTTCAGCGCGGTAAAATCATAGCGGCCGCGGTGGCGATTACGCGGGTGCAGCACGTTTTTCTGCGCGGCAGGTTTATCAGCGGGCGTTGTCATCAGTTTCTCTCTTATTGTACGGCGCGTAAGATACCTGCTGCGCCGGCCTGCGTAAATCATTGCGATCGTTTTTGTTCCATCCGCCCTGCGGGGTCAACCCCTGCGCTAAGCCGAAACAGGGCGGATGGAGTCACGTCGGCAACGTAAAATTGTCGGTTGATAAAGCATGACGGGAAATCAATCAGGAAAAAACATTCACCGAGAGGATAAAGGGACGCGGCCGGTTTTAGTATTACCCGGCCCAGTTTTTATGCTGCAATAGCAGTTGGCGTAAATGACGCCATTCAGCCTCCCCCATGCTGTCGGATGCCAGCCACAGGCGTTTACGTCCTTTACCATCGATCGCTTTTAGCGATAGCAGAACGCCATTTCTCAGCATCCAGGGGCGTTTGACAATCAGCCATTCCTGCTGCTGCCAGCGCAGTCGCGTCGCACTATGCAATAAAATTTCGCCGTGGCGGGATTTTATGTTGCGCTGACTGCGGATAAAACCGAACACCACCAGCGTAACCAGCCCCAGCCACAACACCGTGTAGCGGTCCGGCCAGGGAGCCAGCAGAATCAGTAAAACCAATAGCCCGTGCGCAACCAGTGAACAAAGCTGCATACGCCAGGAAACGCGAAGGTCACATTGCCACTGGGCCACGGTCTTTATTTCGCGTCTGGATAAGGGAGATCATGCGTTTCAGATCCTGATCTTGCGGTTCGCCGTGATTCATCAGCCAGTTAAACAGGTCCGGATCGTCGCACTGCAACAGACGGACAAAGGCGCGTTTATCATCATCGCTTAGCGCGTCGTATTCATATTCAAAGAACGGCATGATAGAAATGTCCAATTCGCGCATACCACGCCGACATGCCCAATGAATCCGTGATTTATTTTCAATTTCCATGCTTAAAACCACCTTATTATCGTTCATACCTATTAGTGTAACCCGATTTCAACGGCAGGTATTCAATGAATAGTAACACTTTGACATATTTTACCTCGCTATCGACCAGGATTGTATCAAGCGCCGGCGCAATAACCGCTTGCAAACCCGTGCCGCTCTTTTACCATTAACGCATTCGCTTACCGCTTAGTTGTGCAGGATCATATCATGGCCAATCAACCGTCTTTTGCTTCACAACCCCTGTTCGCCTCCGCCGATTTACCCGCTACCCTGATCTCGCTTGATGACTGGGCGCTGGTCACCCTGACCGGCCCCGACACCGTCAAATACCTTCAGGGTCAGGTCACCGCCGATGTGGACGCGCTCGCCGCCGACCAGCATGTACTCTGCGCGCACTGTGACGCCAAAGGGAAAATGTGGAGCGTTCTGCGCTTGTTCCAGCGAGCGGAAGGTTTCGCCTTCATCGAACGCCGCAGCTTGCGCGATACGCAACTCAACGAGTTGAAAAAGTACGCGGTGTTCTCCAAAACGACGATTGCGGCAGACGACGGCGTCATCCTGCTGGGCGCCGCCGGCGCGAATATTCGCGCGCAGCTTCAGTCCGTGTTCAACGACCTGCCCAATGCCGAACACCCGGTGACGCAGGATCAGGATGCCACCCTGCTGCATTTCTCCCATCCTGCCGAACGTTTTCTGCTGGTATTGACCGCAGCGCGCTATACCGCCCTGCTGGAACAGCTCGACGGCAAGAGCGAATTCAATGATAGCCGCCAGTGGCTGGCGTTGGATATTGAATCCGGCCTGCCAATCATTGACAGCGGAAACAGTACGCAGTTCATCCCGCAAGCGGCTAATTTGCAGGCATTAAATGGGATCAGCTTCAGTAAAGGATGCTATGCCGGGCAGGAAATGGTGGCCCGCGCCAAATACCGCGGAGCCAATAAGCGGGCGCTTTACTGGCTGGCGGGTCAGGCCGGACGGATACCGGCGGCCGGGGACGATTTGGAGTTACGACTGGGCGATAACTGGCGCCGCACCGGCACCGTACTGGCGGCCTGCCGATTGCGGGATAACGCCGTCTGGATTCAGGCGGTGCTGAACAACGATCTGGCAGCCGACAGCGTGCTGCGCGTGCGGGACGATGCCGACGGCAAACTGGCGATCCAGCCGCTGCCGTATGACATCACGGACTAACGGCCATGACGACGCCTGCTTCGGCAGGCATCGATTGAACTTAAACGTACAGGTAGATCGCCAGAAAATGGCAGACGCTGCCGCCAAGCACAAAGCCGTGCCAGATGGCGTGATTATAAGGAATGCGGTTACAGGCATAGAAAATCACGCCCAGGGTGTAAACAGCGCCGCCGACCGCCAGCAGCGTAACGCCGCCGATGGACAACGTCATCGCCAGCTGATAAATCACCACTAACGACAACCACCCCATCACCAGATAGGTAATCAGCGAGAGCGCTTCAAAACGGTGAGCAAAGGCCAGTTTGAAGATCACGCCAAGCAGCGCCATACTCCAGATCACCACCATCAGCCCATGGGCCAGCGGCGAGTTGAGCCCGACCAGCAGAAAAGGCGTATAAGTGCCGGCGATCAGCACATAAATCGCACAGTGATCGAATTTCTTCAGCCACGGTTTGGCCCGCGGCGAAGGGATGGCGTGATACAGCGTCGAAGCCAGAAATAGCAGGATGATGCTGCCGCCGTAAAGACTGTAGCTGGTGATGGCGAGACCATCGGCGCCCTGCCCAACCGCCTGCATCAACAGCAAAACCAGCCCCACAATACCGAAAACCAGGCCGATTCCGTGGCTGACGCTGTTGGCTATTTCTTCCGCCAGCGAATAGCCTGATTCCCACAAATTTTTCGCCATCATTTACCTCATTAACGCCTATTCCACCGGCTCGATCGTCATCGCGCGCAAAACGCCGACCCGATAAACGCATCAATACCGCCCCGGAGAATAATCTTCAAGCAGCTTAGCTGAGAATAGTTTCAGTGTACACCTGTAAGCTAAAAATGATTTTCCCCCGCCGCTATGTCAATTTCAACCCAAATCATGCGTGTAAATCTGCGGCGACATCCCCTACAATTATCCGCTTCTGAAACACGCTCATACCGTCGTGCTTTCCGGTGTCGTTAAGGGGTATCCGCCACTATGCAGGCCGCACGCGTTTAGCCCTTTATCCGGTCTCAATTGAAAGAGGTTGTTCCAATGTCGTTATCCCCATCCGCGCTTGATTTCGGTACGCTGACCGATGTGGTCGGTTTTCTGATGGAAATTGATAAGTTAAAAAGCGTTCAGCGTCGCTCGAAAATTATCGGCAGCCCACGCCATGAAGACTCGGCCGAACATAGCTGGCACTTCGCCGTCGCCGCCATGAGCCTGGCGCCCTATGCCGGGAAAGAGGTGGATATCAACCGCGTTATTCAAATGGCGCTGATTCACGATATCGTCGAAATCGACGCCGGGGATGTCATTGTTTATGACCTGGCGGCCCGCGCCGCCGTACACGATCAGGAAGTGGCCGCCGCCGCCCGCCTGTTTGGTTTATTGCCCGAACCGCAGCGCCGGCATTTTCATCAACTGTGGCTGGAATATGAAGCCGGCGAAACCGCCAGCGCCCGCTTCGCCCTGATGCTCGACCGCGTGATGCCGGTTCTGATGAATTTGCATAATCAGGGACAAAGCTGGGTGGAAAACGGCATTCGACTGGACCAGGTGCTTGGCCGCACCGAGTTTATCGCCGGCATTAACCCTGAACTGTGGCAACATCTGAAACAACATCTGGAAGCCGCGCAGGACAAGGGCTGGTTGCTTTAACCGCGGTTGACGGGCGCGTTTTCCCACAAGCAATATCACCGGCGGCAGGCTAGGGATAAACACGCACAATCATCACATCGGGGATGGGGACATCAGTAGAGCTGGCCCCGATGATAGCCCGCATGACGGCGGGTATTTCATCTCGCCTTGCCCTGAACTCACCCAGATTAGGATCGAACAGGGCCACCCTATCCCCATGAGCGTGAGAGGCGACGATATGCCCGCTGGCGGAACTGTCATCCGGTCTGGCCAGCCAAAGCAGATTTGAACTGTTTCGGCTGCTCAGCACATTAGCAATTTCATTCATTGCGCCTTCTTCATCGCCGATAATATCGATCAGCAGATTATCTTCAGCGCCGGGCCTTACCCCGAGGGATCGAATCGTGGCATAAAACGGATCTTCAACTTCATATGAACGCTGATTGGCTTCATCCACTCTGTCGGCATATTCGCGCTGCCGCGCGATCACATCGGCAGTGGCGTCCTCAAGAAAGCGTGTGCGCGCAGCGGCGCTGTCTGAAGGGCTATCGCCAATCTGTTTTAACCACATCGTGCTGTAAATAGCGCAAGCGCCAGGATGGCCGCGCTCGAAACGTTCCAACGCCTCAAGCTGGTCGAATGCGGCGGTTCGGTGCGATAGTCCGCGGGTATTGTCTCCATAAGCCGCCGTGTAATGCTCATCCACCCGCGGCTGCGACGAGCATAAACCATGCATGATGGAGAAAACGCCGAGCGTAAGCGGATGAGATGGCGCGCGTCTATCCGCCGCGCCGGGATCGGCGGGAAAATGCCGCTGGCCGGTTTTATCGGCTCCCCTTTGATTCGCGTTTTCGGCGCTGTCCGGTAGTCTTTTCATCTCGCCGCGGATTACCGACGTCAGCAGACTAAAAGCGTCATCCCCTATGTTATGCTTCTCTCCATGCAATTTTTCCAGATACTGCCGCGCCTGCGTTTTATCCGTAAGTCGCTGTGCGTTGACATAAGTACGGGCTTCGTCGAGCGTTTTTATCGCTATCTTTTTTGTCTGCGGCTCTTTATTCCCATTACGACCATTGGTGAATAAATTCACCGCTGGCAAATCTCGTATCCCAATCACGAGTACACTCCATTAGCTATCCAGGAACAGGAAATAACCCCATGAATTCTCTACAAGAGAAAACACGCAGGCTGACATGCGGGAAATATTCTGTAGTGCAGAAACAACGGAATGCCCATAAAATCGCGGCGATTTCAAGCCATGGACGGTCAGAAAGAAACGCTGTCAGCCATTCTGAGTGGCTCAAACAGTGGTACGGTTCCCACTCAATTTTCCGGTACGGAACAGCGGAAGAGGCGGGAACCTGAAATGAACCCGCGTTTGCCGCGGTTGCCTGTCGGCAAACCTGGCGGCGGCGAGGAAAGAAATCGACTCGCGGATAACTCACGAGCCGATTTCTCAGAGAGGACGCCGGTTACTGGTAATCCTCCACCGGCACGCAGGAACAGAACAGATGACGGTCGCCATAAACATCGTCCAGACGTTTTACCGTAGGCCAGTATTTATTTTCACTGCCTGCCGGGAATACCGCCAGCTCACGACTGTAAGGATGCGGCCATTCGCCGGCCAGCTCGCTCTGCGTATGAGGCGCGTTCACCAGCGGATTGTCCGTTAGCGGCCACTCGCCGTTAACCACGCGATCGATTTCCGCGCGAATCGCCAGCATGGCGTCAATGAAACGATCCAACTCCGCCAGACTCTCGGATTCCGTCGGTTCCACCATCAGCGTACCGGCCACCGGGAATGACATGGTCGGGGCATGGAAACCGTAATCAATCAAACGCTTGGCGATATCCATCTCGCTGATGCCGGTACTTTCCTTCAGCGGGCGGAGATCGAGAATACATTCGTGCGCCACCCGTCCGTCCCGCCCGGTATACAGCACCGGATAAGACGACTGTAGCCGCGCGGCGATGTAGTTGGCGTTGAGGATCGCCATCTGGCTCGCCTGCTTCAGACCGTCGGCGCCCATCATGCGGATGTACATCCAGCTAATCGGCAGAATAGAGGCGCTGCCGAACGGCGCGGCGGACACCGCGCCCTGACTGGTCAACACGCCATCGATTTTCACCACCTGATGTCCCGGCACAAACGGCGCCAGATGCGCTTTTACGCCGATCGGCCCCATGCCCGGCCCGCCGCCGCCGTGAGGGATGCAGAACGTTTTATGCAGGTTGAGATGCGAAACATCCGCGCCGATATAGCCCGGCGACGTAATGCCGACCTGCGCATTCATATTGGCGCCGTCCAGGTACACCTGACCGCCGAACTGATGCACGATCTGGCACACTTCGCGGATGGTTTCTTCGTAAACCCCGTGGGTGGAGGGATAGGTCACCATGATGCAGGCCAGCTTCTCGCCCGCGGACTGCGCTTTCTCACGCAGATCGTTCAGGTCGATATTGCCCTGCTTGTCGCAGGCCACCACCACCACGCTCATGCCGGCCATATGCGCCGACGCCGGGTTGGTGCCATGCGCCGAGCTGGGGATCAGACAGATATCGCGCGCTGATTCGTTACGGCTTTGGTGATAACGACGGATCGCCAACAGTCCGGCGTATTCGCCCTGCGCGCCGGAGTTCGGCTGCATGCATACGGCGTCGTATCCGGTCAGTTGCACCAGCCAGCCGGATAGCTGTTCGATCATCTTCCGATAGCCGAGCGCCTGTTCCGGCGGACAAAACGGGTGCAGTTCAGCGAACTCGGGCCAGGTAATCGGCAGCATTTCGGCGACGGCATTGAGCTTCATGGTGCAGGAGCCCAGCGGGATCATCGCCTGATTCAGCGCCAGATCCTTGCATTCCAGACGGTGCAGATAGCGCATCATCTCGGTTTCGCTGTGATAACGGTTAAACACCGGATGAGCAAGGATAGCATCATCACGTTGCAAAGCCGCGGGTATCGACGCGTCCCGCTGTCCCGCCGCCGTATCCAGATCGTCGATATCCAGACCGTGGGAATAGCCCAGCAGGACGGCGAACAGCGTCAGCACGTCTTCCCGCGTCGTGGCTTCATCCAGCGTCACGCCGACCGCGCCGTCAAGATCGGCCCGCAGGTTGACGCCGAAGCTCAGCGCCCGGCTCAGCACGGCGGCTTTGTCTTCCACCGCCACGGTTAACGTATCGAACCAGGTCTGATGACGCAGCGTCAGCCCGCCCTGAAGCAAGCCGAGCGCCAGAATATCCGTCAGACGGTGAATACGTCCGGCAATGCGTTTCAATCCTTCCGGGCCGTGGTACACCGCATACATACCGGCGATATTGGCCAGCAGCACCTGCGAGGTACAGATATTCGAATTCGCTTTTTCACGGCGGATATGCTGTTCGCGGGTTTGCATCGCCATACGCAATGCGGTATTGCCGGCGGCGTCCACGGAGACGCCGATAATCCGTCCCGGCATGGCGCGTTTGTATTCGTCCCGGCAGGCGAAAAACGCCGCGTGCGGCCCGCCGTAGCCCATCGGCACGCCAAAACGCTGGGCGGATCCAAAGACGATATCGGCGCCCTGTTTACCGGGGGCGGTCAACAGCACCAGCGCCATGATATCGGCGCTGACGCAGCTCACCACCTTGCGCGTTTTCAATTCAGCCATCAGGGCGCTGTAATCATGCAACTCGCCGGTGGTGCCGGCCTGTTGCAACAGCACGCCGAACACGCCGTCGTCGCTCAATGCGCTTTGCGCCTTGCCGACCACGACGTCAAATCCAAAGGTTTCGGCGCGCGTGCGCACCACATCCAGCGTTTGCGGGTGGACATCGTCGGCGACGAAGAAGCGGTTGGCCTGCTTGAGTTTGCTGATGCGTTTCGCCATCGCCATCGCTTCCGCCGCCGCCGTCGCCTCATCCAGCAACGAGGCGGAAGCCAGTTCCAAACCGGTTAAATCCTGAGTCACCTGCTGAAAATTCAGCAATGCTTCCAGACGCCCTTGAGAAACCTCCGGTTGATACGGCGTATAGGCCGTATACCAACCCGGATTTTCCAGCACATTGCGTAAAATCACCGGCGGCATCAGCACGGCGCCGTAGCCCATGCCGATATAGCTTTTGTAACGCTGATTCTGGCCGGCAATCGCCTTCAGCTCAGCCAACGCCTGATGCTCCGTCGCCGCATCGCCGACCGCGGGCGGGCTGGGCAACTGGATATCGGCAGGGACAATCTGCCGAATTAACGCATCAAGCGAATCCGCGCCCACCGCAGCCAGCATCTGCTGTCGCTGGCTGGCGGAGGAACCAATATGACGTTCAACGAAAGCGCTGTTATGTTCAAGTTGACTGAGAGTCTGGGTCATTACGAAAATTTCCTGCATATAACGCTCTCCGCGTCATACCCGGCGGGATAACGCAGAGCGAGGGAACAAAATAAAACGCCCCGGCTCGGTAGAGTCCGGGGCGCGGTGACTATTCTTCTTCGTCCAGCGCGGCCTGATATCCCTCGGCATCAAGCAATTCGTCCAGATCGGATTCGTCGGACGATCTGATGCGGAACAGCCAGCCTTCGGTATAGGGCGCGCTGTTGACCAGTTCAGGCGAACTTTCCAGCTCCGCGTTGATATCGATAATCTCGCCGCTGATCGGCGCATAAATGTCAGACGCCGCCTTGACCGACTCGGCTACGGCGCAGTCGTCGCCGGCGGAAACGATGGTTCCCACTTCCGGCAAATCGATAAACACCATGTCGCCCAATAACTCCTGTGCATGTTCGGTAATACCGATCAGATAAACGCCCTCGCCTTCAGACTGCACCCACTCATGCGAAGCGGTATATTTTAATTCTGCTGGAACATCGCTCATTGCCACCCTCTCCTTCCTTCACAAAACGGTTAAAACTGGACTGCATATCGACGCCGCTGGCTGCTTCTGAAACCGCGGGGATAGCGTTAATATTGCACAATCGGTTTGCCGGCGCGCACAAAGCCGGGTTTGGTGACATGCACCGGGAGTTCACGGTTACGGATCTGGACAATCGCCTGTTCGCCGATCCCGCTCGGAACGCGCGCCAGCGCAATACTCAACCCCAGCGTGGGTGAAAAAGAGCCGCTGGTAATCACGCCTTCCCGCATCACGCCTTCGCTATCGGTAAAACGTACGGGTAACTCATTGCGCAACACGCCTTTTTCGGTCATCACCAAACCGACCAACTGCTCAGTGCCTTTTTCACGCTGCCGCTCCAACGCTTCACGCCCGATAAACTGGCGTTCTTCCGGCTGCCAGGCGATGGTCCAGCCCATATTGGCGGCCAGCGGCGAAACGCCTTCGTCCATATCCTGTCCGTAGAGGTTCATGCCGGCTTCCAGCCGCAGCGTGTCGCGCGCGCCCAATCCGCATGGCTTAACCCCGACGGACAGAAGCTGTCGCCACAACGCGACAACCTGCTCCTTCGGCAGCGCGATTTCATAGCCGGCTTCACCAGTATAACCCGTTGTCGCGATGAAAAAATCGTCGACCTGAACGCCGAAAAACGGCTTCATACCTGCGATTTTCGCCCGCTGGGCCTCGTTGAGCAGACGCTGTACCTTTGCCTGCGCCTGCGGCCCCTGCACGGCCACCAGAGCCAGATCCTCGCGTTCGCGGACATCGACCATAAAAGGCTCGGCGTGCCGGACGATCCAGGCTAAGTCTTTCTCACGGGTGGCCGAATTGACCACCAGACGAAAATAGTCTTCCGTCATGAAATAAACGATCAGATCGTCGATAACCCCGCCGGAGGCATTCAGCATACCGGTATAAAGCGCTTTGCCGGGCTGGGTGAGTTTGGCGACATCGTTCGCCAGCAGATAACGCAGAAACTCGCGGGTTCGCACGCCGTGCAAATCCACGATGGTCATATGAGATACATCAAACATACCGGCATCACGACGTACGATGTGATGCTCGTCAAGCTGAGAGCCGTAATGCAGCGGCATCATCCAGCCGTGAAAATCAACCATTTTGGCACCGTCCGTCAGGTGCTGTTGATACAACGGAGTCTGCTTAGCCATGTCTTCCCTCTGTTCGTAGCTCTGCGTTCGGGCGATCGCCACCGCCGCGCAAACGATATCTTGATAATGAACTTACCACCGAAACGTCGGTTAAACTATCCCCACAGGCATAAGATAATCTATATGGAAAATGCTTCGACCCATGCAAGGTGAAACCACCGACAATAGATAAATCCTCCAAAAAATAATCACTCACTGGCATAAAACCAATGCAATTTGGAGAAAAGATGAAATCATTGATATGAAAAATGGATTGTCTGCCGATCGCCAGCGCAAAGAAAACGCCCAACGCATTATTTAAACTAATGCGAAAAATGCAGCAAAATTAGATTATTTCAACCAAAACGCCGCCTGGCATAAACAGGGTATTGAAATGAAGGCGCGCTCTCCACGCCCTTAACAGATCGACTTATCCGGCGGCGTTTTTGGTTATTGCGGGATCTTTCCGTCAATACGCTGCATCAGATAAGGGAAAAACGGATTGGAGGACAATCGCAGCAGGGTGTCCAGATCCACGACCAGCACCGAACGCTCGCCCCGCGCCGCGATCGTCCCCAGCGGCAGGCCGAACTCGCGGGGATTCTGCGAAAAACGGCCATACAGGGAGTCCGTATCCGGGAAAGGCAGAGCGACGTGCGAGAGCGAGTACACATCGCGCGGGTAATCAATCCCCAGCGCGCGGGAACCGCCCTGCGCTTCTCCCGCTTGTACATCGAAGGCGACGGCATGCGCGCTGTCCGGGGCGGCATTGGTGATTACCGTCGTGTCATAGCGGCGCGGCGCGGGCGGCAACAGTTGGCTGGCGGCGCGATCCGCCGAATCCCGCAGCAGCGGTCCGAAATTGATAGTGCGATTGACGTCAAACAGCACCAGTTGGCTGCCGTTCGCCGGCAAGAGATTATAAAACGACGAGATCACCGCCTGCGTGCTCACCGTAAAATCCATCACCGACTGAAAAGTCAGCACCGGCGGCAATTGTTGCAGCGTATGTTGCTGCGCTTTACGGGTGAGCTGCCCCTGGAGTTCGTGGGTTAATAACCAGGACTGGCGAGCCCCGTTAACCGGAAACGAGTTATATTTGAATGGATTAAACTCCGGCAAAATACCCAGCCATGCCGATTTGGCGAACGCCGGGAATATCGCCGGCAGGCCGGCCAATCCGGCGAAGCGGGCGTAACTGGTGATGCCGATCATCGGCGAAATCAGGATCAGCTGATCCGGCCGCGTCAACCTTGGGTCATCCAACGCATCCAGCGTATATTTCAACGCCAGCGCGCCGCCATTGGAAAAGCCCACAATATGCAGCGGCAACGCCTTGCCTGAATCCGCCGCCAGTCGATGCTGCGCTTCGCGCACCGCCAGACGGGTGGCCGCCAGCCAATCCTGCCAGTGGATATCCGTCAGCGCGCCAGGCACCGTGCCGTGGGCGGGCAAACGAATCCCGACCACCACAAAACCGCGCTGACGGTAACGTTCGGCAATATGCCGCAAACTGTAAGGCGAGTCCGTTAGCCCATGCAGCAGCACCGCCGCGCCTTTCGGCGTTCCCGCCGGCATCATTTCGTAAGAACGATTCCAGTCGTGCTGAAACTTTCCGGGGTACACCGGGCTGCCGGAGAAATAGCGGTTAATCGGCCGCTGCTCATCGTCATCCAGCTCCTGGGTCACATGCTGTTCGACCTGGCGGAAAATCGTCTCTTCGGCGCGCAGATAAGTCGGCCAATCGGCACGATCGAGCTCATCCGCCGACAACTCATCCGGCACAAACGTATGCCAGGGCGCCAGCGCCGGACCGCGTTGCGTGTCATAAATGCGAATAGCCAGCAGCGTCGTCGCCGCGACGATAAAAATAATGGCGACGCGTTTAATCCCCCGTCCGGCCGACCTCATCAGCATGGTTCTATCCCTTCCTGTTTACCGTTTAACCGCCTGCTTTCCGGCAGTCCGCACGTTTGAAAGAGTAAACCATCCGGCCCGCCGATGGTATTAAACCTCGTTCAGCGTACAGTCCCGGCAACGTGCGACGCCGGGAATGCGGTAGCGCTGACAACAGCTGCGGCGCTGAATAACGCCGCCGCGGGGAATTACCGTGCGATAAAGAGGATTGTCGCCGCCATCCAGCCATGAACGGGAAAAGAACAGCGCGTCATGCAGCAGGCGGCGTTCCTCCTGTGGTATCAACGGCGCTATATCGTCCAAAAACCAGTGAATCAGATAGCCGGTATTATTCCAGGCAAGCCTGGCGTTAAGCGCGCCGAAGCTGTCCAGCGTGTTAATTACCGGCGCCACATGCTGATGCAGCATGCGCTCCAGACGCGCGCGCGGCGAGTCGTCCGCCGCGGTCAACGTCCGGGTCGCAATATAAAACACCGCCGGATGCCCTTTCCCCGCGTCAAATCCGACGTATATCCGATTCGTCGCACAGTCCAATGCCGCATCGTGTTTGAGCAAAGCCAGCATCAACGGCGGCACCAGCAGCCCGATATACCATTGCGCCCACAGCGATTGCAGCGGCTTTTCCTCACGCGGCTTATCCGGATGCCGGCGATACAGTTCGTCGCCGTAACGCCGCACCAGCCGATGAAACACCTCCGGCCGCGACCACTCGGCGAGCGTCATGCCGTCCTCCGGGGGCGACTCGCCGAATTTCACGCTATCCAGGCAATGAGGACGATGCCGGCGCAGCAAAGCGCTTAACGCGGCGGCCAACTGCCGGTCGCACCCGGCAAAAACCGGATGTTCAACGGAATTGGCGATGTTTTTGACAATCGGCATAGGCGGGTTCCGGCAGGATGCGTAAATAAACGGAAAGCGAAATGATAACTATTGCCAATAGTATCCGCGTTTATCACTAATGACAAACGACGCGCTTCCCGTTTACGCGTTCCCTGGCCCGGACGGGCTAGATAAGCTGACTGATATTCAGATCTTCCATCAGACGCTGATTATCCGAATAATCCACCGGGATGGCGATGACCGCCGGTCCCTGCGTATCCATAGCCTGTCGTAGCTTACTGACCAGCTCGTCTTCCGACTCGACCGCAAATCCCGTTGCGCCGAAGGCATCCGCATACACTTTAAAATCGATCGGACCGAATTTGACGCCGGAAGCGCGGTGGTATTTCTTCTGCTCCTGAATTTCCACCATGTTGTAGGCGTTATCCACCCAGATAATATGCAACAGGTTGCTCTTCAGGCGCACGGCGGTTTCCAGTTCCATGCTGGACTGCATAAACCCGCCGTCGCCTGAAACCGAAATCACCTTCTGATGAGGGTGAATCAGCGACGTGGCGATCGCCCAGGGCAAAGCCACACCCATGGTTTGCTGACCGTTGGTCATCAGCACCTGCCGCGCGCGGAAGCTGTACAGATAGCGCGCCAGCCAGATATGAAAGCTGCCCATATCGACGCACAGCGTGACGTCCTGGTTGACGATGTCCTGCATCGCCCTGACCAGCCGCAGCGGATGAATGGCGAATCCCCGCATGTCCATGCCGCGCATCGCCAGATCGCGGCGTTGCTGGCAACGGTCGCGCAAAATAGCCTGCGTTTGCGCCGACATCGATAGCGGCGAAACAATGCACTGGGTCAGCGCATCAATGGTTTCGGCGATATTGCCCACCAGTTCCACATCCGGCAGATAGGCGCTGTCGATATTGGCCGGCAGCACATCAATGTGTACCAGCTTCGCTTTGCCGCTGTTCCACAATACCGGATCGTATTCCACCGGACTGTAGCCGACCGTAATAATCAGGTCGGCCTGTTGCAGCAGCTTGTCGCCCGTCTGATTATTAAACAGCCCGACGCGCCCGGCGAAGTGGTCAAAATGCCGCTGATCGACGGCGCCGGCGGCCTGATACGTGCTGGTGACCGGCAGTTGGCTTTTATGCAGCAAACGACGCAATGCCTCGGCAGCTTTAGGCTGACTCGCCATCAACCCCAGCAGCAGAATAGGATTTTTAGCCTGTTGGATCAGCCGGGCGACATTTTCGATATCCGCTTGAGGCGCGCCGTTCATCGGCGGCAGCGTCGGACGAACCAGCACGGCGCTGGTGACCGGATCGTTGACGATATCCTGCGGCAAGCTGATGAAAGAAGCGCCGGGATGCCCCATCTCCGCCGCCCGGAATGCATTCGCCAGCACTTCGGAAATCGCGGACGACGCCTTGACTTCCGCGCTAAACTTGGTGACCGGCTGAAACAGACTGACGGTATCCAGGCTTTGGTGCGTCAGCTTAAGACTTTCCGAAAGTTTAACCGCGCCGCCCATCGCCACCACGGGGTCGCCTTCCGTCGTCGCCGTCGCTAATCCCGTCACCAGGTTGCAGCAGCCCGGCCCGGACGTCACCAGCGTCACGCCCGCTTTGCCCGTCAAGCGCCCGATGGCCGCCGCCATAAACGCGCCGTTGGCTTCATGCCGTACCGGGATCATTTCAATCGGCGAATCCTCCAGCGCATCAAAAACGCGATCGATTTTCGCGCCCGGAATGCCAAATACGTATTGAACGCCCTGTTGTTCCAAATGTTTCACAATCAGGGATGCTCCACAGTTCCAGTGCTGTAGAGCCGTTGAATGTTCCATTGTCTCACTCCTGTGCTTTGTTCTTACTTAGCCTTCCACTGACTGGATAGCGCTATCGAGGTTCTCGGGTGACAAGTCAGCGCTGAGAAAATCTCGATCCTGTGGCAAATCGATAATCAGTTTAGAGATCACCCCAAAGGTTAAAACGCCGCTTTCTATTTTATAATCAAGTACATGACCGCCGCCTTCACGATTATCGGTAATAAAATGTTCGTGATAGCCGGCAACGTTGATGCCCTGCGTATAAGCCGGGCTGCGAAAGCCGATGATACTTCCCCGACAGGATTCAAAATGGAACTTCGGCTGCTGGGCTATCGCCTCCAGCATCGGTTTATAAGGTCGCGTCTGGCGCGGAACGGTGCGGGTTTCAACGTAATCGAAATGCCCGTCGACCCTCAGCGCGCAGAACAGATTATCCGTACCGACAAGGGCATCAATCTTCTGATGAAGACTGTGGCGATCGATGCGGCTGCTGAAATGAATCTCTTCCGTCGGACGGAAAAATGTCATTACCGCGAATGGCGTCTTCTGGTGCGGCTCGGCGGCCCGTGCGCTGCCGTCGGCGCGCAGTTGGAAAATGCGGCTGTTAAACGCCACCAATTCGCCGTCCAGATAGTTAAATGTGCCTAATCCAAAATCGCCATGCTCCAGCAATTCGGCCATCGTCCGGCTACCTTCATAGACGCCATTTATCAATCCACTCATTAAAGATGTTTGATAGATAACGCAATCAGGATGGTGCGCCTGATGGTTAATAGCATAGGATGCGATCTCTTCCGCACAAGAGTTGACGCCGATATCTTCTTTCATATGCTTTCTCTTTCGACTGTTCATACTTAAATTTTTCTAATTCATGTTTAAAGATTGCGTGAATATCGTGAAAGTTCCAATATACAAAGATCGTCATTTCAAGATCTAAAAGATATGGAGTCGCATTGATGGAGTTTCGTTACCTGCGCTATTTTGTCGCCGTCGCCGAGGCCAGGCATTTCACCCGGGCTGCGGAAAAGCTGGGCATCTCGCAGCCTCCCCTGAGTCAGCAAATCAAAAAGCTCGAAAATGAAATAGGCACGCCGTTATTCAAAAGGCTTACGCGGGGCGTTGAAATGACGGAAGCGGGAAAAATGTTGTATGAAGATGCCTGTCAGATCCTGAAACTGACGGATACGGCCGTTGACCGGGCCAGAAGCATTGCCAGAGGAGAAGAGGGGAACTTCAACGTCGGCTTTTCCGCCTCATCCTCCTTCCACCCTACCGTGCTACAGCTTTTGCATGCCTACCGCCAGCGATATCCGCATGTATCATTAAACCCGCGACAGGAAAATACCCCGAATCTGATCACCGCCCTTCACAACCGGAATATCGACGCCGCTTTTCTCCGCCTGCCGTGCGATGTCAGCAGCGAATTAAACCGCGAGGCATTGCTCGAAGAACCTATGACGCTGGTGTTGCCCGCCGATCATCCGCTGCATGACAAGCGCCATATCCAGCTAAGCGAACTGAAACAGAATCCGCTGATTATGTTTCCGCGGGAGGTTTGTCCGGTTCTGCACGACATGATTCTGCGTACCTGCTATTTATCAGGCTACGAGCCCAAATTGAGCCAGGAGGCGCCGCAGTTAACGGCCACCATCGGCATGGTGTCGGCCGGCTTCGGCATTACCATTATCCCCAAATCCCTGTCCTGCATCAGGATGAATGGCGTGTCGTACCATAATATAGACGACGCCGGCCTGAACACGCAGATCACCCTGGTTTGGCGCCAGCACGAACACTCGCACATCGTCATGAATATGGTGCAACTATTGCGAAGTCATCTCCGGGAAAAACCCGCCCGCGCCGCTGTTCCCCGCTGACCAGGTCTCGCCCTCGCCAAAAAACTGACAATCAGCACAGATTCTTATATGATATTAATTATCATTATCATGCATGGCGAACATAAAATGCTGACCGCGATGATTACCGCCTGTGGTTTATGGGGCGTGAGCTGGTGTATGGGAAAACATCTGTCGAGCGCCTGGGGCGTGTTGTTGCCCTGCGCCATCATGCCGTTGCTGGCCGTGCTGGATATTAATCTGCTGCATCTGAAAGTGATTATCGCCGTCGCGCTGCTGGCGACGCTAGTGATGCTGCTTCACCGTCGCTTACGACCTTACTTGCTGTTGCCGTCCTGCGTGGCGCTGGCCGGCGGACTGGCGGCGTTGTCCGTGATGTTTAAGATTACGTTGGGATAAAACGATATAACAAAGAAAGGAGCCAGGGAAAGGCGTGGTGCGAAGAGAGGGACTTGAACCCTCACGCCCGTTAAGGCACTAACACCTGAAGCTAGCGCGTCTACCAATTCCGCCACCTTCGCACAGATAAAGCTACGTCTACCGCTATGAATTTATATCGCCGCATGGTGCGAAGAGAGGGACTTGAACCCTCACGTCCGTTAAGACACTAACACCTGAAGCTAGCGCGTCTACCAATTCCGCCACCTTCGCAGTAATGCCGTGCGATACAAATTATCATGCCACACATCAAACCGGCGTGAAACACGATTGTGGTGATGTTGGTGCGAAGAGAGGGACTTGAACCCTCACGCCCGTTAAGGCACTAACACCTGAAGCTAGCGCGTCTACCAATTCCGCCACCTTCGCAATCCAGCAACATTGCCAAGCAATGCCACCACGGGGGCGAATTCTAGAGGTTTTAGCGTCAAGGTCAATGATTATTTCCTCTGAAATGCGGGGTTTGCTGCAAAATTCATCACCTTCAGGATGACGATGGCCGGATAAAGCGTTCATTCAACCATTCGATAAATACCCGGATGCGCGGAGCAAGGAAACGTCCCGGCGGATACATCACATACAGCGACATATCCGGCGGCGGCGTATCCTTAAGAATTTCAACCAGTTCGCCGCTGTCCAGCCAGCGCCGCAAGCTGTGACGCGGCGCCTGAATCAGCCCGAACCCAGCGCGGCAGGCCGCAACGTAGGCATCGGCCCCGTTCACCTCCAGCTTGCCGGGCAGCATAGGCGTGACGCGCTCGCCGTTATGCATAAACTCCAGCGGATAGCGCCGCCCGGTGCGCAATGAAAAGTAGCCCACCGCCTGATGCGCGGCCAGATCGTCCAACGACCGGGGCATGCCGAACTCGGCAAGATAAGCGGCAGACACGCAGGTCGCCTGCGGCATCGACGGTAAATGCCGGGTCGCCAGCGAATCATCCTCTATCCTCCAGGCGCGCAGTACGCAATCTACTCCCTCGCGCAGCACGTTAATAGCCGAATCGTTGGCGCTCAGCGACAGAGTAATGCGCGGATAACGCCGGTAAAACTCGCCCAGCGCCGGGATCACCACCTCACGCGCCAGCGAATGCGGCATATCCACCCGCACATTCCCCGCGGGCTGCTGCCGCTGATGGCTAAAGAGCGCATCCGTTTCTTCAATTTCCGCCAACAGTTGGATACAGCGCTGATAATAAATCTCGCCTTCCGCGGTGATCTGTACCTGACGGGTGGTTCTCTGCAACAGACGGACGCCCAGACGGGATTCCAGCTGTTTGATGGTGTGGCTGACCGTCGCGCGCGGCAGAGACAGCATTTCGGCCGCGCGGCTGAAGCTGCCCAGCTCCGCAATGCGGACAAAGACGCGCATCGCCTGAATCTGGTCCATCACGCCTCCATTGTTGTGAATTTTTGAATAGTGTTGCATGAAATGCGTTATTTATCTTTATCTGATAAACAACCACACTCATCTTGCTTTCCAAACCAACATGAGGATGACAGGATGCAACAACGTCAACTAGGCCTGAACGGCCCAACGGTTTCCGCGCTTGGGCTGGGCTGCATGGGTATGAGCGACTTTTATTTCACCGCGCAGGATGAAAAAGAATCCATCGCTACCCTGCACCGCGCGCTGGAACTCGGCATCACGCTGCTGGATACCGCCGACATGTACGGCCCCTACACCAATGAGCAACTGGTCGGCAAGGCCATCAAGGGCAAGCGTGACCAGGTGTTTCTCGCCACCAAATTCGGCATCGTGCGCAACCCGGACAACCACGTCGAACGCGGCGTCTGCGGGAAACCGGAATATATTCGCCGCGCCATTGAAGGCAGCCTGCAACGGCTGGGCGTAGAAGAAATCGACCTTTACTATCAACACCGCATCGATCCGACGGTGCCGATAGAAGAGAGCGTCGGCGCGCTGGCCGATTTGGTCAAGGAAGGGAAAATTCGCTATATCGGCCTGAGCGAGGCCTCCGCGCAAACGCTTGAACGCGCGCACAAGGTGCATCCCATCACCGCCTTGCAGAGCGAATACTCGCTGTGGACGCGTGACGTGGAAAGCGAAATCCTGCCCGCCTGCCGACGTCTCGGCGTAGGTTTCGTGCCTTACAGCCCGCTAGGCCGCGGTTTTCTGACCGGCGCCATCCGCAGCCCGGACGATCTGGCCGCCGACGATTTCCGCCGCGATAATCCGCGCTTCGCAGGGGAAAACTTCGCCAAAAATCTGCAACTGGTCGAGAAGGTCAATCAGTTGGCCGCGCAAAAAGGCGTCGCCCCGTCGCAGCTGGCGCTGGCCTGGGTGCTGGCGCAGGGCGAACACATTGTGCCGATTCCGGGAACCAAACGACGCCGCTATCTGGAGGAAAACGTCGCCGCGCTGGATGTCACGCTGACGGCGGACGATCTGGCGGCGATTGAAACCATCTTTCCCTTCAATGCCGCAGCGGGAGAACGTTACGGCACAGAAGGCATGGCGACGATCAACCGCTAAGCTCTCGCCCCGCCATCGCCGCCACATCGCGATATCCGCACGCGTCGCCGCCAGTCCTTAGCGACGACCTTTGCCGGCCGTGCGCGGCGGGCGGCCTACGGTCGCCTGATAGACCTTGAATCGCCCCGTCTGCGCCAGCACCTCATGGCTGCCGAACGCCGCATCCAGCAGCGCCGGATAAGGCAGAAACGCATTGGCGACAATGCGTAACCGGCCGCCGATCGGCAGGTGGGCCACCGCGCCGCGGATCAGCATCTCCGCCGCCTGTAGGCTGGTTTGCAACCCATCGTGGAACGGCGGGTTGGAGACGATCAGATCAAAACGGCCGTTAATCTCCGAGTAAACGTTGCTGGCGATAACCTCGCCTGCCAACTGATTCGCGGCCAGCGTCGCCCGGCTGGAGGCCAGCGCGCCGGCGCTGACGTCGCTGAGCGTCAGACGGATTTTAGGCGACTGCTTCGCCAGCACCGCCGCCAGTACGCCGGCGCCGCAGGCGACATCCAGCACTTTACCTTTCATATGCGGCTCAAAGGTCGAAAGCAATAACTGGCTGCCCGGATCCAGTCCGTCGCGACTGAACACGCCGGGCAGCGCCTTCACGATGACGCCATCGATAGCATACTCTTCCCACCAGTCGTCAAGATTAAAGGCGGTCTGTTTTTCAATCCGACCGTGGTATAACCCGCAGCGTCGGGCGCCGTCGATTTTGGTCAGCGGCGCGACATCGGCCAGCATAGCCTCCGCGCTGCGCACGCCGCTGCGGTTCTCGCCCACCACAAAGATTTCACTGCCGACCGGCATCAGCGACAACAGGTTGAACAGTTGGAACTCGGCTTCCTGCTTACTCTTCGGCCAGTAGTAAATCAGCGTGTCGCAATCCGCCGCCAGCTCGGCATCCGCCACCAGACCATACTGCACGTTGTCCTTCAGCACGCCTTTCAACTGCTGCCAGTGGTGAAACTGCGTGGCATGGACACGAACATCAGACGCTTCAAACTCCGCGGGCAAGGTGTCTTGTAAATCACCGGCAAACAGTACCCGGCGTGGGATAAATTCGTCGCTATGGCGCAGTATGACTTCACTGGCTGGGGTTAATGCAGACATCAGGCTGAGGCTCCTTAATAATTGAGCGGGGATTATAGTGCTTTGTTGGCGCATGTTCGATGAGTTTGCTAGCATATGCCCAATAGATTTCAAGATGCGGGAAGGCGGCCAGCGCACCTGCGCAACTTGAAAGATGAAGGGCATAGCCCGGCATAATCGCGTTCCAGACAGGGTAAAGCATGACATCAAGACGTGACTGGCTGCTACAGCAACTGGGCATTACACAGTGGACCCTGAAGCGCCCGGCCGTATTGCAGGGCGAAATCGCCGTCAGTCTGCCTGAGCAGGTTCGCCTGATCATCGTGTCGGCCGAACCGCTGGCCGCCGACGAACCGCTGCTGGCCGATGTCCTGCGCAGTCTGGCGCTGACGCCCGATCAAGCCTACAGCCTGACGCCGCAACAGGTCGAAATGCTTCCCGCCGCCGCCCGCTGCCCTAGCTGGCGATTAGGCATCGACGAACCGCTTGCGCTGGAAGGCGTCCAATTCACCAGCCCGGCCTTAACCGAGCTATACCATAACGCCGACGCCAAACGGGCGCTCTGGCGGCAGATCTGTGAACATGAACGAGATATCCCCCCTGATACCGGCCGATCTGGCGCAAGCCTGCCAGATTGAACAAGCCAGCCACGCGTTTCCCTGGAGCGAAAAAACCTTTGCCGGCAACCAGGGCGAGCGTTACTTCAACCTCAAGCTGAGCCGCGACGGGCAGATGGTGGCTTACGCCATTACGCAAACGGTGCTGGATGAAGCCACGCTGTTCAATCTGGCCGTACATCCGAACTACCAGCGCAACGGCCACGGACGCGCGCTGCTGGAGCATCTGATTCAGGAACTGGAAAAACGCGCCATCCTCACGCTGTGGCTGGAGGTGCGCGCCTCGAACCAACCGGCGATCGCGCTGTATGAAAGCCTGGGTTTTAATGAGGTATCGCTACGGCGCGACTACTACCCCGCCGCCGCCGGCCGCGAAGACGCCGTTATTATGGCGCTGCCGCTGGGATAACGGTTTAGCGCCTCCCCTTGCGAAGGGCTGTCTCTTATACACAAATACGGGAGTGCTGACGGGTTTGGTTGTTACGCGGCGTAAAAAATTATGCAGCGGTGGACTTGGCCGCCGAGTGAGCCGCATGGATGCGGCGAAAGCCAGTGCCGCGTCGGGAACGCGTCACTGGCGGCTCGAATAGCGGTCAAGAACACCGATGGCACCGCGCAGCGGCATAATTTAGCCGCAAGCCCAGGTTCATAGGGGGCTGGCGCTTGAGCCCCCTATGTCGGGCGCGTGCTACGACGTAGCATGGAAATGGCGGCATTGTGGCGCACGAAACTGCCTCTGAGTCCGCATAAAAATGTGACTAAGAGACAGTGCGAAGGGGGAGGCTGGGAGGGGTGGCGACGATTTAGAAATCAATCGACATCGACAGCTTCAACGAACGCGGGTCGCCCTGGTAAAGATAGGTGCCGGAATCGTCGACGGAAGCCCAGTAGTTCTCATTGGTGACGTTTTCGATATTGGCGCGCCAGGTCAGCGTCTGCTCGTTCAGCGGCATGCTGTAGCGCACGCCGAGATCCAGCCGCGTCCAGGGTTTCAGCTTCAGGGAGTTATCCTGTTTGACATATTGCGAACCGGAGCGGATCACCGTTCCCGTCGCCGTCAGCCCTTCCACCGGTTTGATATCGTATTCCGCGCCGAACACCAACTGGTAGCGCGGCACGCCGGGTACATCATTACCGTCGTTGCCGCCGTCCTGCGTTTTAATCTGCTGCGCCGCGATCCAGGTGGCGCTGCCGTTCAGGCGCAGGCCGAACGTCGGTTCGCCGAAGACGTTCAGCTCCATCCCGCGATGGCGGCGCTCGCCGTACAGGCCGTAGGTCATGCTGGCGCGATCGACGGATTCGTATGGCCGCTTGATTTCGAATAGCGCCAGCGATCCGCCTACGCGTTGGTAGTCAAACTTGACGCCGACCTCATTCTGTTTGGCGACATAGATGCCGGTAACGTTCCCGCCGTTAACCACCGGTAAACCGTCAAATGAGGACGGCGCGGTTTTTCCTGGCGACAGCGCCTCGATATGGTTGGCGTACAATGAAATATGTTGCCACGGTTTAACCACCAGACCATAAGCGGGAGTGACCTTCATGCTGTTGAATACGCTGCTTTCGATGCCGTTGTTAGTATAATTGCGCACCATGATCTCCTGGCGACGCAGGCCCAACGTCAGCGCGACCTTATCATCCAGCACGGATAGGGTATCGGAAATCGCCAGCCCGGTGCTTCTCACGCGCGCGCTCACTTTCGGATCGCGCAGATCGCCGCCCGAGCTGGCCGCCGGCGGGGAGTCGATATGGCCGGGACGATAAATATTGGTGGCGCGGGATGATGAGTAATCCCAGGCGGTGCGCGCTTTGGTATAGACGCCGGAATAGCCCAGATTGACGTTATGCTTGATAAAACCGGTATCAAACTGCCCGCGCAGACCCAACATGCCGGAGAACGCGTCGCGAATGAAGGGTACATACATGCGGGAAATAGTGGCGTTGCCGTTATCGTCGGTTAACCTCGGCGCGCCGTAATTCCCTTCTTCATCGGCGCGGCTGCCGCCGACCCCGGAATAAATCGTCCAGTTATCGGCCACGTCATATTCGCCGCGCCACATGCCGAAGGTGGTTTTCAGATCGGTATAAACCCAACTGGGGTTATAGTTCAGCGTGGCGTCCGGCGCCTCCGGGATGCGGGTGGCGCTGCCGATCCCGACGCCGATGCGCCCGCCATGCACAGACTGATGCTGGTAGCCGGCGTCCAGCGAGGTGCGGAAACGATCGCCGCGATAATCCAGCCCGACGGAGGCCAGCGACATGCGCTCTTTCTGGTCGTGAATGGCGCTTTCCCCTTCGCGATGCAACACATTTGCGCGTACGCCGAACTCATTGTTATCGCCAAAACGCCGGCCGATATCCAACGCGCCGCCCACCTTGCCTTCGGGTTCATAGTCAACGGTCGCGCGCGTCAGCGCATCATCGGCGGCGTGCTTCGGCTCCACGTTGACCGAACCGCCGACGCCGCTGCCTACGCCGCCGCCGGACACGCCGTTGACAAAGGCATTGGCGCCCTTAAACACTTCCACCCGCTCGATCATATTGGTGGAGACCATCTGGCGCGGCATCACGCCGTACAGGCCGCCGAAGGTGATATCGTCGCCGTCCAGCACAAAGCCGCGAATGCGGTACTGTTCGGCAAAATTGCCATACCCTTTCAGGCTTTGGATCGAGGCGTCGTTCTTCACGACGTCGGCCAGCGTTTCCGCCTGCTGCGAAAGAATCATCTTATCGGTATAGCTGATAACGTTGAACGGCACATCGCGCGCGTTTTGCTGCCCCAGGAACCCTACCCGCCCGCCATTGGCGATTTGGCCGTCCAGATAGGCGGGAACCAGCTCATCGCCGCCGGAACGGAAATTATCCTCCGGCTGGGCGATAACCGTAATGGTGTCTTTACTGCCTGATGCGCCGGGCTGCGCCGCGGCGGCGGAAGTCTGCGCCGCCAGCGGCATGGCGACGACGCCGACCGCCGCGCCGATCAGCAATGCAAGCAGCGTCGGCGCGCTGCGGGGAATGACCGCCTGTTGGGATATCGCTGAAATTGTCATGAAGGGTTCCGGGAAAGTTAAATATAAATAATAACTATTTGCTTTCGTGATTATGCGAGTGATTCCCGTTATTGCAAGCAGGATAATAATTTCAATGCAAACTTTTTATCTGGATCAACTTTCTGCATAAACGGGGGGCGATAAAACCCGGTAAAATGAGCCGTGGCCTCGGGTGGAAAAGTCCGCCGTTAAGCTTCTCAGCGCCATCGGCTTGAAACAAAAATCATTCTCAATTAAAATTGAGATACAGATCTCATTTCTCCTTGCCGGTTCGCTTTCAGGTTATTGACATGTCATCAGTCCCTATTGATACCGCAGCAGATATCAATCAGCTCTATCACCAGCATCATGGCTGGTTGCAGGGGCTGTTGCGCAAACGTCTGGGCGACTTTTGCGATGCGGCCGATCTGGCGCAGGATGTTTTTTTACGCCTGTTGATCAAACCGCGGCAATTCGACAGTCATGCCGGCGCGCGCGCCTACCTGAGCGTGATGGCGCAAGGGATGTGCGTAGATTTATGGCGCAGACGGGAAATTGAGCGCGTCTGGCTGAGCTCGCTGGCTAATCAGCCGGAAATCGTCGCGCTCTCGGCCGAATACAACAACATCATCCTCGAAACGCTGTATCAGGTGGACGCCATGCTGCGCTCGCTGCCGGAAAAAGTGCGCGCCGCCTTTGTGATGGCGCAGATTCAGGGGCTGACCTATCGGAATATCGCCGCGCAGCTCGGCGTTTCCGAGCGGATGGTGAAAAAATACATGGCGCAGGCCATGCTGCACTGCGTGCTGCTGGAAGCGGAGCTGGAAGGCATCACGCCGGAAAACAATGAGTAAACCCGGTTTCATCGCCTTACAACAGGCATCGCAATGGTACGCCCGGTTGCTTGATCTTGCGCCCGACGATGAACAGCACCGTCACTGGCGGCGCTGGCTGGAGGAGAGCGAGGAAAATCGCCTCGCCTGGGAGTACGTGCGGAAAGTCAGCCAGCGCTTTCAGCCCTTACGCGGCGATACTCGGCAACCGGCCATCAGCGCCCTGCTGCGCCAACCGGCTGAAGTTAATCGTCGCGCCGCCCTCAAGCTGATGGCTTTCCTGGGCGTCGGTTCGCTTTTATCCTGGGCAACCTACCGCCACACGCCGCTGCACGAAACGCTGCTGGCGATAACCGCGGATCACCACAGCGCCACCGGTGAAATCAAATACCTCAGGCTACAGGACGGCACGCAGATCTGGCTGAATACCGCCAGCGCCATCGACATCCACTACGACAATCAACGCCGCCGGATTGCGCTGCTGGCGGGCGACGTATTGATTGAAACCGCCCATGACGAGCGCCCGTTTTTTGTTTCCAGCGCTCAGGGACAAATGCAGGCGCTGGGTACCCGCTTCGGCGTCGAGCAGCGCGCTGCGGCCACGCGCCTTACCGTTTATCAAGGCGCGGTTGAAGTCACCGCGCGCGACGGGCATGTCTCGCGCCGGGTGAATGCCGGCCAACAGTTGAACTTCGATCTTCAGGGTCAGGGATCGTTGCTGCCCCACCGACAAACCGACGCCAGTTGGTCGAAAGGTCTGCTACAGGCGGATAACATGCCGCTGGGCGAGGTTATCGAGCAACTTTCGCGCTACCGACACGGCTATCTGGCATGCCAACCGGACATTGCGGCGCTAAGGGTGATGGGTACCTTCCCACTGACGGATACGGATAAAGCCCTGGCGATGCTGGCGCAAACCTTCCCCGTTCGCATCAACCGCCGCTTTGCCTGGTGGGTAACGGTCGAGAGGAAATAAGAAACCTTCAACATCGCTTGCGGCGGCCCAAAGGGTGACGGGAAATAAAAAAAATTATCATTTCGGTTCCCCTTTTGGTCTTGTCCTTCGATTCACAGTAAAAGCACTCTTTTTTCACTCTGGGTCAGAAGGCTGGATCACTATGTCAATCACACCATATTTCTCCCGGCGCGGCGCAGGCCGGACGCCCAAAACCATCGCCGTCGCCATACGGATTCTGCTGTGCGGCGCGCCTTTACTCATCTCTCCCGGCATGGCGCGGGCGGATGTACAGACGCCGCACGCCTACGCCATCCCGGCGGGTTCGCTGAACGCTCAGTTAAACCAGTTCGCCGCTCAGTCCGGCGTCTATCTGGTCGGCGATGCCGCTCTGGCGAGCGGGAAAAGCGGCGCGGCGTTACAGGGGAATTATGGCGTGGAGGACGGATTCCGCGCCCTGCTGGCCGGCAGCGGCCTACAGGCGGTGCGGCAGTCGGATAATACCTATATCTTGCAGCAAGCGCCAAAGAGCGACGAAATGCTGGTGATCGCCAACATCAACCAGAACGGCATGACGGAAGGCACCCGCTCTTACACCACGCGCAGCATGAATACCGCCACGCAGTTGAATCTGTCGCCGCGCGAAACGCCGCAGTCGGTCAGCGTGGTCACCCGCCAGCGCATGGACGATCAGAATATGACCACGCTGGACGAGGCGATGAGCCAGACCACCGGGGTCAATGTGGTGAATGAAAGCTCTTATCAGACCAAATTCCAGTCGCGCGGTTTTACCATGGATAATGTTAAAGAAGATGGCGCCAGTTCATCTTTCCAAAACAGCGTATCCGGTATGGGCTTCTCTGAAGCATCCAGCGAATCGCCCGATTTGGCGATTTACGATCGCGTGGAAATCCTGCGCGGCGCGTCCGGTCTGACCCAGGGCAACGGAGAACCAGGCGGCACCGTCAATCTGGTGCGCAAAAAACCCACCTATGATTTTCACGCTTCCGGCAGCGTCGGCGCCGGCAGTTGGGACAATTACCGTAGCGAAATGGACATTTCCGGCCCGCTCAATGACGATGCCAGCCTGCGCGGACGCATTGTCGGGGTGTATCAGGATAAACAGAGTTTCGTCGATTATGTCGACAGCGAACGCAAAGTGCTGTTCGGTACGCTGGCCTGGGATATGACGCCCAACACCACGCTTACCGCCGGGATTAACTGGCAAAAAACCGCTACCGTTCCCGATCTCTACGGCTTGCCGCTCTCCACCAACTACGCCAGTCTGAAGCTGCCCCGCTCAACATTCCTGGGGGCCAGTTGGAACCGCATCACCTTTGAAAAGATCAATCCCTTCGCCGAAATCGAACATACTTTTGATAATGACTGGACGTTAAAAAGCGCGCTGAATTACAGCAGGTCTACCTCTGAAGGAAAATTCATCGGGATATTCGGCAACGGTATCAACGGGGTGGACGGCAGCGGCAGCGCAAAGCTGAATAACGGCATCCAACGGGATAACCAGTCAGACCAATGGGGCTATAACCTGAGCCTGAGCGGTCCGTTTGAGCTGTTGGGACGTAACCACGAGTTGGTATTGGGCGGCGATTATCAGAAAGAAAACTTTGATAATCTGTTTGGTAGAATAACTACGTCACCCTATAGCGATAATGTCAATATTTTTCAATGGAATCCCAGCTCACTGGCTGAACCTGACTGGTCGGATTATACCCGTCGCTACCAGTACGATATCTATCAACGCGCCCTGTTCGCCACCACCCGGCTGGAACTGGCCGACGACTGGAAGCTGATCCTCGGCAGCCGCTACAGCGCGTTCAGCTACGATATGTACAATACCAACCGCGCCACCGGCAATACGACCCATCCCAGCAGCTACAAAGTTCGCGATAAACTCATTCCTTACGCGGGTCTGCTGTGGGATTTCGCCGACAATTACACCTGGTACGCCAGCTACAGCGATATCTACAAGCCGCAGGAATACACCGACCGCAACAAGGCGCTGCTACCGGCCGTATCGGGTAAAAACTACGAAACCGGGATTAAAGGTGAATTTTTTGATGGCGACCTGAACGCGTCTATCGCGCTGTACCGTATTATTCAAGCCAACCGCGCCGTGGCGGACACCAATTGCCCTGACGGTGATGCTTGCTATCGTCCCGAAGGGAAAGTACGCAGTCAGGGGGTCGAACTGGAAGTTTCGGGCAAACTGGCTGAAGGCTGGCAGTTATTTACCGGCTATACGCTCACCAATACCAAGTATCTGGAAGGGAAAGAGAGCGATCGCGGGCAAACCTATAGCCCGTATACCCCGCAGCATATGTTTAAACTCTATAGCAGCTATAACCTGCCTGGGACACTGAATCAGTGGACCGTCGGCGCAGGTCTGACCGCGCAAACCGATACCAATACCACCTACAATGTCTATCAGGGCGGCTACACGCTGGTTAACGCCAATATCACCTATCAGTACAGTAAAAACCTCAGCTTTAATCTGGTGGGCAATAACCTGACCGACAAGGTCTATTACAAAACCCTGAACAACCGCCACCGCGGGGCTTACAACTACTATGGCGATCCCCGCAACTTTATGCTGACGGCGAAATACACCTTCTGATTGCCGATGCTTATTCACCGACAGAACGCGGCCCGTGAAAGCGGGCCGCGGGTTTGATTCAGATGCAAACACTAAAACGCTTTTATCAGTTAATCGCCCCATTCTGGTTTACCCGCCGCGCCGCTTTTAGCTGGCTGCTGCTGCTGATCATTATCACGCTGAAGCTGTCGGTCGTGTGGGTCAGCGTGCTGTATAACAACTGGAGCAAAGACTTTTTCGATGCGCTGGCGGACTATTTTCAAAACGCCTCCATCCTGTCGCTCGCCGTGCGCTACGGCAGCTATACCGCCCTGTTTGTGCTGGTCATCGTCTGCAATAACTGGCTGAAAAAAAAGCTGATCATTCATTGCCGCATTGAAATGACGCAAAAATTCGAACGGGCCTGGCTGAATCACAGCGGCCACTACCGGCTCAGCCTGCGCGGCGAACCGGATAACCCCGATCAGCGTATCGCCGAAGATATCCGACTGCTGATTGAACAGAGCCTGGAACTGCTGCTTTCTCTGCTGCAAAACATCGCCTACTTTTTTTCCTTTATCGTTATCCTGTGGCGACTGTCCGGCGTACAGACCTTCAATATCGGCGGCCACAGCGTGACCATTTATGGTTATCTGGTGTGGATCGCGCTGGGTTATGCGATCGTCAGCAGCATTATCGCTCATGTTCTCGGACACCGTCTGCACGGGCTGAACATGGAAAAACAGCGCGCCGAGGCCGATTACCGCGCCACGCTGCTGCGGGTGCGCGAGAATAGCGAGCAAATCGCCCTCTATCAGGGGGAAGCCGCCGAGCGAACGCGCATGCAGCAACGCTTTCAATCGATAGTGGCCAACTGGCGCAGTCTGATGAGCCAGGAGTTCCGCCTGGAATCCTTTATCACCAGCTATTTTCGTATCGGCCTGATGATCCCGGTATTCGCCGTGTTGCCGGTCTACCTGACGCACCAGATCACGCTGGGCGCGATCATGCAGGCCAGAACCGCATTTGGCTATGTGCTGGACGCCTTCGGCTGGTTTGTCGACTCCTACCGCCAGTTGGTGGCCTGGTCCGCCACCGTTGAGCGCCTGTGGACCTTTCAGCACAGCCTGTCTCAGTTGCCGGCGTTACACAGACCATCCCGACAGGGCGATGACTTGCGTATTTCCGCGCTCAGCGTACGCCATCCAGACGGAACGCCGCTGTTCGCCCCGCTAAGCGCTCACCTGAAAAAGGGAGAATGGGGCGTACTGACGGCAGCCAGCGGCAGCGGGAAAACTACCTTGCTGCGCGCGCTGGCGGGATTTCGGCCCGACATGCAGGGAGAATACCGGCTACCGGCGGGCAAGACGCTGTTTCTGCCGCAGAAGCCTTATCTGCCGGAAGATACGCTGCGTCGGGCGCTGTGTTATCCGCAGTCGGACGCGCCGGAGACGGAATCATTACGTCTGGCGTTGCAACAGGTGGGGCTGACGTCGCTGATCGACAGGCTGGATGAAACCACCCATTGGGGTCGGGAGCTATCCGGCGGCGAACAGCAGCGTTTATCGCTGGCGCGCGCATTACTGCTGCGCCCCGCGCTGTTATGTATGGACGAAGCCACCAGTCAGTTGGACGACGACGCCGCCATTCAACTGCTGACCCGACTAAGAGAAACGCTGCCGCAGGCCATTGTCCTGGCGGTGAGCCACCAGCCGGCGGTCAGCGCCCTGTTCGAGCATTCGCTGCCCATGACGAACGGGCAAAGCACGCCACTATAGCGGAGAGTGCGCCGCAGACGCCAACCGCCGTCGGCGCGGATACGCTGTAAGCGGCCGCAAATGCGGCGTCAGGCATCAGCGGTCAAGGCTCTTTTATTCACCATGCCTTTCCCCTCCGTCATGCCCGCGAAGGCGGGCATCAGTCAAAGGCTATTCACGGTTTCAGTAACTGATCCCCGCCTACTGCCGCGGGGATGACGAAGGTGGGGACCGCGGGGATGACGGAGATGGGGCCGCGGGGATGACGGAGGTGGGGGCCGCGGGGATGCCGGCGCAGGCCGGCACCCCCATCAGGAGAGAGAAATCTTACTCGCTATCGCCCAGCAGAACGGACTCCAGCGCTATTTCGATCATCTCGTTAAACGTGGTCTGGCGTTCTTCGGCGGTGGTTTGTTCGCCGGTGCGGATATGGTCGGAGACGGTGCAAATCGCCAGCGCTTTGGCGCCGAACTCGGCCGCCACGCCATAGATGCCGGCGGCTTCCATCTCCACGCCCAGAATGCCGTACTTTTCCATCACGTCGAACATTTGCGGGTCCGGCGTATAGAACAGATCGGCCGAGAAAAGGTTACCGACGCGCACGTTTACGCCGTGAGATTTCGCCGCATCAACGGCGTTGCGCACCATGTCGAAATCCGCGATGGCGGCATAATCGTGGTCTTTGAAACGCAGGCGGTTCACTTTGGAATCCGTGCTGGCGCCCATGCCTATCACGACGTCACGCAGTTTTACATCGGTACGCACGGCGCCGCATGACCCCACGCGAATGATCTTTTTCACGCCGAACTCGGTGATCAGCTCTTTCGCATAGATGGAGCAGGAAGGGATCCCCATGCCGTGGCCCATCACCGAAATCTTGCGGCCTTTATAAGTGCCGGTAAATCCCAGCATGCCGCGCACATTGTTCACTTCACGCGCATTTTCCAGAAAGGTTTCGGCAATATATTTTGCCCGCAGCGGATCGCCCGGCATCAGTACGACATCCGCAAAATCACCCAGTTCCGCATTAATATGTGGCGTAGCCATGCTTGTGTTCCTTATCAATCAGCCTAATACAAATCGCGTTCAGATAAACGCAAAGTTAAAAACAGGTCGCGTCCGGCGCGACGTAAATCAGCGATCGTTTGACCCTACTCAACCCCGGCCCTCCCCTTAGCAGGGGAGGCCGGGCGGGGGTTCGCAGTAAACGTATTACAATATCGGCTTGCCGTAATCCATCGCCGACAAGTCAAAATACTTCGCCACCGTCTGACCGATATCCGCGAACGTATCGCGGTGTCCATAGGAGCCGGGCTTCACTTTCGGCCCATAGATCAATACCGGGACGTTCTCACGGGTATGGTCGGTGCCGTGCCAGGTCGGATCGCAGCCGTGGTCGGCGGTCAGGATCAGGATATCATCCCCCGTCACGCGCGAAAGCATCTCCGGCAGGCGGCGATCGAACAATTCCAGCGCGGCGGCATATCCCGCCACATCGCGACGATGGCCGTAGGATGAGTCAAAATCGACGAAATTGGTAAACACGATGGTGTTATCCCCCGCGTTATCCATTTCTTGCAGCGTAGCGTCGAACAGCGCGTCAATACCGGTGGCTTTCACTTTCCGGGTAATGCCGACCTGCGCGTAAATATCGGCAATCTTGCCGACCGATACCACGTCGCCGCCCTGTTCTTCCACCAGCTTTTTCAGGATGGTCGGCGCAGGCGGCTCAACGGCCAGATCGTGCCGGTTGCCGGTACGCTGAAAGTCGCCCGGTTTATCGCCGACAAACGGACGGGCGATCACCCGGCCGATATTGTAACCGCCCTCAGTCAGCTCTTCGCGCGCAATCTCACACAGTTCGTAGAGCTTCTCCAGACCGAACGTTTCTTCGTGACAGGCGATCTGGAACACGGAATCGGCGGAGGTGTAGAAAATCGGCTTGCCGGTTTTCATGTGCTCTTCACCCAGCTTGTCCAGAATCACCGTGCCGGAAGAGTGGCAGTTGCCCAGATAGCCCGGCAGATTGGCGCGTTTCACCAGCTTATCCAGCAATTCCTGTGGAAAGCTGTTTTCTTCATCCTTGAAATAGCCCCAGTCGAACAGCACCGGCACGCCGGCGATTTCCCAGTGACCGGACGGGGTATCCTTGCCTGAGGAAATTTCGCTGGCGTACGCGTAGGCGCCGATAATATCAGCCTGCGGATCCAGCCCCGCAGGAAAAGTCCCGGTTGATTCCTCAGCCGCTTTTCCCAGCCCCAAACGGCTCAGGTTCGGCAAATGCAGCGCGCCCTTACGACCTTGATCGGCTTTTCCCGCCGCACAAGCCTGCGCAATATGGCCTAACGTATCTGAGCCGACATCGCCAAAGCGTTCCGCATCGGCGCTGCTGCCGATACCGAAGGAGTCAAGTACCATAATATAGGCACGTTTCATCGTTCATCTCCTGCATTATTACTCACGGCAGGCTCAGCCCGCCGGCGTTGAAATAGTAGAATCGTCAGCGCTCATGCGACGATAAATAATCGGTGTTTTTTGCGCCGGCGTCTCGCCCAGCGCAATCGCGGCCCGCACCTCGTTCGCCGCCCGTTGCCATTGGGCTTCGGTATTGGCGTGGATCACCGCCAGCGGCCGCTGGCCGTCGACGCGCTCCCCCAGACTGACCATCTCGTCGATGCCCACGCTGTGATCAATGTTGTCGCCGGCCTGACGGCGGCCGCCGCCCAACGCTACCACCGCCATGCCCAAGGCGCGGGTGTCCATCGCGGCGACGATGCCGTCATATTCGGCAAAAACCGGCTTGCTTAACATGGCGGCCGGTAAATAACGCGCATGATGCTCGACAAAATCGGCCGGGCCACGCTGCGCCGCCACCATCCGGCCAAACAGCTCCGCCGCCTTGCCGTTATCCAGCACCGCTTGCAGTCGGTTGCACGCATCGGCGGCGGAGTCCGCCAGACCGCCCGACAACAGCATTTCTTCGCACAGCGCCATCGTCACTTCATACAGCCGCGGGTTACGCCGCTCCCCGGTAAGGAAACGCACGGCCTCGCGCACTTCCAGCGCATTGCCGGCGCTGGAAGCCAGCACCTGATTCATATCGGTCAGCAGCGCGCTGGTGCGGCAACCCGCATGATTGGCGACCCCGACGATCGCCTGCGCCAATTGCTCCGAAAGCGCATAGGTCGGCATAAAGGCGCCGGAGCCCACCTTAACGTCCATCACCAGCGCATCAAGCCCTTCAGCCAGTTTTTTCGCCAGAATCGAGGCGGTGATCAGCGGTATCGAATCCACGGTGGCGGTAATGTCCCGCGTGGCGTAAATCCGCTTATCCGCCGGCGCCAGCGAGTTGGTCTGGCCGATAATCGCTACGCCGACGCGTTGAATAATCTGCCGGAACGTCTCGTCGTCCGGGAAGATATCCAGTCCGGGTATCGACTCCAGCTTATCCAGCGTACCGCCGGTGTGGCCCAATCCCCGACCGGAAATCATCGGCACATATCCGCCGCAGGCGGCGACCATCGGCCCCAGCATCAGCGAGGTCACATCGCCTACGCCGCCGGTCGAGTGTTTATCCACCAGCGGGCCGTTCAGGTTAAGGCTCTTCCAGTTCAGCACCGTGCCGGAATCACGCATCGCCAGCGTCAGGGAAACGCGCTCCGCCATCGACATATCATGAAAGTAGATGGTCATCGCCAGCGCGGCGATTTGCCCTTCAGATACCGAATTATCGCGGACGCCGTTAACGAAAAAGCGTATTTCCTCATCGCTCAACGGCATGCCGTCACGCTTCTTACGAATGATTTCCTGAATCAGAAACAAAGCATGCTCTCCTGTCGAGTGAATAAGAGCGGGTCATGTCTTAAGCCGTTATCTCTCTCGGTTCGGGATAACCCTACCGGGTATTTGAACACGCCATATCGACTCATTTTGCGTCATTATTCACACTTAATGTAAAAGCAATGTAACCACGCGGCATTATATGTGATTTTCGTCACGTTAATTAACTATTCTCGGTTTATTCCATGCGTTAATCATAGACCCAATGGATTTCAAAAGGCGCGAATCGCCGCGCGCAGTCCACCGCCGGGAAGCAGGCGCGCGGGAAATCTGCTTCAACTGAAGCGCCATGCGCCGTAAAATGAGCCGACCTTAACCTGTAACGAGTGCGCCGATGCCGATGAATGACTCCCTCCCCGTGCCTTGCTGGTATCTGTATATGTTGCGCACCACAACCGGCATGCTCTATACGGGAATTACCACCGATGTGGCTCGGCGCCTACTTCAGCATCAATCGGGAAAAGGGGCGAAAGCGCTGCGGGGAAAGGGAGAACTGGCGCTGGTGTTTCAGTATCAGGCAGGCGATCGTTCAAGCGCGCTAAGGCTGGAGTATCGCATTAAGCAGTTGAGCAAGCGCCAAAAAGAAAGGCTGGTACAAGACCAGCCCACGTCGTTATTGGATACGATCTTCAGAGGCGATTAAAAGGATCGGCATATTCGACCCGCCCGCTCGCGCCCTCGAAATGATTGTCCGCCAGCGGGTAAACCTGGAAAGCGGCGGCGCCTTGCGGCCAACGGCAATGCAACTGATATTCAGACGCGGGCACAAAACCAAAGCGGGAATAATAGGCGGGATCGCCCAATACCACGACAGCGGTGTAACCGAACTCATTCAGCGCGTCCAATCCTTCATACACCAGTTGCTGACCAATTCCCTGTCGACGCAGACTTTCCTCCACGGCTAACGGCGCGAGTCCGACCCACTGGCGATCTTCCCCTTCAATCAGCACCGGACTGAACGCGGCGTAACCGATCACGCCGCCTTCATCATCCGTGGCGACGATCCCTAGCGTCAATTGCCCATCTTCACGCAGTTGATGAACCAGATCAGCTTCGGCCCCCGTCGAAAACGCCCGCCGCAACAGGCTGTCGATACCCGCGGCATCGACAGGTATTTCCACACGCACTAGCATGAAACGGGCGCGTGATCGGTAGATTGCTCCACGCCCTCTTGTAGCCCGGCTTCGACAAAATCAGCCAGTTGCAGCAATCCGATACGCAGCGGCGCCGGCATGGATTCCAGTTCAATGGCATCCATCAGGTTTTTGACGTACAGCCCAAGTTCGGTATCGCCTTCGATGCGCAAACGACGCTGGAAAAACAGCGTATCGGGATCTTCTTTACGCGCGGCGATCAGAATAAGATCGTTGGCGTCGGCGCTGAAGCTGACGTCCGCATTCTCGCGATCGCTCACCGCCAGCCGGTTATCACGCAATGTCATAAACCACTGCAAGCCGACATCCCGTACTTCAATTTTTAACCAACGGTCTTGCAGAAACTCCAGCTCACCCTCTTCCAGTGCCTGACGAAACTGCCACCTCAGCATTTGTTCCAGAACCTGACGCTGTAAAGCAAAAGGAGTGAACTTTAATGGCTTGCCCAATAAGCCCGGCCCTTGGCGCACAATCTGCGCCCGTAGTCTTTCCAACACTGGCGTACTCCTCTTAAAACAGTCTGATGGTTCAGACGATCCACAACTATTTTGCCACATCACAGGCAAGCGGCTGCGGTCTATGTCAATAATTTAGCCTGTTCTCCCGCTTTATCGCCAGCGTGGATGCAAAACCAACCTCTTCATTACACGATTAGCTGGTTTAAATCAAAGTCCAGCCTTATCAGGTTAATTAAGATCCTCTATCGTTAACAACATTCATTGACTGATAAAAAATCGCCGGAGCGATTTTCAACATCGCGCAGCGATGGCCCTCAGGGCGAGTCTCATGGATGAGACGAGTAAAAAATCTTATTGGTCCACCGACATCATTGATCATATCGGCGCCGTTACTCGTCCGATGGCTTTGATTAATGAAGGAAATTGTATGGAACTGCTTTGCCCCGCCGGAAACCTTCCGGCATTGAAAGCTGCTATCGATAATGGCGCGGACGCGGTCTACATCGGCCTGAAAGACGACACTAACGCACGCCATTTCGCCGGACTTAACTTTACCGACAAAAAACTTCAGGAAGCGCGCGATTATGTTCACCGCCACCGCCGCAAACTGCATATCGCCATCAATACTTTTGCGCATCCCGATGGTTACCAACGCTGGGAGCGCGCCGTGGATATGGCGGCGCAAATCGGCGCGGACGTCCTGATTCTGGCCGATCTGGCGATGCTGGAATATGCCGCGGAGCGCTATCCCCAGATTGAACGACACGTCTCGGTACAGGCGTCGGCCACCAATACCGAAGCGATTCATTTTTATCAGCGTAATTTCGACGTATCTCGAGTCGTGCTGCCGCGAGTGCTCTCCATTCATCAGGTAAAGCAACTGGCCCGCACCACCCCGGTTCCGCTGGAAGTCTTCGCTTTCGGCAGCCTGTGCATCATGGCGGAAGGCCGCTGCTACCTCTCCTCTTACCTGACCGGCGAATCGCCGAATACCGTGGGCGCCTGTTCGCCCGCGCGTTTTGTGCGCTGGCAGCAAACGGCGCAGGGCATGGAGTCCCGCCTGAATAATGTGTTGATCGACCGCTATCAGGATAATGAAAATGCCGGCTATCCGACGCTGTGCAAAGGCCGCTATCTGGTCGACGGCCAGCGCTACCACGCGCTTGAGGAACCCACCAGCCTCAACACCCTGGAACTGCTGCCCGAACTGCTGGCGGCGAATATCGCCTCGGTAAAAATCGAGGGACGCCAGCGCAGCCCCGCCTATGTCAGCCAGATCACCCGCGTCTGGCGGCAGGCGATTGACAAATGCATGTCCGATCCCGCCGCCTTCTCGCCCACCCGGGAATGGATGGATACCCTCGGCGCGGTGGCGGAAGGTACGCAAACCACGCTGGGCGCCTATCACCGTAAATGGCAATAGCAGGAGACAATATGAAATACGCATTGGGCGCCATCCTCTACTATTGGCCCAAAGACGAGATTGAAACGTTCTACCAGGCGGCCATGAACAGCAGCGCGGATATTGTGTATCTTGGCGAAACGGTATGCAGCAAGCGCCGTTCAATGAAAGTAAGCGACTGGTTGGCCGTCGCCCGACAGGTCGCCGACCATGGCAAACAGGTGGTTATCTCCACGCTGGCGCTGCTTCAGGCGCCATCGGAATTGAATGAGCTGAAGCGTTACGTCGAAAACGGCGACTTCCTGCTGGAAGCCAACGATCTCGGCGCCGTCAACATGGCCGCCGAACGCCGCTTGCCGTTCGTCGCCGGACATGCCCTCAATTGCTATAACGCCTATACGCTGCGCTTACTGCATAAGCAGGGCATGGCGCGTTGGTGTATGCCGGTGGAACTCTCCCGCGACTGGTTGCAGAACCTGCTGAACCAATGTGAAGAGCTTGGCTTTCGCAACCAGTTTGAAGTGGAAGTGCTGAGCTACGGCCACTTGCCGCTGGCCTATTCGGCGCGTTGTTTTACCGCGCGTTCGGAAAACCGCGCCAAGGATGAGTGCGAAACCTGCTGCATCCGCTATCCGCGGGGACGTAAAGTGCTATCCCAGGAAAATCAGCAGGTTTTTGTTCTCAACGGCATCCAGACCCAGAGCGGCTACTGTTATAACCTGGGTAACGAACTTGCCAATATGGCCGGTCTGGTGGATATCGTCCGTCTGTCGCCGTTGGGGATGGAAACGCTGGCGATGGTTGATGCCTTCCGGGCCAACGAACACGGCGAAGCGCCGCTGACGCTGGAGAAAAACGCCGACTGCAACGGTTACTGGCGACGCGTGCCGGGTCTGGAACTGGTGCAATAACGCGACGAGGCCGGCGTTACCGGCATACGCTAGCTGAGGCGTCTGGAACGGCGCCGCAGCAAGCGACGCAGTTGCCCGGTGTTATGCAACAACCCCACGCCGATGCCGAGCAGGGTATAAACGGCGCCCAACAACAGCAACATCGTCACATCTCGTCCCACCTCGCTCAGCGGCAGATTCATCTGATTAACGCCGGCGATGGCCTTGGTCGCCCAGGTCGAAGGCAGCATCGATGAAATCGCCCGCACCCAGCCCGGCATCGACTGTACCGGCCAGATGGTGCCGGAAAGGTAAAAAACCGGCATGGTGATAAACGATAGCGTCAGATAAATCATTTCCACGCGGCGCAAACATTCCGTCAGCAATTTGCCCAGCCCCAACACCGCCAGCAAGAATGGAAACGTCAACAGCAGAATTTCCGCGATATTCGCCGTCTGTCGGTAACCCAGCAGCCAGGGCCACAGTACAAACAGCACGATCGACAGGAAAAGCCAGATCGGCAACAGCGCCGACAGGCCGCCCAGATAGACAGGGATGGTCGGCTTGCCCTGCGGAGAACTTTTCAGCGCGATACTGACCCGCACGCAGGCAATCAGCAGGGAGTGCTGCAATAGCATCACCAGCAGACCGGGGAAGATGATCGCCGCGAAACTGACGCCGGGATTAAACAATCCCAGCGTCTGACCGACCACCGGCGTCAGAATAACCTGCGCTTGCCGGTCGCTAAAACCGCTGCGCAGCAGCAGATCGCGATTATAGCCGCTCAGCAACTGCCGCCAGGCCGCCATCACATCCTGCTGAATCTGACCGTTGGCCAGACGGTTGGTCGCATCGCCATAGGCGGGGATGGTAATCGTCCCGCCGGAGAGGATCTTTTTCTCCAGATCCGGCGGCAGAATGATCACGGCAAACAGCTTGCGCAGCACCAGATCGCGCTGCGCCTCCGGCAGATTGTCGTAAGTTTTAACCGCAATTTTCGGCGCGGCGTCCAGCTCGCGCATTAACTGCCGACTGGCGTTGCTGTGATCCTGGTCGATCACCGCCACCGGCAAATCCCACACCGTGTGATTGGCGTAAACCAGGCTCATCACGCAAAGCGACGCCAGCAACATCAGCCACATCGGGCGTTCCAGCATGCCGATCAGCACCCGGCTGAATGTCTGCCAGTAACTTTTCACGATTTATTCTCCGGCTGGCTTAAACGCTGATACAGCCGGTTACGCACCAGCAGGCCGGTCGCCAGCGGATAAGCCAGCAACAGCGCGCAGACGCTGAGAACCGAAGCGAGCGAAACCTGGCGCAGGAAGATATCGAACATCGCATACAGCGCATGGGTTAACGGCTCGATTTGCGCGATAATCTGCGCCGGCAGCGGCATGGAAAGCTCCGGCACCGCCAGACCGGAAAAGGTCAGCGCAATACTGACGATGATGCCCATCATGGTATAGGCCGTCAGCGCCGTGCGGGTAAAAGAAAACAGCAACACGCCGATGCTCTGCGCCGCCATGACATAAAAGAACCCCACCATCAGCATATACAGCGGATTGCCGCTCACGTGAGCGTCGGACACCCATACCAGGATAGCCATTTCAACAATCAGCAGCACGGTGTAGCACAGCGTGTAAGGCGCCAGCTTGCCGAGCATCGCCAGTACGAAAGGCCGGCGGTTAACCACATCCCTACTGCGTTCCAGCACATAGATCATACAGGTGACGGCGAAAAGCTGTAGCAAGTGAATGGTGGCGGCAAACTGCTGATAATAGACATAACTGCCGCTGGCGTTGAACAGACTGCCGTACGCCAGGCTGACATCGGCCAATGCCGGCAGCGTATGACCGGAGTCTGCGGCGATCACGCTGCGATACCGGCTGTTGATTTCCGTCATCAGCGCGCTGAAATCCTGCGTGGAATAAAAACCTGCGCCATAAAACAGGGCGTTGTAGTAAAACAAGACGCTGGGCTGACGTCCGGCCAGCGCATCGGCTTCAAAATTTAGCGGGATATAGAGCAGGCCATAGTCCTGAGCGCTGCGTAAGCGCTGCAAGCCCTCTGCCAGACCGCCGGGCCGCGGCTCAATGCGGGCGTGGGATCCGGCGTCCAGCTTACGGATCAGATCGCGCGACAGCGTGCTGTGATCGTTATCGATCGCCGACACCGGCAGATCCTGCATCGTTCCGACGGAAAAAATACTGCCCAGCAGAATGAACAACAGCAGAGGAAATCCCCAGCCAAGCCAATGCACCACCGGGCTGCGCAACGCCGTTTTCACTTCCTGGCGGAATGACGCGCTGAAACTACGCCAGACGGCGTTTACTCTTTCCACTGCCATAGCGCGCTCATTCCCGGTCTCAGTCCTTCCTGCGGCTGCGTCGGATACAGCCGGACTTCAAAGGTCTTCAAATCGAAGTCGCCGGTCGCCCGCGTGGCGCGTTTGGTGGCGTAATCGCCCAGCGGCGCGATATAGCGCACCTCGGCGTCAATCATTCGGTTATCCAGCGCCGGTACGCGCAGCGTGATCCGATCGCCTTTGCGCACCCCGGCCAGAATATCCTCCCGCAGATTGAAGACGAACCAGGCTTGTGGAACGCGCACCAGCGTGATGAGCGGACTGGCGGCGTTGAACAGCACGCCCACCTCGGCCGGAATAGGCCCGACTTCGCCGTCCACCGGCGCCCTGACCTGCAATTCGTCCGACTGGGCTTTAATTTCCAGCAGTTGCTGTTCGGCCTGACGCAGCGCGGCGGCATAGTTTTCCCGTTGCTCCGGCCGATCGCCGTGCAGTCCCTCATCCAGACTGGCCTGCGCCGCCTTAACCTGCTGCAAGGCGCTGTCGCGGGTCTTACGCGCGCTGTCCAGCGACGAGTCCGAGACATACCCCTTCCCCGCCATGCCGGCCAGACGATCGTATTCATGCCGGGCGTTCTGATATTCGGCCTGCGCCTGGGCCAGCGACGCCCGCAGATTACGGATACTCTCTTCCCGCGTACCGTGTTCGGACTGCTCCGACTGCGTTTTCGCCTGATCCCGTGCGGCTTCCGCCGCATGCAGCTGCGCAACCAGTTCAGCATTTTCCAGCGTAATCAGCAGTTGGCCTGCTTTGACGTCATCCCCGCGTTGCACATGACGTTCCGTTACCCGCCCCGATGCTTTGGAGGAGACGATGACCTCTTGGGCATCGACTTCACCCTGTAGCAACACATCCTTATTATTCGCTCGAAACAGCACCGCAAGCGCAATCACCACGACGACCAGCAATAACGTCAACCGCGTCTTTTTATTCATTTACCATGCTCCGAACGTGAACTGCGCAGACGCCATTTTACGCCGCGCGCCGCGCCTTGCCACCTGTACAAAACAATTAACCAACATTAAAAACAAACCCGCTACATTGTAGCGCGATAGCGTCATCTTGTTTAAACATAAAGAAAACAACCTATGTCGACATCCCGTCCGGGCGCGGCGCCGGGGGTCCGTCGGCAACGTCAGAGATGACCGGCATAGGAAGTTTCGCTAAATAGCGCAATACTCAACGTATCCGAAACCGATAAGGTGCATACCCTCTATGTCTGCAAATTCTCAGTCCGTCCCATTCTCTCTTCTGGATCTGGCGCCGATACCGGCCGGATCTAACGCGCAAACGGCCTTCCGCCACTCGCTGGATCTGGCGCGACAGGCGGAAAAATGGGGCTACCATCGTTACTGGCTGGCCGAGCACCACAATATGACCGGCATCGCCAGCGCCGCCACCTCGGTGCTGATAGGCTATCTCGCCGCCGGCACCCAGCATATCCGCATTGGCTCCGGCGGCGTGATGCTGCCCAATCATGCCCCGCTGGTGATCGCCGAACAGTTCGGCACGCTGGAGTCTCTCTATCCGGGCCGTATCGACCTCGGGCTGGGCCGCGCGCCCGGCACCGATCGGCAGACCATGATTGCCCTGCGGCGCCATCTTGATGCCGATATTGATGATTTCCCCCGCGACGTGCGGGAACTACAGCGCTATTTTGCCGATGTGCAACCCGGTCAGGCGGTGCAGGCCGTACCCGGTCAGGGTTTACAGGTTCCCATCTGGCTGCTGGGCTCCAGTTTGTACAGCGCGCAATTAGCCGCTTCGTTAGGATTGCCCTTTGCCTTCGCCGCCCATTTCGCGCCCGATATGCTGCTGCAAGCGTTGAAGATTTATCGCGAAACATTTAAACCCTCGGCCGCCTATCCCGAGCCTTACTCAATGGTCTGCGTCAATGTGGTTGCCGCAGACAGCGATCGCGATGCCCGCTTCCTCTTTACCTCAATGCAGCAACAATTTATCAATCTGCGCCGCGGCGTTCCCGGCCCGCTGCCCGCGCCGGTAGAGGATATGGATGCCGTCTGGTCGCCGGCGGAGCAGTTTGGCGTAGAGCAAACATTACGCTTATCCATCGTCGGCGACCGCACGAAAGTCAGGCATGGCTTACAGAGTTTGTTACGCGAAACGCAGGTGAATGAAGTGATGATTAACGGACAGATTTTTGATCATCAGGCCCGACTGCGATCCTTTGAGATCGCGATAAGCCTGCGGCAATCGTTGCAGGAAGCATAAACAGGCGGGGATGCTGGAAAGCATCCCCGCTATCGATGTTATTTCACCGTCGTCGGCAAATCATCGAACGGACGCAGTGCCTTTTTATCATAAGGATTGCCGATCCAACGTTCGGTTTGTTTGAACGCCGGGTTTACCAGACTCTTGGAGGGTTCATAAAAGTTATAGCTTAACCCCGCCAGATCAGACCAGGTATGAATCAAATGGGCGTTGCTGTATTTGCGTGCGATATAGGGCGTATAGTCGAGGCTATGGCTTGCCCGCCATTCCGGCGACATCCACACCATAAAGGGAATGGTATACATCGCTCGGGTCGGGGCGGCCTCATTACGTCCCAGGATATTATGCGGCGGCGTTTCATAAACATCTTCGCCATGGTCGGAGAAGTACAGCAAAAAGCCATTGGGTTTATGTTGCGCGAAAGTGTTAATCAGGCTGCTGACGATGTAATCATTGTACAATTGCGCATTGTCATAGTGATTGTAGACATCCACGTCTTTATCACTAACCCCGGAAGGCACGCCGGTACGGTCGTTGAACCGGTCAAAATCTTCCGGATAGCGGTATTTGTAGTTCATATGCGTTCCCAATAAATGAACGACAATGAATTTCTTCTGCGCCGGATCGGCCATCACTTCCTCAAACGGCGGCAACACCACATCATCGTACTGCCGGGCGCTCTGCGTCCGCTGGTTGTTCAGATAAAATTGCTTATCCGTTTGCTGGGAAAATACCGTTAGCATGGTATTCCGTTTGGTCATCGTTTGCTGATTGGTGATCCAGAATGTTTTATAGCCCGCCTGCTTCATCAAATTCATCAGCGAGGGTTTGGTCAGATACACCTCCGGGTTCTGCTCGTCGGCAAAAGTGAGCGCCTGTTGCAGAATTTCAATGGTGTAAGGCCGAGAGGTCACCACATCTTTAAATACCACCAGATTCGGATCGGACTGGCTTAACGCATCCAGACGAGGCGTCGTCGGACGCGGATAACCATACAGGCTCATGCGGCTGCTGGTGGTTGACTCACCGATCACCAGCACCAGCGTGCGCGGCGTATCGCCATTGGCGTCTTTGAGATTGGCCAGCGGCGGCAGCGCCGCGTTTTGCTGCAACATCGCTTCCATGCTGTTTAATTGCTGGCGGTATTCCATATAGCTGCTCATAAATTGCCAGGGCGCCGTGGTCGCCATTCTATCGGCCAGATAGCTGACGGTATCTTGCAAAGACCCTTTCTCAACAATGATATTTTTATAGGCGGGAATGCCAAAAAGCGCGGTAATAATCACCAGGATGGCGACAGCGCGACGCCCGATGGGCAAATAAACCGGCCGCACCTTTGTCCATAAGAAAAATGCCGCTACGGTATAAACCAGCAATACGCCAACCACTTTCAGGCTAAAGTACTGGCTCATATACTCGCCGGCTTCCGTCGTATTCGATTCGAACATCACGAACAGTATACTTTGCGAGAATTCCTGTTTATAAATCGAATAATACCCGAGAGCCACCACGGAAGAGGCCCAAAGTACAATGCCCAGGACTGCCGTAATGATTCGGGTTTGACGCGGGAAAATAAATACCGGGACAAGCCAAAATAAACTGTAAATCAGCGCGTCTCTTAATCCATTAAACCCGCTGTGGCCGCTCAATAAAATTGATAGTTGCAATACCGCGGAAAAATACCAGAAAAACAGTAAAAGCCATCCCAACGCGCCCCAACTGAAGCGCTTTTTCATTAAAAAATCAGACATTTATTTTATTCCAAACACTTAAATTAATTAAAATTCCCACAAGCCTCGCCATATGAGCCTTTCAGAAAACATCTGTTTTTTGATCATCGATTTTTTATTAGAGAGTAACCGCGCGTTATCATTAGGCTGCCTGATAATCAATACGACGTAATATCGTTAAGCAAACCTCGACTTGAAAAAATAAGCGTTTTATCCGTGCTCTCGACAAAAAAAACGGCCCTCGAAAGGGCCGTCTTATGTCGAAAAATCTTATGCTGTTAACTGTTAACAGTCAAATAATGTCTTTTTCGATGTAATACGCTTAGGCATCCGCAGGACGACGACGCGGCGCCGCATCACGGTTGAAGCTACGTCCTCCGCGACGCTCGCCGGCAGCATTCCCGTCACGGCGTTCGCCGTTACTATAGGAACGACGCGGCGCGCTGGCGGGACGATCGCCGGCAGGGCGACCGCCACGGCGTTCGCCATTCCCGCGGTCATGCGGTTTGGCATCGCCCAGCAACTGCATGTTCATCGGTTTGTTCAGGATACGGGTGCGGGTAAAGTGAGAGAGCAAATCACCCGGCATGCCTTTCGGCAACTCGATCGTTGAGTGGGAAGCAAACAGCTTGATATTGCCGATATAGCGGCTGCTGATATCGCCTTCGTTGGCAATAGCGCCAACGATATGGCGAACTTCCACGCCGTCGTCGCGTCCGACTTCAATACGATACAGTTCCATATCACCCACATCCCGGCGCTCGCGACGCTGCGGACGCTCGCCATCACGACGACGATCGCCGCGCGCATCGTCACGATCGCGGAATTCACGACGCGGACGACGATCGAAGACCGGATCCGGCGGCAGAATCAGCGGACGTTCGCCCTGCGCCATTTTCAGCAACGCCGCAGCCAGAGTTTCGATATCCAGCTCTTCTTCAGGCTGCAATTTGGACAACAGCGCACGGTACATATCCAGATCGCTGCTTTCCAGCTGCTGTTGAACTTTGGCGGCAAACTTCGCCAGACGGCGTTGTCCCAGCAGTTCAGCATTCGGCAGTTCGACTTCAGGAATGGTCAGCTTCATGGTGCGTTCGACGTTACGCAGCAGACGACGCTCACGGTTTTCAACAAACAGTAATGCGCGACCGGCGCGACCGGCGCGACCAGTACGACCGATGCGGTGGACGTAAGACTCGGCATCCATCGGAATATCGTAGTTAACCACCAGGCTGATACGATCAACGTCCAGACCACGGGCAGCCACATCGGTGGCGATCAGAATATCCAGACGGCCATCTTTCAGACGCTCCAGCGTTTGTTCGCGCAAAGCCTGGTTCATGTCGCCGTTTAATGCCGCGCTGTTGTAACCGCTGCGTTCCAGCGCTTCGGCCACTTCCAGCGTGGCATTTTTAGTACGGACGAAAATAATCGCCGCATCAAAATCTTCCGCTTCCAGGAAACGCACCAGCGCTTCATTTTTACGCAGGCCGTGGACAGTCCAGTAGCTCTGACTGATATCCGGGCGAGTGGTGATGCTGGACTGAATGCGCACTTCCTGCGGATCTTTCATGAAGCGACGCGTAATGCGACGAATGGCTTCCGGCATCGTCGCGGAAAACAGCGCGGTCTGATGTTCCGCCGGGATCTGCGCCATGATGTTTTCCACATCTTCAATAAAGCCCATACGCAACATTTCATCGGCTTCATCCAGCACCAGTCCGCTCAGGTTGGACAAGTCCAACGTGCCGCGCTTCAGGTGGTCCAGCAAACGTCCCGGCGTACCGACCACGATCTGCGCGCCGCCGCGCAAAGCGCGCAGCTGGACGTCGTAACGCTGGCCGCCGTACAGAGCAACCACGTTCACGCCGTGCAAATGTTTAGCAAAATCATTACAGGCTTCGGCAACCTGTACAGCCAATTCGCGCGTTGGCGCCAGCACCAGCATCTGCGGCGCTTTTAATTCGGGTTTGAGATTGTTCAGTAATGGCAGCGCAAATGCCGCTGTTTTACCACTACCGGTCTGCGCCATCCCCAGCACATCGCGACCACTCAATAAATGAGGAATACACTCCGCCTGAATCGGCGATGGTTTTTCGTAGCCCAAATCGGTAAGGGCATTAATAATGGGGGCGGACAGCCCCAGATCAGCAAAAGAGGTTTCAAGCTCAGTAGTCATGTACACGTGCCTCATAAATGGCGGCCAGTCTACATAACTCGTCGAGAAAATTTTCAGTCATTTTCATTGAAAAGTGTGAACCGGCTCAAATTGGATTAAAAAGCGAACAAAAAAGCCCTCACCCGCTAAGGTGACAACCGTAGTTTTAAGGCGATAGTATTGTTCGTCAGCTATTGCTGGTCCGATTCTGATAGGTCGTCTTGCTCTTGGCCCAATAGCGCCAATTCCAACAATGCATAGCGGTGCTCAACAAAATTGTGAACGTTGTTGGCAACCGTCAGCTTGAACAGCGCCAAAGCGGTGTTCTTGTCCCCCAGACTTAGGTAGTGCTTACCTAAATAGAAGTCAGTTTCACTGAGATGCTCAGCGAGCGAAGTGTTATCCGTAGCCTCTTCCTGCAAACGGCTCATCAGCACTTTTTCGCTGATACCGTCCAGGTAGAATTCGACAATATTCCATCCCCACGGCCCTTTCTGCGCCCCGTCATAGCGTTTCTGCAACGCTACTTTGGCCGTCTCCGGATTGATTTCTCGCTCCGCAAGGTACAGCCACAACGAACGGAAAGGATCATTTGGATCGTCTCGATAAAACGCCAGCAGATCATCCTGCGCTAACAGGTAACGACCGCCATAGTACAAAGCGATGCCCCGGTTTAAACGCGCGTAATTGTAAGTTGGATCAAGCTCTAGTACAGAATCAAACGCTTCATAGGCAGCATCAAAATTGCCTGCCTGCGTTAAGTAAATACCCAGATAGTTAAAAACTTCCGGCATATCAGGGCGGATCGATAACGCTTGTGAAAAATCATTTCGCGCTAATGCTCGCAACCCTAAACTATCATACAGCACTCCACGCTCATATAATAGCTGTGCTCGCTCATCATCGGTGAGTGCCCGGCTGGCAAGAATTTGTTCCATGCGCGCCAGAATCACTTCCTGCTGTAAAGTAGGCTGTAATGGAATTGCCAACACTGCGTCTTTACGCCAATCCGTGTTGCTGCATCCTGCCAGCATAAGAGCTGTCGCAACATAACACCAGCGCAAGAAAGGCTTCATTTCCCACTCCCGAAGACAAACATTGGATGAACATCCTGTCCCGGTTTGCTCAATGTAAGGACGTCCGCTCCTTACGATCACGGCTCCTTAAAGGAGCCGTACTACTGTTTTTAACAGTTATTCTCCCTCAGAAGGCGCGACTGCCGCTTCCTGAGGTTGAGCATTTGCTTCTTTAATGCTTAAACGTACGCGGCCCTGGCGGTCGACTTCCAGTACCTTGACCGGTACTTCCTGACCCATTTGCAGGTAGTCGGTCACTTTTTCAACGCGCTTGTCGGCGATTTGAGAAATATGCACCAGACCTTCTTTACCGCCGCCGATGGCGACGAAAGCGCCAAAGTCAACGATACGCGTGACTTTACCTTGATAGATACGGCCCACTTCGATTTCAGCCGTAATCTCTTCGATACGGCGAATCGCGTGTTTGGCTTTCTCGCCGTCGGTAGAAGCAATCTTCACCGTACCGTCATCTTCGATCTCGATGGTGGTGCCGGTTTCTTCCGTCAACGCACGGATAACCGAACCGCCTTTACCGATAACGTCTTTAATCTTATCAGTACTGATCTTGATGGTGTGGATACGCGGGGCAAATTCGGAAATATCGCCGCGCGGCGTGCTGATAGCCTGTTCCATCACGCCCAGAATGTGCAGACGGGCGCCCTTGGCCTGATTCAAGGCAACCTGCATGATTTCGCGGGTGATACCTTCGATTTTAATATCCATCTGCAACGCGGTGATGCCTTCGCGGCTACCGGCTACTTTAAAGTCCATATCGCCCAGATGATCTTCATCGCCCAGAATATCGGACAGTACGACAAAGTTCTCGCCTTCTTTAACCAGGCCCATCGCGATACCCGCGACAGCGGCTTTAATCGGCACGCCGGCATCCATCAATGCCAGAGACGCGCCGCAAACGGACGCCATGGAAGAAGAACCGTTGGATTCCGTAATCTCGGAAACCACACGCACGGTGTACGGGAACTCATTGGCTTTCGGCATAACCGCCAGAACGCCGCGTTTCGCCAGACGCCCATGACCGATTTCACGGCGCTTCGGCGAGCCGACCATACCGGTTTCCCCAACGGAGTACGGAGGGAAGTTATAGTGCAGCAGGAAGCGATCGGTGCGTTCGCCGGTCAGTTCGTCGATGTTCTGCGCATCACGCTCGGTACCCAGCGTAGCGGTAACCAGCGCCTGCGTTTCGCCACGGGTGAACAGCGCGGAACCATGTGTACGCGGCAATACGCCGGTGCGCACATCCAGACCGCGGATCATGTCTTTTTCGCGACCGTCGATACGCGGCTCGCCGCGCAGCACGCGGCTACGAACCACGTTTTTCTCTACGCTGCCCAGGATGTCCTGGATTTCGCCGGCGTCCAACGTTTCATCTTCAGCTAACAGAGCGGCTTCTACATCGGATTTGATAGCATCAACCTGCGCGTAGCGTTCCTGTTTTTCCGTGATGCGGTAAGCATCGCCCAGGCGCGCTTCCGACAACGCGGCGACACGCTGCTGCAAAGACTGGTTGATTTCCGGCGCCTGCCAGTCCCACTTCGGTTTACCGGCTTCGGCGACCAGCGCATTGATGTTTTCGATAACAACCTGCTGTTGCTCATGGCCGAACACCACGGCGCCCAGCATTTGCTCTTCACTTAACAGATCCGCTTCGGATTCCACCATCAGTACCGCGCCTTCGGTACCGGCGACTACCAGATCCAGACGACTCTCTTTCAGTTCGTCGGTAGTCGGGTTCAGCACGTACTGATCGTTCAGGTAACCGACGCGCGCCGCGCCGATCGGGCCGCCGAACGGGATGCCGGACAGGCTCAGCGCGGCGGAAGCGCCGATCATCGCCACGATATCGGGGCTAACCTGCGGGTTCACGGACACTACGGTGGCAATGACCTGAACTTCATTCAGGAAACCATCAGGGAACAGCGGACGGATAGGACGGTCAATCAAGCGGGAAATCAGCGTTTCGCCTTCGCTTGGACGGCCTTCACGGCGGAAGAAACCGCCAGGGATACGACCGGCCGCGTAGGTACGCTCCTGATAGTTAACGGTCAGCGGGAAAAAACTCTGACCGGGTTTGGCTTGTTTCGCGCCAACAACGGTAACAAACACCGCAGTGTCATCCATGCTTACCATAACAGCGGCGGTAGCCTGGCGAGCCATCATACCGGTTTCTAACGTAACAGTATGTTGACCGTATTGAAATTTACGAACGATCGGATTCAGCAAAATAATATCCTTAGCTTGGGCGCATCATACCTGTTCAAGATAAACACGCCGGTGAACGCCTGATCTTTGCATTACATCCTCACGACTAATGACAACCCTTACCCTGCTCATGCGGATAAAGCCTCTCATTAGCCGCGCGAATCTCTGCAATGAAAGATCATAATGAAAACAACAACTACATTACTCTGTTTTACGAGCGCTTCCTAGAAGAAAGGGGCCCGAAAAGGCCCCTTCCTACCGAAACCCGGAAGACTTAGCGACGCAGACCCAGACGTTCGATCAGACTGGTGTAACGTGCTACATCTTTACGCTTCAGGTAGTCCAGCAGCTTACGACGCTGAGAAACCATACGCAGCAGACCACGACGGCTATGGTGATCTTTTTTGTGCTCGGCAAAGTGACCTTGCAGATGGTTGATCTGCGCAGTCAGCAAAGCAACCTGAACTTCGGTGGAACCGCTGTCGTTAGCGCCGCGACCGAATTCCGCAACGATTTTAGCTTTCGCTTCAACACTTAGAGACATAGTAATACTCCAAACATTATAGATAAAAAAAAACAGGCGCCGATCTCTAATTCAGCCACCCAATAGTTAAGCCGCGCTATTCTACTCTTAGCCTCATCCGATAGCAAGGTAGCAACAAACGTGCTTACTCCTGAAACTCGACCACCAAACGGCGGGGAGCCACGCGCCCTTCGTCGTCGATCTCGCCCATGCCGATGAACTTATGTTCATCGCCTTCGGTAATTCGGACCATTCCGTCCAGAGGCGCGCCGGCGGCCTGAACCGCTTGCCCCAGTTTCAGGTAGCCGGCGGTAACCGACGGTAAATTCACTTCGGGAAAGCCCATCGCCGGACTCTCCATCGGCATTAACAACGGGTCTAGGCTCAATGCGGGCGAACTCCCCTCAACCTGCGCCTGTTCCAGCAACGCGTTCAACTTATCCAGCGTCACCATCCTTTCCGCGGGATAGGTAGCTACCTGCAAACGGCGCAGATAAATCACATGCGCGCCGCAACCAAGCCTTTCGCCCAAATCATCAATGATGGTGCGAATATAGGTGCCCTTCGAGCAATGAATTTCCAGCTCAAGCTCATCCCCCTCATAGCGGATAAACAGCAGCTCATAAACGGTAATATCTCGCGCTTCACGCGGAACGACCTGCCCCTGACGCGCATATTCATAGAGCGGACGCCCCTGATACTTCAGCGCCGAATACATTGAGGGAACCTGTTTCGTCGCGCCACGAAAACCGTCCAGCGCCGCATCCAGATCTTTTGGCGAAAAAGTGACCGGGCGTGTTTCAATGATGTTGCCGTCGGCGTCAGAGGTATCCGTCCGCTGCCCAAGACGGGCAATAACGCGATACCGCTTATCAGAATCCAATAGATAACGGGAAAACTTGGTCGCCTCGCCCAGGCAAATCGGCAACATGCCCGTCGCCAACGGATCCAATGCTCCCGTATGACCGGCTTTATTGGCGTTGAAGATCCGTTTTACTTTCTGCAAAACATCATTAGACGACATGCCCTGCGGTTTATCTAATAGCAATACGCCGTGTACATCACGGCCGCGGCGGCGAGGACGGCTCATTAATCCTCCTGATCTTCGCCCGTCGCCGAACGACGCTCGGCATCGTGTCTGACAACGTTGGTGACCAGATTGGACATTCTCATCCCTTCGACCAATGAATTGTCGTAGGAAAACGTCAGTTCCGGCACAACGCGCAGGCGCATCGCTTTACCCAGCAACATGCGGATAAAACCCGAAGCGTCTTGCAGCGCTTTGACCGCCGTTTTTACCTGATCCGGTTCGTTGTCATTCAGAAACGTCACAAACACTTTGGCGTAAGCCAGATCGCGTGAAACCTCGACGCCGGATACGGTAGCCATGCCGATACGCGGATCTTTCACTTCTCGTTGAATAATAATGGCGATTTCTTTTTGCATTTCCTGCGCAACGCGCTGGGTGCGGCTGAATTCTTTTGCCATGTTGAATCCTCAAGTAAAAATCGGGGGGCGCAAGGCCCCCCATGAATAACTTATCGCATCGTCTGACGCCGATTTAGTCAATCGTACGTTTGATCTCAATCGTTTCAAATACTTCGATCACGTCGCCGGCACGGACATCGTTGTAGTTCTTCACGCCGATACCACATTCCATACCGCTGCGGACTTCGTTGACGTCATCTTTAAAGCGACGCAGAGACTCAAGCTCGCCTTCATAGATGACCACGTTTTCACGCAGTACGCGAATCTTGTTGTGACGCTTAACGACGCCTTCCGTCACCATACAACCGGCGATTGCGCCGAATTTCGGTGATTTGAAGACATCGCGAACTTCAGCCAGACCGATGATTTCCTGTTTGTATTCCGGCGCCAGCATGCCGCTCATGGCCTGCTTAACTTCGTCAATCAGGTCATAGATAACCGAATAGTAGCGCAGATCCAGACTTTCAGACTCAACGACGCGGCGCGCGGAAGCATCGGCACGGACGTTGAAACCAAGGATAATCGCATTCGACGCGGCTGCCAGCGTGGCATCCGTTTCGGTGATGCCGCCCACGCCGGAACCAACGATTTTCACTTTCACTTCGTCGGTAGACAGTTTTTGCAGCGCATCGGAAATCGCTTCACAAGAGCCCTGAACGTCAGACTTAAGCACGATATTCAGTTCGGAAACCTCGCCTTCGGTCATGTTGGCGAACATGTTTTCCAGCTTGGATTTCTGCTGACGAGCCAGCTTAACTTCACGGAATTTGCCCTGACGATACAGCGCCACTTCACGCGCTTTCTTCTCGTCACGGACCACGGTAGCTTCATCACCGGCCGCCGGCACGCCGGACAGACCCAGGATTTCCACCGGGATCGACGGACCCGCCGTGGTAATTTCACGACCCAGTTCGTCACGCATGGCACGAACACGACCGTATTCAAAACCACAAAGAACGATATCGCCCTTATTCAGCGTACCTTCGCGCACCAGAACGGTGGCTACCGGACCGCGACCTTTATCCAGGAAGGATTCGATCACCACGCCGCTGGCCATACCGCTACGGATTGCTTTCAATTCCAGCACTTCAGCCTGCAACAGAATGGCATCCAGCAATTCATCAATCCCTGTCCCCGCCTTGGCCGAGACGTGTACGAACTGAGATTCGCCGCCCCACTCTTCCGGCATGATGCCGTACTGGGAAAGCTCGGTTTTAACACGATCCGGATCGGCTTCCGGCTTATCAATCTTGTTCACCGCGACGACAACCGGCACATGAGCCGCTTTAGCGTGCTGGATTGCTTCGATGGTCTGCGGCATCACGCCGTCATCCGCGGCGACAACCAGCACCACGATATCCGTTGCCTGGGCGCCGCGAGCACGCATCGCGGTAAACGCGGCGTGTCCGGGCGTATCCAGGAAGGTGATCATGCCGTTGTCGGTTTCAACGTGATAGGCGCCGATATGCTGGGTAATCCCACCGGCTTCGCCTGCGGCGACTTTGGTCGAGCGGATATAGTCCAGCAACGAGGTTTTACCATGGTCGACGTGACCCATGATGGTAACGACCGGCGCGCGTGATTCGGCGGCAGCGCCGGTATCACGGTCGCTCATTACCGCTTCTTCCAGTTCGTTTTCACGACGGAGAATCACTTTATGGCCCATTTCTTCGGCCACCAGCTGCGCGGTTTCCTGGTCGATAACCTGGTTGATGGTGGCCATCGCGCCCAGTTTCATCATGACTTTGATGACCTGAGAGCCTTTCACCGCCATTTTGTTGGCCAATTCAGCCACCGTCACCGTCTCGCCAATCACCACATCGCGGTTAACGGCCTGAGCAGGCTTATTGAAGCTTTGTTGCAAAGAACTTGGTTTGCGTTTGCCTTTACCGCCGCGAGTAACGGCGCGGGCCTCTTCGCGGTCGGCTTTGGACTCAGACAGGCGGTTGCCTTTTTTCTGCTTGGTCACTTTGCTGCGGCCGCCGCGGCTGCGGCGTTCGCCTTCAACCTGACGATCGCTTTCATCTTCCGCTTCACGGGCATGATGAGAAGTGGTGACATGATAATCAGCGCTTTCTTCAGGCTTAGCGCTTTCCGCTTCCCAACGTCCGGCGTTTTCTTCCGCCATGCGACGGGCTTCTTCAGCAATGCGGCGCGCCTCTTCTTCTACCTTGAGACGAGCAGTTTCTTCGGCTTTACGCTTAAGTTCCGCGGCTTCAGCTTCACGTCGGGCTTTTTCAGCCTGAGCAGGTTTGGTTACACTATCGTTTTGTTGATTAATCACTTTTTCTTTTTCCGCTACATCACGCTTAGCTTTTTCAGCGGCCTCACGTTTGGCTTGCTCTTCAGCAGCACGCTTAGCTGTCTCAGCCGCCTCGCGTTTGGCTTTTTCTTCCGCCTCGCGTTTGGCCTGCTCTTCAGCAATGCGTTGTGCCTGTTCTTCCGCTTCACGCCGTGCCTGCTCTTCCTCTTCAGCCTGTTGGGCGTCGATAGGATCGCGTTTTACATAAGTGCGTTTCTTGCGGACTTCAATCTGCACTGACTTACTCTTGCCGCCAGTGCTCGGAATATTTAACGTACTACGCGTTTTACGCTGTAGCGTCAATTTACCTGGCGCATTTCCACGATCTCGGTTCAAGTGCGCCAGTAATGTTTCTTTTTCATGCTGGGTCACAGAATCCGATGCAGACTTGGTAATGCCCGCATCAGCAAACTGCTGTATCAGGCGGTCAACCGAAGTCTGAATCTCTGTGGCCAGCGATTTTACGGTTACATCTGTCATGCTGTTCCTTTCCTGCTACAGTTCGTTATTCGTTTTCGTCGCCAAACCAACAGATATTACGGGCGGCCATAATCAGCTCACCGGCTTTTTCATCATTCAGCTCTTCAATATCCGTCAGGTCGTCGACGCCCTGCTCAGCAAGATCTTCCAGCGTGCAAATACCGCGTGCTGCCAGCTTGAATGCCAATTCACGCGACAGGCCAGGTAAACTGAGCAAATCGTCTGCGGGTTGGCCGTCACCGCGACTTTCCTCGTGCGCCAAGGCCAGCGTGGTTAACGCGGCTTTAGCTCGTTCGCGCAATACTTCAACGGTTTCTTCATCCAGGCCTTCGATTGCCAACAGCTCTTTGATCGGCACATAGGCCAATTCTTCAAGCGAGGAGAAACCTTCCTCAACCAGCACGGTAGCGAACTCTTCGTCGATATCCAGATGCTTGGTGAAGACATCAATTGCGGCATGGGCCTCAGCCTGATGTTTAGCCTGAAGATCTTCCACAGTCATGACGTTCAGTTCCCAACGGTCATCTGAACGATGCTGTTTTAACAGTTGGGAAGCCAGACGCACGTTCTGGCCGTTACGGCCAATCGCCTGAGCCAGATTGCTGGACTCCACGGCGATATCCATCGTACAGGTGTCTTCATCAACCACGATGGAAACGACATCGGCCGGGGCCATGGCATTGATAACAAACTGCGCGGGATTATCATCCCACAGAATAATATCAATACGCTCGCCGCCAAGCTCGCTGGATACGGCCTGAACGCGCGCGCCGCGCATGCCTACGCAGGCGCCGACCGGATCAATGCGCTTGTCATTGGTCTTCACCGCGATTTTCGCACGGGAGCCTGGGTCACGGGCAGCAGCCTTGATCTCAATGACTTCTTCACCAATTTCCGGTACTTCAATGCGGAACAGTTCGACCAGCATTTCCGGACGGGAACGGCTAACAAACAGCTGAGCGCCGCGGGCTTCAGGGCGAACGGCGTACAGCACGCCGCGAATGCGATCGCCAGGGCGGAAATTTTCGCGCGGCAACATATCTTCACGGCCGATAACCGCTTCAGCATTATTGCCTAAATCCAGTGAGATGTTATCACGGTTAACTTTCTTCACGACACCAGTGACGATCTCGCCTTCCTGTTCACGGAACTGATCAACGACCATGGCGCGCTCAGCTTCGCGCACTTTCTGTACAATAACCTGTTTTGCGGTTTGTGTGGTAATACGGTCGAATGTCACTGACTCAATCTGATCTTCAACGTAATCACCGACATCGAGAGCAGGATCTTCAAACTGCGCCGCATCCAGCGTGATTTCACGCGTTGGCTGGGTAACTTCATTGACCACTAACCAGCGACGGAAGGTATCGAAATCACCGGTTTTACGATCGATACTGACGCGGACATCGATTTCCTGCTCGTATTTTTTCTTGGTTGCTGTCGCCAGTGCGGTTTCCAATGCCTCAAAAATCTTTTCACGCGGGACGGCTTTTTCGTTGGAAACAGCTTCAACAACAGCCAGAATCTCTTTATTCATCCTAGTTGCCTCATCCAAACTTTAAAAGTGGGGTACCAGGTTCGCTTTCTGGATGTTGCTCAGCGCGAACACTTCGTCTTTGCCTTCCACTGTTATGGTGATCATCTCGCCATCAACGGCTTTAATCACCCCCAACCATTTACGGCGATTCTGGACTGCCATACGCAGCACCACGGTCACCTCTTCACCGATGAAACGGACATAATGTTCTGCCGTGAACAAAGGACGTTCAAGTCCCGGAGATGACACTTCCAGGTTGTAGGCGACGGTGATGGGATCTTCTACATCCAACACGGCGCTGACCTGGTGGCTGACATCAGCACAATCATCAACAGTGATGCCATCTTCACTATCAATATAGATACGCAGCGTCGATTGGCGACCCCGGATGAACTCAATGCCGACCAATTCGTAGCCTAATGCTTCGACTGGTGCTGAAATCATCTCTGTTAATTTTTGCTCTAATGTGGACAAGCCCACCCCCAAGACATAAAAAAAGGGCTTAATAGCCCAGTAATTCTGTTACCAAATAACAAAAAACCCCGATATATCGGGGCTTTATGCAACTGGACCCTATTACCGCTAAACAACGCGGCCTAACTTTCGGTTAAGGATTTTTTCAAAATGACTGTGAAAGCGATGGAAACTTACAGAACAGCCTATTTGAAAAAAAGCGCTACCTGGAAAGTTAAGTGGTTGCGGGGGCCGGATTTGAACCGACGACCTTCGGGTTATGAGCCCGACGAGCTACCATGCTGCTCCACCCCGCGTCCGAAAACGTGGCAAATACTACGCTGACAACCGCTAAAAAGCAAGTTATCTATAGGATTGGTACCGAGGACGGGACTTGAACCCGTAAGCCCAATCGGGCACTACCACCTCAAGGTAGCGTGTCTACCAATTCCACCACCTCGGCATCACAATTACTGCTGTGTCACTACTGCTTTATAACAACCGCGCCAGGCGCCGCTGTCTGAACTGCTCTGTTAAAACGATTACCGCGGAATATCGCTCGCAGGCGCTGAAGGCGCGGCAGGCGTTGTGGTCTGCTCCGCTTTTTCAGGCTGGCTCAGGTTTTCCCACTCGCCACCGGCTTTACCATGCCGGGTACTCAAGTTGCCCAGCACCAGACTGATAATGAAGAACAGCGTCGCCAAAACCGCCGTCATGCGAGTCATGAAATTGCCGGAGCCGCTCGAACCGAACAAAGTGGCAGAAGCACCTGCTCCGAACGAGGCTCCCATATCAGCACCTTTACCTTGTTGCAGCATGATCAGCGCTACCAGCCCGATCGCTACCAACAGGAAAATCACCAAAAGAGCTTCGTACATAGTTGTACCTGTAACCGTTTTCCCCATCATTTATGGAGATTTTGAATTCTTGCGATAAAAATCGCGTGTAATCCGCTAAAGCGAATGAAAACGTCATCCCGATTAAGTGGGTCTGAATACTAACCAAAGGCTGTAGCGTACGCAAGGGTAATTTAGCCACCATTGGCCGATTGAAGAAAAAAACAGCGGCTTTCGCTACGAAACCCTCATAGCGCTGGTTATCTGCTTGATTGTTAAGGTTAGCCGGTAACTACTCCAATCAGGAATAAAGAGCGCTGATTAAAAAAGTCAGCATTGCCGAAAGCCTTTCTCCGGCCAATGCCGAACTGGTTTACACCGCTTTTACCGCATCGGCGATGCGATTGGCTAACTCGATAACCATCGCTTCATTTTCACCTTCGACCATCACGCGGATCAGCGGCTCGGTTCCTGATTTCCGCAGCAATACCCGCCCGCGTCCCGTCAGCGCTTTCTCGACATCACGCGTTATCTGTTGAACGGACGCGTCCTCAAGCGGATCGTTCTCGCCCGAATAACGAACATTCACCAGAATTTGCGGGAACAGCTTCATACCGCTGCACAGATCATGCAGGCTCATGTGGTTTCTGACCATCGCAGTAAGCACTTGCAAACCAGCAATGATGCCGTCACCCGTCGTCGTTTTATCCAGAAGGATGACATGACCGGAGTTTTCAGCGCCGATGCGCCAACCTTTGGCCTGCATCATTTCCAATACATAGCGATCGCCGACTTTGGCGCGGGCAAACGGAATGCCCAACTGCTTTAGCGCCAACTCCAGACCCATATTACTCATCAGGGTTCCCACCGCGCCGCCGCGAAGCTGTCCCTGGCGTAAACCTTCTCGCGCGATGATATACAGGATCTGGTCGCCGTCGACTTTATTGCCCTGGTGGTCGACCATGATGAGCCGGTCGCCATCGCCATCAAAGGCTAATCCCACATCCGCTTTTTCCGCCAGAACGCGCGCCTGTAGCTGCCTGACATCCGTAGCGCCGCATTCTTCATTGATGTTCATGCCGTCTGGCTTGCAGCCGATGGAAATGACGTCCGCGCCCAGCTCGCGCAAGACGCTGGGCGCAATGTGATAGGTTGCGCCATTCGCACAATCAACCACAATTCTCAGCCCATTCAGATTCAGTTCACTCGGGAACGTCCCCTTGCAGAATTCGATATAACGCCCGGCGGCATCAACAATGCGGTTGGCTTTCCCCAACTCCGCCGATTCGACACAGGTCAACGGTTTCTCTAATTCAGCTTCAATCGCCTCTTCCACTTCATCAGGCAGTTTAGTGCCGTCAATTGAGAAGAATTTAATGCCGTTATCGTAATAAGGGTTGTGGGAGGCCGAAATGACAATGCCGGCTTCCGCTCTGAAGGTCCGGGTCAGGTAAGCCACCGCCGGCGTCGGCATCGGGCCGGTAAACGAAGCGGACAAGCCAGCCGCAGCCAGCCCGGCTTCCAACGCAGACTCCAACATATAACCGGAAATTCGGGTGTCCTTGCCGATGATAATCTTCCGGGAGCCGTGTCGCGCCAGCACCTTTCCCGCCGCCCAGCCCAGCTTCAACACAAAGTCGGGAGTAATCGGACTATCACCCACTTTGCCCCGGACGCCATCGGTCCCAAAATATTTACGGTTACTCATAATAATTTTTATTCCTTTGCTGAAAGAGTCGCTTCAACAATGCGCATCGCATCTACCGTTTCTTTTACGTCATGAACACGAATAATGTGCGCACCCTGCATCGCCGCAATCACCGCACACGTCACGCTGCCCTGCACCCGTTTCATCGGAGGAACCTTGAGTAGCTGTCCAATCATGGATTTCCTCGACATACCGACCAGAAGCGGCAATCCGAAACGGTGTAATTCGCTCAGGCGAGCCAGAAGCTGATAATTGTGAGTCAGATTTTTACCAAATCCGAATCCGGGATCCAGTAACAGATTACGTTTCTGAATATTGCCGTTCACACAGCGTTCGATTTGCTGCTGCAAAAAATCGCCGATCTCGGCCATCAGGTCTTCATAGTGAGGATTATGCTGCATGGTTTTTGGTAATCCCTGCATGTGCATCAGACATACCGGCAAGCCGGTTGCCGCCGCGGCAGCTAAAGCTCCGGGTTCTTGTAGTGAACGAATGTCGTTAATTAAGTGAGCGCCCGCTTGCGCCGCGGCCGTAATCACTTCCGGTTTCGACGTATCGACGGAAATCCAGCTATCGAAACGCTGAGCCAAGGCCTCAACGACGGGGATCACACGCTCCAGCTCTTCTTGCGTGCTAACCTCGTCGGCCCCGGGGCGGGTTGACTCCCCGCCGACATCAATCAACGTAGCGCCGGCCGCAATCATATCCTGAGCATGAAACAGCGCCGCATCCAGCGTATTGTGCTTGCCGCCATCAGAAAATGAATCGGGGGTGACATTGAGAATGCCCATAACATTGGGGCGAGAAAGATCCAGGGTTGATCCTCTGGCGATCAATTGCATGATTTTCCCTCAAATCGTTGACTATTTTAAAACTTACCCAGCAGACGAGTCAGTAAAAAAACCCCGGACAAGTCCGGGGTTTGGAGTGACAACCGTGTGTATACGATAAGCACACTGGTTAAATTATTTCTCGCCTAACTGTTCGGATATTGTGTTACCCGGATTAGGTGTACGGGGTTCATCAACCGGCGTCGGCGCCTTAGGCGAACCGCCATTACCTGAATTGCTATCTGACTTTTGTTCTTCCCAGCCAGCTGGCGGACGAACATCTTTGCGTGACATCAAATCATCAATCTGCGGCGCATCAATGGTTTCATACTTCATCAACGCATCCTTCATGGAGTGCAGGATGTCCATATTCGCCATCAACAATTCGCGCGCACGCTGGTAGTTGCGTTCAATCAGCGATTTCACTTCCTGATCGATGATTCTGGCGGTTTCGTCAGACATATGTTTGGCTTTGGCAACCGAGCGGCCCAGGAATACTTCGCCGTCTTCCTCTGCGTACAGCAACGGACCGAGTTTTTCGGAGAAGCCCCACTGCGTGACCATGTTGCGGGCGATGGAAGTCGCAACCTTAATATCGTTTGAGGCGCCGGTGGAGACTTTTTCCACGCCGTAGATGATTTCCTCTGCCAAACGGCCGCCGTACAGCGTGGAAATCTGACTTTCCAATTTCTGACGACTGGCGCTGATGGCATCGCCTTCCGGCAGGAAGAACGTCACGCCCAGCGCGCGACCACGCGGGATAATCGTCACTTTATGCACCGGATCGTGTTCCGGCACCAGTCGACCGATAATCGCATGACCCGCTTCATGGTAGGCCGTCGACTCTTTCTGCTGTTCCGTCATCACCATGGAGCGACGTTCCGCGCCCATCATGATTTTGTCTTTGGCTTTCTCAAACTCAACCATCGACACAACACGCTTGTTGCCGCGGGCGGCGAAAAGAGCGGCTTCGTTAACCAGGTTAGCCAAATCGGCGCCGGAGAAACCGGGCGTGCCGCGCGCAATCACCGACGCATCGATATCCGGAGATAGCGGCACGCGACGCATATGCACTTTCAGAATCTGTTCACGACCACGAACGTCCGGCAAGCCGACCACCACCTGACGGTCAAAACGACCTGGACGCAATAACGCCGGATCAAGTACATCAGGACGGTTGGTTGCGGCAATCACGATGATGCCTTCGTTACCTTCGAAACCATCCATTTCGACCAGCATCTGGTTCAATGTCTGTTCACGTTCATCATGACCGCCGCCCAGACCGGCGCCGCGCTGGCGACCTACCGCATCAATTTCATCAATGAAGATGATACAAGGCGCGGCTTTCTTTGCCTGCTCGAACATGTCGCGTACGCGGGATGCGCCCACGCCGACAAACATTTCTACGAAGTCCGAACCGGAAATCGTAAAGAAAGGCACTTTCGCTTCGCCGGCAATGGCTTTTGCCAGCAGGGTTTTACCGGTACCCGGCGGGCCAACCATCAGAATACCTTTCGGTATCTTACCGCCCAGTTTCTGGAAACGACTGGGTTCACGCAGATATTCAACCAGTTCGCTCACTTCTTCTTTTGCTTCATCGCAACCTGCGACATCGGCAAACGTCGTTTTGATCTGGTCTTCCGTCAGCATTCGAGCCTTGCTCTTGCCAAAGGACATGGCGCCTTTACCGCCACCACCTTGCATTTGACGCATGAAGAAGATCCAGACACCAATCAGCAACAGCATTGGGAACCAGGAAATAAAGATTGAAGCCAGCAAACTCGGCTCTTCCGGCGGCTCACCAACGACTTTCACATTCTTCGTTAGCAGGTTATCCAGTAGCTTGGGATCGTTGACAGGAATATAAGTCGTGTATCTGTTGCTATCTTTTTTGATAACACTGATCTCACGCCCGTTAATACGTGCTTCACGGACCTGATCCTGATTCACTTCAGTCAAGAAGGTTGAATAATCCACCCTACGGCCATTCGACTCGCTGGGCCCAAAGCTCTGGAATACAGACATCAGCACGACTGCGATGACTAACCAGAGAATCAGGTTTTTCGCCATGTCACTCAAGGGATTAACCTCATATTACAACTGTGTTAAAAAACAGCGTTAGGGTACTACAGTTTGCGCCCTGTCGCTACGATATACACTTCACGAGATCTGGCACGCGAAGCGTCTGGTTTACGAATTTTAACCTTCGTAAACAGGGAGCGAATTTCCCGCAGGTATTCATCAAAACCTTCTCCCTGAAACACTTTTACCAGGAAACTTCCGCCTGGCGCTAAAACATCCCGACACATACCAAGTGCTAATTCAACCAGATACATCGCTTTCGGAATATCAACTGCTGGAGTACCGCTCATGTTCGGGGCCATGTCAGACATCACCACCTGAACTTTTTTGTCCCCTACTCTTTCAAGGAGAGCATTAAGGACTAATTCATCACGAAAATCCCCTTGTAGGAAATCGACGCCAACAATAGGATCCATCGGTAGAATATCACATGCAATGATGCGCCCCTTGCCGCCGATCTGCGTCACCACATACTGTGACCAGCCGCCAGGCGCCGCGCCTAAATCAACAACAGTCATACCGGGTTTAAACAACTTGTCGCTCTGTTGTATTTCATCAAGTTTAAACCAAGCTCGGGAACGGAGTCCCTTTTTCTGCGCCTGTTGCACATATTTGTCGCTAAAGTGTTCCTGCAACCAGCGACTGGAACTTGCAGAACGCTTTTTCGTGGCCATCTATTTTCCAACTCTCAATAAGGCGCTAATCGTATTGGTAAGTAGAAACGTCTCCCGGACCCGATCTGCACAACCAATTTGGTTATAATCATGAGATGGCGGTAGAATGAGCCGTTTTCAATCCCAACCTAAGCAAAAAAGACAATGAATCTAAGTAATAAACAAAAACAACACCTGAAAGGTCTGGCGCACCCGTTAAAACCGGTTGTCATGCTGGGCAATAACGGCCTCACCGAAGGTGTTCTGGCTGAGATCGAACAAGCATTAGAACATCACGAACTGATCAAAGTTAAAGTCGCTGCTGAAGAGCGCGAAACCAAAGCTTTGATTATTGAAGCCATTATTCGCGAAACCGGGGCCAGCAACGTTCAGGTTATCGGTCATACGCTGGTACTCTATCGTCCGTCGAAAGAACGTAAAATAGTGTTACCACGATAACATTTTTTATTTCAGGATACTCTGTTTTAACGGAAAGGTGCCATGCCTCTCTGTGAGAGAAAAGGCCGCAAGCGGCCTTTTTCTTTTCTTTACAAACTTTGTCGTTTTTATCATCAAGGCAACGAAATTACAGGTATTCAACACTGACGATTTCGTACTCCACGTCGCCGCCCGGCGTCCGAATCACCACAATGTCATCCTGTACTTTGCCGATAAGCCCGCGAGCGATCGGCGAGTTAACGGAAATCAGATTCTGCTTAAAATCAGCCTCGTCATCGCCAACGATGCGATACGTTTGCTCTTCTTCAGTATCCAGATTAACAACCTTGACGGTGGCGCCGAAAATGACGCGCCCTGTGGCCGTCATTTTCGTCACGTCGATAACCTGCGCATTGGATAGTTTGGCTTCGATATCCCGGATACGCCCTTCACAAAAGCCCTGTTGCTCACGCGCGGCGTGGTATTCCGCGTTTTCTTTCAGGTCGCCATGCTCGCGAGCTTCGGCAATCGCGGCAATAATTTCAGGTCGGCGAACACTCTTTAAAAAATCCAGCTCTTCGCGCAATTTTTCGGCACCACGCAACGTCATCGGAAATTGTTTCATAATTGTCTATACCTCTAGAAAATCCGTACGCCTCAAATCATCGTCATCCATCCTGACGCGTTAACAATCAAATACGACGGAATATCTGCTACATGCCAATGTTTTCTGGCAATTAAACAAAAGTAACCAGTCCCGGAACAAATTTTCCAGGCCGGAAGCGGTTTTGCATTTTGATACGTATTTTAACCCAGAGTTCCATAGGGATCATCGTTTACTTTAGACCTTGTTGCGCCGTAGTATGACCGCATGTTACCCCGTTGTTAGCTGAGATTATGCGTTTTTCATCGATCATTCCCGGACTTGCCTGCGTTTTTGTTCTGCATGCGAATGCAGCGCCTGTTGAAGATCATATTCAGTATTTGCCTGACGGCGCCAATCTGGCGCTGATTGTGCAAAAAATCGGCGCGTCCAGCCCTACGCTAGCCTTTCACAGCCAGCAGATGGCGCTGCCCGCCAGCACGCAAAAAGTGCTGACCGCGCTGGCTGCGTTGCTACAGTTAGGATCAGATTATCGTTTTGTCACCACGATGGAAAGTCATGGCCCGGTCGCCAATGGTCAATTACGCGGCAATCTGATCGTGCGTTTCAGCGGCGACCCGACGCTAAAACGCCAGCAAATACGCAATATGGTGCAGGAATTGAAAAAACGCGGCATTCGGGAAATCGAGGGGGATGTCATGATCGATACCTCCGTCTTCGCCAGCCATGATAAAGCCCCCGGTTGGCCCTGGAACGATATGACGCAATGTTTCAGCGCGCCGCCGTCTGCCGCCATCGTCGATCGCAACTGCTTCTCCGTTTCGCTCTACAGCGCGCCTCAGGCCGGCGACAACGCATTTATCCGCGTGGCGTCTTACTACCCCGTGCAAATGTTCAGCGAGGTGCGTACGCTGGCTAAGGGCTCCCCTGATGCGCAATACTGTGAATTGGATGTGATTCCCGGCGAACTGAACCGGTTTACGCTCACAGGCTGTCTGACGCAGCGACAAGACCCGCTTCCGCTGGCTTTCGCCATTCAGGATGGCGCCAGCTACGCCGGGGCCATCGTCAAAGACGAACTGTTACAGGCGGAGATCAGAATAAAAGGCAGCTTGCGCCGTCAGACTCAGCCAGGTCCGGCGGGCAGCATACTGGCGCAAACCCAATCCGCGCCGTTACATGACCTGCTGACCATCATGCTGAAAAAGTCCGACAACATGATTGCCGACACCGTTTTTCGCACCATCGGTCACGAACGATTCAAGGTTCCCGGCACATGGCGCGCGGGCGCCGATGCGGTTCGTCAAATTCTGCGTCAGAAAGCCGGCGTCGATTTAGGCAACAGCATTGTGGTTGACGGCTCAGGTCTGTCGCGTCATAACCTGATATCGCCGGCCACCATGATGCAGGCGTTGCAGTATATCGCTCAGCACGATAATGAATTGAATTACATTGAAATGCTGCCGCTTGCCGGCTATGACGGCACCCTGCGCTATCGCGGCGGATTACATGAAGCGGGCGTAGACGGCAAGGTCTCGGCGAAAACCGGCGCCTTACAGGGCGTGTACAATCTGGCTGGGTTTATCACTACGGCCAGCGGCCAGAGGATGGCCTTTGTCCAGTTCCTTTCCGGTTATGCGGTGCCGCCGGAAGATCAACGCGCACGACGAATTCCGCTGGTGCGGTTTGAAAGTCGTTTATACAAAGATATCTATCAGAATAACTAACTGATACAGCGCGGGATGCCGCGCTGTCTTTAAGATGAGCGATACATCGCCGTTATCGGCGGCGAACAACGCCGGATCGATGCTGGCATCTGTTTCCCGCCGACAACGGCGGGGATGGCCGATGACGACGGTTTGAACGTAAGAAGATCTGCGATGAATGGCGCCATCAGCCGGCTGACGGCGCATTATCAATGCTGATAGATGGTTTCGACGCCCTCTTCATCTTCGTCGTCCCAATCATCATCCCACTCTTCCTCGGCTTCATTTTCCGCCGTCGCCAGTTGCTCACGGTGATAGTCATCCCACATGAACTCGACTTTCTCCGGCGCGCTTTCTTCGATCGCCATCGCTTTGGGTTGTACTTTCAGGAAGTTCATCACATCCCAGCACAGCGCATTCACCCCTTCGCGATTCGCCGCTGAAATCAGGTAGTATTTCTCTTCCCAACCCAATGCCGCCGCAATGTCTTTGGCGCGTTTTTCCGCTTCGGCTTTGTCGAGCAAATCAACCTTGTTGAATACCAGCCAGCGCGGTTTTTCCGATAACGTCGCACTGTATTGCTGTAATTCATTGACGATCACTTTGGCGTTTTCTATCGGATCGGACTCGTCAATTGGCGCTAAATCAATAAGATGCAGCAATACCCGGCAACGTTCCAGATGTTTAAGGAAACGAATCCCCAAACCTGCGCCGTCAGAAGCGCCCTCAATCAATCCCGGAATGTCGGCGACGACAAAGCTTTGTTCGCTGTCCATGCGGACAACCCCGAGGCTTGGCACCAACGTGGTAAAAGGATAGTCCGCTACTTTCGGCTTCGCCGCTGAAACAGCGCGGATAAAGGTAGATTTACCGGCATTAGGCAGCCCCAGCATACCGACATCGGCCAGCAGCAGCAGTTCCAGCATCAATTCGCGTTCTTCGCCCGGCGTACCGTCGGTTTTCTGCCGAGGAGCCCGATTGACTGAAGACTTGAACCGTGAGTTCCCCAGCCCGTGCCAGCCGCCTTTGGCGACCATCAGCTTCTGCTGGTGACGAGTCATATCCCCCAGCACTTCGCCGGTTCCTTTATCCAGAACACGGGTGCCGACAGGCACTTTGATCGTAATGTCTTTACCCCGTTTTCCCGTACAGTCGCGGCTCTGACCATTTTGTCCGCGTTCAGCCCGGAAGGATTTTTCAAAACGGTAGTCAATCAGCGTGTTCAGGTTTTCATCGGCCAGCAAATAAACGTCGCCGCCGTCGCCGCCGTCGCCGCCGTCAGGACCGCCATTGGGAATATATTTTTCACGACGGAAGCTAACGCAGCCATTACCGCCATCGCCCGCCACAACCAGAATTGTGGCTTCATCTACAAACTTCATTGACTCTCTCCGCAAAAACCAATAGAGAACATCTACTTGTTTTAGGCTATTTATTGGTTCTTTTTGGCGTAACTTTTTGATTTTAAGGTATACAGCCTCACAGCCATCAACCATTAAAAACCGACGCACCAGAACCTATTTCCGGCAAAGGGGCGGATTGTACCCGCTTCCCTCAATATTTTCATCTGTACTAAAAATAAACAGTATAAATGGAATATCAAAACAGCACTACCCATCATCACTGCGGGCGACCATCGTTTTGTTTTCATATTCCGCTCAGGCTATCTGCTTACCGGGCGTTCAGAATATAAAAAGCCCCGCAACGAATTGCAGGGCTTAAATCTGTAAGGCCTAACGCGAGAAATTATTCAGCAACGATGCTGATATATTTACGGTTTTTAGGACCTTTAACTTCGAACTGAACTTTACCGTCAGACAAAGCGAACAGAGTATGGTCTTTCCCGCAACCTACGTTGCTGCCAGCATGGAATTTGGTTCCGCGCTGACGAACGATGATGCTGCCCGCCAATACTGCTTCGCCGCCGAAACGTTTTACGCCCAGACGTTTGCTTTCTGAGTCACGACCGTTACGAGTCGAACCGCCAGCTTTCTTGTGTGCCATTTATCCGCTCTCCTAAATCTTAAGCGCTGATGCCGGTGATTTTCACGTCAGTGAACCACTGACGGTGGCCTGCTTGCTTACGGTAGTGTTTACGACGACGAAACTTAACAATCTTAACTTTCTCGCCACGACCGTGAGCAACAACTTCAGCTTTAATTTTACCGCCATCGACGAAAGGAACGCCGATTTTGATCTCTTCACCATTGGCAATCATCAGAACCTGATCAAACTCAATAGCTTCACCAGTTGCGATGTCCAGCTTTTCCAAGCGAACGGTTTGACCTTCGCTTACTCGGTGTTGTTTACCACCACTTTGGAAAACCGCGTACATATAAAACTCCGCTTTCCGCGCACTCAACGTATGATTATCCAGAGTGCGCTATAAATATTCACAATAGGGCGCGAATTCTACGCAAAAAACCCGAGGATGACAAGTGCAGAATCGAAGGATGTGCAGAAAAAGAATACAACGTATTAACTGCCGTTTATCTCTCTCATTTTTCCAGTACAATCAACTCAACAAATTCCATCATATGCCGATATGAGACAGCAATCTTACGGCGATGTTGAAGAAATCAGCTGGCACAAACCATGAATCTAGAACAAATCACATCGTTAACCGCCCGGGATATGACGGCCGTTAATAAGGTAATTATTGAACAACTGGACTCTGATGTCGTTCTCATTAATCAGCTCGGCCATTATATCATCAGCGGCGGCGGCAAGCGCATCAGACCGATGATCGCGGTGCTTGCGGCACGAGCGCTGGCTTATGAAGGACACAAACACGTCACCGTGGCGGCATTGATTGAATTTATTCATACCGCCACCTTGTTGCACGATGACGTCGTCGATGAGTCGGATATGCGGCGCGGCAAAGCCACCGCCAATGCCGCTTTCGGTAATGCGGCCAGCGTACTGGTCGGCGATTTTATCTATACCCGCGCATTCCAGATGATGACCAGTCTGGAATCGCTGCGCGTGCTGGCGCTGATGTCCGAAGCCGTGAATGTGATTGCTGAAGGGGAAGTCTTGCAGTTGATGAACTGTAACGATCCCGACATTACCGAAGAAAGCTACATGCGCGTGATTTACAGCAAAACCGCTCGCCTGTTCGAGGCCGCCGCCCAATCATCGGCGATTTTGGCGGGCGCGACGCCTGAACAGGAAAAAGCATTGCAGGACTACGGTCGTTATCTGGGAACGGCTTTTCAGCTTATCGACGATTTGCTGGATTACAGCGCGGACGGTAAAACGCTGGGTAAAAATACCGGCGATGATCTTAATGAAGGCAAACCCACGCTGCCTTTGCTACACGCGATGCATCACGGTAATGCCAAGCAGAGCGCCATGATTCGTCAGGCAATAGAAGAAGGCAACGGACGTCACCTGCTTGACCCCGTTCTTGTCGCCATGCAGCAATGCGGTTCGCTCGACTACACGCGTAAACGCGCGGAAGAAGAGGCGGATAAAGCGATTGCCGCGCTACAGCCCTTACAGGACACCCCATTCCGCAAAGCGCTTGAAGGTCTCGCGCATATTGCGGTACAGCGTGATTTCTAGCGACGCGCGCTTCACGATGAACCGTTACGGCGTCCGTCATCCGCGGGATTATCCAAACGAGACAACATCGCAACGGTGCCTTCGCGCAGGATGAAGTTTATCAGCCGTGATTGTTCGTTTTCCGAGAGTTGATGGAAAATGTGTATCCAGGAAGCCAGTAAGACTGGCTCTTTTTTCACCAGATATTCAGGAACCCCTTCTCTTATCATGAGCTGTTCTCTTGCTTCATCGGGTAAGCTGTGAATCGAATATTCGACGCCGCGTCCTTGAACGCCCTTTCGTCTGCGTCGTTCCCAGCCGTCATCGCGGGCGCGTTTGTTTAATCCTTGCGGTGATTTAGGCAACCCGTCGAGACCGATCAATTCCTGGGTGGCAAACCATTCTTTACTCATACGTTTCACTCCCTTGCTTACTCTGAGAGGGCAACATCGACTTTCATCAAACTGTTTCCCTATAGTGGACTACCGTTACCTAAACATTTAACATCTACGCGTTATTAATACCACTAAAGGATAGGAAAAAAAATCAATATTCCGCAAATATATCTATAGATATCAAAGTGAAGAGAAAATAGATGGGCGAGATGCGGCGCGAAAAGAAAGGACAGTAATGGGCAAACAAGCGTTGAAGCCATCTTCCCGTACAGGGCTGATGGCGTAATACGTTTTACTCGGCGATCGCCGTCGGATCGACCTGCTCACCAGAGGAGGTTATACCCAGTTGATTCAGCGTAGTCGATACGCCGACCCGCAGAATATGGGCGATAAGTTTATCTCTTTCCATTTCAGATAGTTGCTCATATATCCGCACCCAAACGGCCAGTGTGCCGGGCGGTATTTCCGCATATGACGGGGAGTCATCTTCCAGTGATAACGATTGTTTTACCACGTCGGGAAGGCTATGAATCGAGTATTCCACGCCTCGTCCCTGGACGCCTCGACGACGTCGCCTTTCCCATCCATCTTCACGGGCGCGCTTGTTTAATCCCTGTCTTGATTTGGGAAGCCCGCCAACGCCGACCAGTTCATTGGTAGCAAACCACTCTTTTTTCATAGCCTTTCATCCTGATAGTGCCATTCCTAACAAAAACGAATTTATTAGGAATAATAATTGAGAAATTTTTAGAAAATTGATGCTATATTATTTCCAAATATTCATATCATATTAGCTTGGCATATAACTAACACACGTTATTTATACCACTAATACACAGTCGTCTTATAGCAATAAGGGAAGGATTATGACTCTAAGGAAACATGACTGGCATCCCGCTGATATCATCGCAGCTCTGCGCAAAAAAGGCACAACGCTGGCAGCGGTATCCCGCGCGGCCGGATTAAGCTCGTCAACCCTGGCGAATGCCCTTTCGCGTCCCTGGCCTAAAGGGGAATGGCTGATCGCCGATGCGCTGAATATCCATCCAGCCGAGATCTGGCCTAGCCGGTATTATGATCCGGAAACCAACCAGCTTATTGATAGAAAAAAGCTGATCCGGCCCCAGTAAAAAGAAAAGCCGGAGATCAATCTCCGGCTGTGTGGTAACGGAAACAGGGACGTTGATTAGCCTTTAATGAAAGCCTCGCCTAACTCGATGTCCTGATTCAACGTTTCCAACATATTTTTGAGCGCTTCTTGTTCAAACTCGCTCAACTTACCGATGTCTTTACGTTCGACAATGCCATTTTTACCCAACAGCACCGGTTGCGCAAAGAATCGGGCGTATTGACCATCACTCTCGACATAGGCGCATTCAACCACGCCGTCGTCACCCTGCAACGCGCGCGTTAATGACAGGCCGAACTGCGCGGCCGCCTGGCCCATCGATAAGGTTGCCGATCCGCCGCCGGCCTTCGCTTCCACTACTTCAGTCCCCGCATTCTGGATGCGTTTCGTCAAATCGGCGACTTCCCGATCGCTGAAGCTGACGCCCGGAACCTGTGACAACAATGGCAGGATAGTCACGCCGGAGTGTCCACCGATAACCGGTACGTTGATCTCTTCCGGCTGCTTGCCTTTAAGTTCGGCAACAAAGGTATTGGAGCGGATAATGTCCAGCGTGGTCACGCCGAACAGTTTGTTTTTATCGTAAACGCCGGCTTTCTTAAGCACTTCGGCCGCAATAGCGACTGTCGTATTGACGGGATTGGTGATAATACCGATACAAGCCTTTGGACAGATGCTGGCAATTTGCTCAACCAAATTACGGACGATCCCCGCATTAACATTAAACAAATCAGAACGGTCCATACCCGGTTTACGGGCTACGCCGGCGGATATCAGCACGATATCCGCGCCTACCAGCGCAGGCGTTGCATCAGGGCCACAGTAACCTTTGGTTTTTACTGCGGTGGGAATATGGCTCAAATCGACCGCAACGCCCGGCGTTACCGGCGCGATATCGTAAAGAGATAATTCTGAACCAGAAGGAAGCTGGGTTTTGAGGAGGAGAGCAAGGGCCTGACCAATACCGCCGGCTGCTCCAAGAACTGCTACTTTCATCCTAAACTCCTTATTATCGTAAAGTACAAGAATGCCGCGAATTCGTTTAATCAAAGAATTAACACAAGAGAAAAAAATAAAGCGTATTCGCTTACCGCCAGTGGATATGACTTAAAGACCGGGAATACCCTATGTCTATAATAATAAACCATAAGCGGCTATTAATTAGAAAGGTAAGTAAAGTTAGTAGGCTTCAGGTTAATAACGTCACGCTCGGTTATGGACAGTAAACCAAAGCGCCGCTGTGTATGCATTATCATTATATGAACAACATCATTTTGATAACATTTAATTCACCTTTATGTGACTTGTAACGCATTTTTCAGACTTAGCGGCTTGCCTTACCACTTTCAGCAGCGCTTTTGAATCCGGCCGGAAACCACAGCCGACGATGATATACGCATATTGGTTGCATAAAAATTCACTCATCTGCATAATCATAATAAAGCCAATAAACCATTAAATCGGTGCAGAATGCGTAATTCGACAAAACAAGAAGATTTGGTCAGAGCGTTCAAAGCGCTGCTGAAAGAAGAAAAATTCAGCTCTCAAAGCGAAATTGTTCAAGCTTTGCAAGACGATGGATTTGAAAACATCAATCAGTCCAAAGTCTCGCGCATGCTGACCAAATTTGGCGCCGTGCGGACGCGCAACGCCAAAATGGAAATGGTTTACTGCCTGCCGGCGGAACTCGGCGTCCCCACCACCACCAGTCCGCTCAAAAATCTGGTGCTGGACGTCGATTTTAATGACGCCGTCGTGGTTATCCATACCAGCCCAGGCGCAGCTCAGCTTATCGCCCGCTTGCTTGACTCTCTGGGCAAGTCGGAAGGCATTCTGGGCACCATCGCCGGCGACGACACCATCTTCACCACACCCGCCAGAGGATTCAGCGTCAAACAGCTCTATGAAGCCATTTTGGTGCTGTTTGAACAAGAGCTTTAACGGCAACGGCCAGCCAGTACCGTTCCGACGTCGCATCTCGGCGGTCGCCCCGCATTTCGGCTGATTACTCTCCGATGGCGGGTAACTCAGCCAGTGGCCAACGCGGTCTCACCCTCACGCCGAGATCCTCGGTCACCCCTTGTTGCAGGCGAATGGCGCCCGCATAGGCAATCATCGCGCCATTGTCGGTACAAAACTCAGGCCGGGCATAGAATACGCTCCCTCCACGTTTCGTCATCATCTCGCCCAGACGCTGGCGCAACGTACGATTAGCGCTGACCCCTCCCGCCATAACCAGCCTGTCAAAACCGGTTTCGTCCAGCGCGCGACGACATTTAATCGCCAGCGTATCCACGACGGCATCCTCAAAAGCGCGCGCAATATCCGCCCGGGTTTGTTCGTCATCGCCATTATTGCGGATCGTATTGGCGGCGAACGTTTTCAGACCGGAAAAACTGAAATCCAGTCCCGGGCGATCGGTCATAGGACGCGGAAAGGTAAAGCGCGCGGCGTCGCCGCCCTGAGCCATTTTCGACAGCATCGGCCCGCCTGGGTAATCCAGCCCCAGTAGTTTGGCCGTTTTATCAAACGCCTCCCCCGCGGCATCATCAATGGACTCGCCAAGCAACCGATACTCGCCGATACCGGTTACACTGATCAACTGCGTATGGCCGCCGGAAACCAGCAACGCGACGAAAGGGAATGCGGGAGGATGCTCTTCCAGCATCGGCGCCAGCAGATGCCCCTCCATGTGATGCACCGCAACAGCCGGAACATTCCAGGCAAACGCCAATGCTCGCCCGACGGTGGCGCCGACCAATAGCGCCCCCACCAGACCGGGACCGGAGGTATAGGCGACGCCGTCAATATCGCCGGCGTTTAAATCGGCTTCGCGCAGCGCCGCCTGAATCAACGGCACGGTTTTACGCACGTGATCGCGGGAAGCCAGCTCAGGAACGACACCGCCATAATCGGCATGGAGTTTTATCTGGCTGTATAACTGATTAGCGACCAAACCGGCCTGAGTGTCATAAATGGCAATTCCGGTTTCATCACAGGATGTTTCGATACCCAATACGCGCATTGCTGTTCCTACTTTTATTACGGTACAAGCTCGGGCTGAATGCAGCTTGCTTCATGCGGCGGATAGTCTACCATAAGCATCCCGGTTTCTGCGCTGGCGGAGGTTGAGTGTTTTATGATCGCCCGGCCCTTTACAAGGGCGCCCTGTTTGCAGTAGAATTCCGCACCATTTTGAAAAGGCTGGCACAAGGCCAGCGGCAAACCGAATTTATTGAGGTGAGAGGCACATGCCGGTAATTAAAGTACGTGAAAACGAGCCGTTCGACGTAGCTCTGCGTCGCTTCAAGCGTTCCTGCGAAAAAGCAGGTGTTCTGGCTGAAGTTCGTCGTCGTGAGTTTTATGAAAAACCGACTACCGAACGTAAGCGCGCTAAAGCGTCTGCGGTAAAACGTCACGCGAAGAAATTGGCTCGAGAAAACGCACGCCGCACTCGTCTGTATTAATTTTCAGGAGGTTTTACCTCCACCGCGTGATTAATCCGCAGACTTAAGTAGTTGCATACGAAGGCCGTGCTTCCGAAAGGAATGCGCGGCTTGCTGTCGTTTATAAGCTATCGTTTATAAGTTAAGAAACAGGGGCTTATGGCTGGACGAATTCCACGCGTATTTATTAATGATCTGCTGGCTCGCACCGACATCGTCGATCTCATTGATGCGCGTGTCAAACTGAAAAAGCAGGGCAAGAATTATCACGCGTGCTGCCCGTTCCACCACGAAAAAACCCCCTCATTTACCGTAAACGGCGATAAGCAGTTCTATCACTGTTTCGGCTGTGGCGCTCATGGCAACGCCATCGACTTTCTAATGAATTATGATCGTCTTGAATTCGTTGAAAGTATTGAAGAATTAGCCGCCGCATATGGCCTTGAAGTACCCTATGAAACCGGCACCGGCCCAACCCAGCTTGAGCGTCATCAACGACAAAGTTTGTATGAGTTGATGGGGCAACTGAGCGAGTTCTATCAGCAGGCGCTGAGTCAGTCTATCGGCTCGCAGGCGTTGCATTACCTGCAACAGCGCGGGCTGAGCGCCGAAGTGATTAGCCATTTTGCCATTGGCTTCGCACCCGCCGGCTGGGATAACGCCTTAAAGCGCTTCGGACGCAACAATGATGACCGCAGCACATTGAACGATGCGGGCATGCTGGTGACTAACGAACAAGGGCGTACATACGACCGTTTTCGCGAACGCGTCATGTTCCCTATCCGTGATAAGCGGGGACGGGTGATTGCCTTTGGCGGACGGGTATTAGGCGACGGCGTGCCGAAGTATCTGAACTCGCCGGAAACGGAAATTTTTCATAAAGGCCGCCAGCTCTATGGCCTGTATGAAGCGCAGCGCAACCATCCTGAACTGAAGCGGTTGCTGGTTGTTGAAGGGTATATGGATGTGGTTGCCCTGGCGCAGTTTGGTATTGATTATGCGGTTGCGTCGCTGGGAACCTCCACGACGGCCGACCATATTCAGTTGCTGTTTCGCGCCACCGACCAGGTCGTCTGCTGTTATGACGGCGACCGCGCCGGACGAGAGGCGGCATGGCGCGCGTTGGAAACTGCGCTACCCTACTTAAACGATGGTCGGCAGCTACGCTTCATGTTTTTGCCGGATGGCGAAGATCCCGACACGCTGGTTCGTAAAATAGGCAAAGAAAGCTTTGAACAGCGAATGGAACAGGCTTTACCCCTGTCGCAGTTCCTGTTTGAAACCTTGCAACAACAGGTGGACATGAGCTCGCCCGATGGTCGGACGAAGCTCAGCACGCTGGCGCTGCCCTTGATTGGTCAGGTTCCAGGTGAAACGTTACGCTTATATTTACGTCAGCAGTTGGGCAATAAACTGGGGATTCTGGACGACAGCCAGCTAGACCGGCTGCTGCCGAAAGTGGCCGAACATGCTCTCCCCTACCAGCCGCCGCAGCTAAAAGTCACAACTATGCGTATACTTATAGGGCTATTAGTTCAGAACCCGAGGCTTTCAGCGGAAGTACCGGAATTGGCGCTGGAAGGAATAGAAGAGAGCAAAGTGGCTGGCCTGAGCCTGTTTCAGGATTTGGTAAAAACCTGTAATGCCAGTCCGGGAATGAATATGGGTTTGCTGCTCGAAAAATATCGAGACAGTAAATACCGGAAGCAGCTTGAAACCATGGCTTCCTGGAACCATATGATTGATGAAGATGAACTGGACGACAAATTCAGGATCAGCCTGGCGGAACTCTACGATCAACTGCTGAGTCAAAGGCAGGAAACATTAATCGCCCGCGAAAGAACGCATGGGCTTAACGCCAAAGAGAAAAAAGAGCTTTGGTCATTGCAACTGGCTTTAACCAGAAAAAACTGATTACCGAGGCTTAATTGCCGATAAATAGCAGGGTAGAACCTTGCAAAGAGCCGCTACAGGGTCCGCGGCGATTAGAAAAAAAGCCCTAATGTTATTGTTGGCGAATGACGCCGACCAACACCAACCCAAATACTCTGAAGTGTGGATACCGTCTTATGGAGCAAAACCCGCAGTCACAGCTAAAGCTACTTGTCACCCGTGGTAAGGAGCAAGGCTACCTGACCTATGCTGAGGTCAATGACCATCTGCCGGAAGATATCATCGACTCCGAGCAGATCGAAGACATCATCCAGATGATTAACGACATGGGCATCCAGGTGATGGAAGAAGCACCTGATGCAGATGATCTGTTGCTGGCAGAAAATACCAACGACGCGGATGAAGACGCGGCAGAGGCTGCTGCTCAGGTGTTATCCAGCGTTGAATCGGAAATCGGCCGCACCACCGATCCGGTTCGCATGTACATGCGTGAAATGGGTACCGTTGAATTGCTGACGCGTGAAGGCGAGATCGATATCGCCAAGCGTATCGAAGACGGTATCAATCAGGTTCAGTGCTCTGTTGCCGAGTATCCGGAAGCGATCACCTATCTGCTGGAACAGTACGATCGCGTCGAAGCCGGCGAAAGCCGCCTATCCGATCTGATTACCGGATTCGTCGACCCGAACGCGGAAGAAGATATCGCGCCAACGGCCACTCACGTCGGTTCCGAACTCTCCACGGAAGAGCTGGATGACGACGACGATGATGAAGACGACGACGATAGCGATGACGACAACAGCATCGATCCTGAACTGGCTCGTCAGAAATTCGCCGAATTGCGTGAACAATATGAAACGACGCGCCAGGTTATTAAGGCCAACGGCCGCAGTCATGCAAAATCGGCACAGGAAATTCTGAATCTGTCCGAAGTCTTCAAACAGTTCCGTCTGGTGCCGAAACAGTTCGATTTCCTGGTTAACAGCATGCGTTCAATGATGGACCGCGTGCGTACCCAGGAACGCCTGATCATGAAGCTGTGCGTTGAACAGTGCAAAATGCCGAAGAAAAACTTCGTCACCCTGTTCGCCGGCAATGAAACCAATGACTCCTGGTTTGTTGCCGCCGTCGCCATGGCTAAGCCCTGGTCTGAAAAGCTGAGCGTCGTGGAAGAAGACGTGAAGCGCAGCCTGCAAAAACTGCATCAGATTGAAGAAGAAACCGGTTTAACCATTGAACAGGTCAAAGACATCAACCGTCGCATGTCGATCGGCGAGGCGAAAGCACGTCGGGCGAAAAAAGAGATGGTTGAAGCGAACTTGCGTCTGGTTATTTCCATCGCCAAGAAATACACCAACCGCGGCTTGCAGTTCCTCGATCTGATTCAGGAAGGGAACATCGGTCTGATGAAAGCGGTGGATAAGTTTGAATATCGCCGCGGCTATAAGTTCTCGACCTATGCCACCTGGTGGATCCGTCAGGCCATTACCCGTTCCATCGCAGACCAGGCGCGCACCATCCGTATTCCGGTGCATATGATTGAGACCATCAACAAACTCAATCGTATTTCCCGTCAGATGTTGCAGGAAATGGGCCGTGAGCCAACGCCGGAAGAACTGGCTGAACGCATGCTGATGCCGGAAGATAAAATCCGCAAGGTGCTGAAGATCGCCAAAGAGCCGATTTCGATGGAAACGCCGATTGGCGATGACGAAGATTCGCATCTGGGCGACTTTATCGAAGATACCACGCTGGAGCTGCCGCTGGATTCCGCCACATCGGAAAGCCTGCGTTCGGCGACGCACGACGTGTTGGCCGGTCTGACCGCGCGTGAAGCGAAAGTTCTGCGTATGCGCTTCGGTATTGATATGAATACCGACCATACGCTGGAGGAAGTCGGTAAGCAGTTTGACGTTACCCGTGAACGTATTCGTCAGATCGAAGCGAAAGCGTTGCGTAAACTGCGTCACCCAAGCCGTTCTGAAGTGTTGCGCAGCTTCCTGGACGACTAATTCGTTAGCGGTATGATGTCTCTGAAATAACCCCGGATTACCGGGGTTATTTTTTATCGACCTTACCAACCAGCCCGTTTTTTATCTGCTTTCATATAGCACTTGATACAACGCCTGATAAGACTCGACCAGCGACGCCAGCGTCGCACGGTTCAGTCCGCTGGGATTCGGCAGCACCCACACCTGCGTTTTGCCGATCGTCAACGTCTGACGCCCCCATTCAACCTTCCTGATGCCGAAAGCCTGGCTGAACGCTTGCTTGCCCAATACCGCAAGCGCCTGGGGCTGATAGCGCTTTATCTTTTCAATAACGGCTTCACCGCCCAGTGAAAGCTCACTCCGTTTCAATTCAGTCGCTTCCACCGTAGGGCGATCCACCAGCATGGTGATGCCGCATCCGCTATCCAACAGATGCCGCTCCTCTTCAGGCTTGAGTAAACGTGCGGTGAATCCGGCCTGATGGATCACTTTCCAGAATCGATTGTTCGGATTGGCGAAATGATAACCATGATGAGCGGTCGATAATCCCGGATTGATGCCGCAGAAAACGACCTGAAGATTGGTTGCCAGAATATCCATGAACATGACGTCCCCTTTATGGCGTACTTTCCGCTGTTATCGCAAAATCTGACAATAATAACAACAAGCTATCCTGCATAGAAAACAAACATCCGGCCGAACAGCTATAGACCTCCCCCCACAGATTACCGTATAATCGTCGCCCGTCCGGCCCCTTAGCTCAGTGGTTAGAGCAGTCGACTCATAATCGATTGGTCGTTGGTTCAAACCCAACAGGGGCCACCAGAATTTCAAGGAGTTAGATGAGAAATCATCTGACTCCTTTTTTTTCCTGATTTTTGTCCGGGCAAGCAAGATAGCGATACCTATCCGGTTACGACAGTCGCGGGTTACGAACTCCGCGGAAACCGTACCGTCGCAAACACCAGTTCATCGCCTTGATGATGCGCGTAAACCGGCTCATCTGCCTGCGGGGGCGGATCTACCGGGTCGCCCACGGACGTTTCCACCAGTAATGCGGCAAGTCTTGCCATCAGGCGCGCGGGCAACTCATCACTCACCGCATAGGTCACCGATTTCGCTTCACGGGTGGCATACACCAGCCCCGCCTCACGCAATACCGCCAGATGTTGGGAAAGGTTCGGCTGACGAATGTTCAACTGAGTTTCCAACGCCGATACCGTTTGCGGCTGTTGATGCAGCAACAATGCAATATGCAGTCGGATCGGATGCCCCAGCAGCCGCAGCAATGCCGCCATCTCTTCGCATTGAGTTTCCGTGATCATCGCGGGTTTCCTTTTTCCGCGGATTGTGGATTCGTACAGGTTTTGTAATACCAGTCTGGCGCATTGTCATCCCCCAGCCGGGCGAGCGCGCCTTCCACGGTACGCGGCGGCGGCACAATAATGTCCTCGCCGGGCTGCCACTCCGCCGGCGTATAATACGGCAGCTCATAACTGAGCTTTATCGCTTCAAGCTGGCGCAATAACTCCTGAATTGAACGGCCCGTAGAGATGGGATACCAGTTGATCGACTGAATAACCCCTTTGGGATCAATAAGAAATGTTCCCCTTACCGTACCCGATGAATGTGAGTTACGCGACAACATGCCAAACGCCCGCGCCACGGCCATTGAAGGGTCTTCGATCAGCGGGAAAGGAATATCGACATTGAAATTGACCTTAATGCTATTCAGCCAGGCAAGGTGCGAATAAAGCCCGTCGACCGATAATCCCAACAACTGGCAGTTCAGCGCTTCGAAACGCGCGACATTCTGGGCAAAGGCGATCAACTCACTGGTACAGACGGGCGTGAAATCCGCAGGGTGTGAAAACAACAGCACCCACCGCCCGCGATAATCACTCAGGCGGATGTCGCCATGGGTCGATCGGGCGACAAAATCAGGAGCTTCATCATACAAAAATGGCGGGATGCTACAGTCAGGCGATGGCGTATCTTGTTCTGTCCGGATCATAAATCATTTTCTCTGTATACATTCAACACATTCAATATTTCATATATATAAACAGCCGTCACGGGATTGTTTTATGCATATATCAGCAAAACAAAGCTTTTTTATGTCGTTTTCATATCAATATCGCTAAGTGATAGTAGGTAAAAGGCGACATCGCTGCGTTACTTCGCCTTATACATATAAAAATACTTAATTGAGAACACCTGCTATGCATAACACAACACCGGGGCTGATCGTGCCGCCCCTGACGCCGTTCGACGCACAATTGCGCATCGACGAAACCCTGCTACGCCGTCAAATTGACTACGTAGTGGAAGAGTGCGATGCCAACGTTGTCATCGCCGCGGGCGTAGAAGCCCAGGAATATACCTGCCTGACGCTGGAACAGCGTAAGTGGCTGATTGCCAGAACCATTGAGTTTGTCGATGGCCGTCGCCCTGTTGTCGCCGGCATTTCTCATCCTTCATTTCGTATCGCGCTGGAACTGGCCCACCATGCGGCTGCGCTGGGCGCGCAGGGCGTACAGCTTCTCGCGCCTCAGCGCCCTTCCGGCGGCATTCCGTCCGGCGACGACCAGATAAACTACTTCTCTTATATCCTGCGTGAAACAGACCTGCCCGTCATGCTCTACCTCAACGCCGGGCCGGGTGCGGACGTCTCCATCGATACCACGATCGAACTGGCTCGCCTGCCGGGCATTGCCTGGATTAAAGAGAGTTCACGAGATTTATCCCGGGTGTCGCGTCTTATTGAGCAAATAGATAAAGCCGGACTGGCCCGCTATTACACCACAATGCAGATGTTGCTTATCACCCTTGAGTTGGGCGGTTCCGGCGCCACCATGCCGCCCCCAGCCGCCGTGCTGGGGCGTAAATTAATCAACGCCTGGCAGGCAGGCGACCACGCGCGCGCGCGCGCGTTACAGCGCCAGTTTTCGGTGTTTCCCGCCCAGTGGATGAAACACGGTCTGACACCGGTAATGAAAGCCGCACTGTGCTGGCTGGGCGAATCTATCGGTGACCCCTATCCCCCTTTTGCGCCGTTACGCGGCCAGGATAGGGAAAGTCTGGAGCAATACCTGAACACCACCGATTTAACGCGCCAGGAGAAATAACATGCTTAACATTAAACGCTTATCCATCACCGAAGCCGATGTGTTGATTGAAGGGGCCGTGCTGAAATCCCAGGAGCTGGATATTCCGATGTGCATTGCGGTAACGGATGAGTCCGGCCACTTGATTGCCTTCCGTCGTATGGATGGCGGCAAAATCACCAGTATTTCCATTGCGGTGGATAAAGCCTTTACCGCCGCCACTGCCCGTAAACCTACCCATATTTACAACCAGTTGTGCGTTTCCGGGCAGCCGACGTTCGGAATCCATATTACCAACGGCGGACATTTCTCGATTATTGGCGGCGGATTTCCGGTCACCGTCGAGGACGATATTGTCGGCGGTATCGGCGTCAGCTCCGGTACGGCGGCAGAAGATAGGGTGGTGGCTGAAGCCGCTCTGGCGTATTTCCATCGGCAATTGCGGTATACCCCATGATGCTGAAGATAGACGCACTGGACTTTGCCGCCAGCGGACAGCAGATCCTGCAAAACGTCAGTCTGCATGTGGCGCAAGAAGAGTTTGTCAGCATCGTTGGCCCCAGCGGTTGCGGCAAAAGCACGCTGCTAAATTTTATCGCCGGGCTGGCCCCGCTACAGGCGGGCGAAATCACGCTGGCGCCTCATACGTTGGGTTATATGTTCCAACAGCATGGGCTGCTGCCGTGGCGTACCGTGCGCGACAATGTGGCGCTGGGGCTGGAAATCATCGGAGCGGAGCAGGCGGATATCCGCGCCCGTAGTGAGCAGATTATTGCTGAAATGGGGCTTGCCGGTTACGAAGATCACTATCCGGCGCAAATTTCCGGCGGCATGTGTCAGCGCGTGTCGCTGGCGAGAACCCTGGTCACCAGACCTGATCTGATCCTGATGGATGAACCCTTTGGCGCCCTCGACGCCCAGACACGCATTTTTATTCAGGAAATGTTCAACCAGTACTGGGAAAAGCATAAGAAAACCGTGCTGTTCGTCACCCACGATCTGGCGGAGGCGATTTTTTTATCTGACCGCATTCTGGTGATGGGCACCCGGCCAGGTCGGGTCGTGGCGGAATATAAGGTGGATATTCCGCGACCACGGAATTTTGACCAGTTGCGGACCGCCCCCCGCTTCAACGAACTGCTGAGCGCCACCTGGCAGGACATCAAAAAGCACGCACGCATGGGGACTGAACGCCATGAATGATCGGCAAAAAATACGGCTGATTCAGATTATGTTGCTGACCGGCGGCCTGACTCTGTGGGAAGCAGGCGTGCGTGGCGGACTGTTTAACCCTTTCTGGGTCAGCAGCCCGTGGCAACTGGCAAGCGCATTCTGGCAGTCGTTGCTGAAAAACGAAATCAGTTTCCACCTTGGCGTCACGCTGCTGGAGGCATTAACCGGCCTGGCGGCAGGCGCCGCAGCCGGCATATTGCTAGGGCTGCTGCTCGGCATGAGCCGCTTTATCGGTAGTGCTCTGGAGCCATTTATCATCGCGTTGAACTGTCTGCCGCGGGTAGCGCTAGCGCCGCTGATTGTGATGTTTGTCGGCATTGGCTTTGCGTCCAAATTCCTGCTGGCGTTTTCGCTGGTGGTGGTACCGATGATGATCAACACCTGGGAAGGCATCAAATCCGTCGATCAGATCCAGTTAAATCTGATGAAGGTACTGCGCGCCAGCCGCTGGCAATTGTTTCGTAAGGTGTTGCTGCCTAACTGTATTCCCTGGCTATTTTCCGGCCTGCGGGTCTCACTCTCGTTCGCCATTATCGGCGCCATCGTCGGCGAGTTTATCTCAGCACGCGCAGGCATCGGTTACATGATGGACGAAGCCGCCGGCGGGTTTGATACCACGGGAATGTTGATGCCGCTGGTGGTGCTGATGCTGGTTTCTTTCGCTCTGGATCGCGGCCTTCTCGCCCTTTCCCATCGCTTCTTACACTGGCGTCACCACGCCCGTTGACTCACTGACTAATAAACCGGAGCCACAATGAAAAAATTATCTCTCGCCACATTACTTCTCACTGGGCTACTGACGGGCCAGGCGCTGGCTGAATCGCTGCATATCGGCGTATCTAATCGTTCACTGCTCGGTTTACCGATCGTTATCGCTAAAGAGAAGGGCTTCTTTGAACAACAGGGACTGGACGTCGCCATCGACTATTTCGCCGGCGGCGTACCTGCCACCGCAGCGTTAATCGGCGGTTCGGTACAGTTCATTGACGTTGCCTTTGAAAACAACATTAAGGCGGTGAAAAAAGGCCAGCCGATTATCAGCATCGTCAACCTGCAAACGGATTTTGCCGGCGCGCTGGTGGTACGCCGTGACGCGCTGAAGGGCCTCGATCACCCTCCCACGGTAAAAGATCTGAAAGGACTGCGAGTCGGTACGCTGGCACGCGGCGGTTTCGCCGATGTCTCCATGCGCTATATCGCCAAAGACGCCGGGCTGGATCCGGAAAAAGATCTGATCCTGACTCCGATTCGCGGCGCCGACAGGCAGCTTACCGCCGGCGAAGCCGGGGAAATCGATGCGGCGTTCGTCATGGAGCCGTGGAATGTCATCGCCGTGGAAAGCTCCGGAAAATGGGATTATGTACTGGATCTCACCAAAGGCCAGGGGCCAGATGTGTTCCAGGGGCTGGGTTATACCACGTTGCAAACCACCCGCGACTATGTGAAAGAGCATCGTGATACCGCGGATAAGGTAGTGAAAGCGCTGGTGGCCTCGCTGCACTACATCGTACAGCCGGAAAACATCAATACGGTAGCGGAGATCGCCAATAAAGAGTACGGCAACCCAGGAGTAGAGGTGATCAAAACCTCGCTACAGCGCCAGTTACACACCTTCTCACCACAGCTTTCAGAAAGCGCATTGCAGAAAACCGGCCACCTGTTGCTGGAAAGCAAATCCATTGAGGCGCCGTTACCTGCGTTCAGCGAGGTGGTCGATACCTCTTTTGCGCCGCTGTGGAACGTGCAATAACCTCTGTCGGAGAAAATCACCATGACGAAACAGCTCACCCCGCTCGATTACCCGGACAGCCCTCTGTCGCTGGCCATACGTCAGCCTCTGATGCTGGGGCTTTTTCTGCCCACCCAGACGGGGGGCTTCTCTCAGTCCACATACCCTCGTGAGACGGATTGGTCATTTGACTACAATGCAAAACTGACGCTGACGGCAGAACGCCACGGTTTTGATTTTGTGTTCAGCCTGCAACAGTGGGTACAAAAAGGCGGTTTCGGCGGCGAAGCGCATTACCGGGAGAATTTCCTCGATCCCTTTATTACCACCGTGGCGTTAAGCTCGCTGACCAAACGAATTATTACCATTTCAACGGTAAATGTGCTGTACGGCAATCTGCACCCGTTGTATCTGGCGCGTTTCGCGGCGACGGCCGATCATATCGCTCAGGGCCGTTTTGGGCTGAATATCGTCACCGGCTACGATGCCAAAGAGCCGCTGATGTTCGGCATGACGCGCCCCGACCACGATACGCGTTATCAACAGGCGGGCGAATTTTCCCAGGTGATGGAAATCTTATGGCATGGCGAAGATAACCTGACGTTCAACGGTCAGTATTATCAGTTGCAGCAGGCATATATCTCTCCGCGCCCGCGCTATGGCCGCCCGATTATGGTTTCCGCCAGCGCTTCGCCCGCGGGGTTCCATTACGCCGCACAACATTCGGACATTGTGTTTACGTCTAGTCCGGCGGGGGCGGTGTTGGATCAGGCGCTCCCTGCCCTGCCCGCACATACGGAAAGCATCCGCGCGGCATATCGCAAAACCGGGCGTGAAGCGAAAATCATTATCTTCCCACTGATTATTTGCCGTCCGACGCGCGAAGAGGCGCTGGCATACCGTGATGCGATTGTTGAACGCGCGGACAGAGAGTCCATCGCCGCCTACACCGCACGCCATAGCGGTGGCGACGCCCATGGCTGGAAGCAGCACTACCCGGCGGATCGCGTGCTGGGCGGGCATATCCAGATTGTCGGTTCCCCCGCCGACGTCGCCGATGCTCTGGAGCAACTGCACCAGGCCGGTATTGATGGCGTGCAGATCGGTTTTTATGACTATGAACCAGAGCTGGCGTTTTTCGCCGCCGAAGTGCTGCCGCTGCTGAAAATCCGTGGTCTGAGGCGGGACGACCAATGAGCGAGGGATTAATTCTTAACGTCACAGTACTGGGTCTGGGGATGCATCCCGCCGCCTGGCGATACGGCGAACGCGCCGGAGATGCCTACCTGCAAAGGGATTACTACCAGGACATCGCCTGCACCGCAGAAGAAGGCAAACTCCACGCCGTGTTTCTCGCCGATACGCTGGCCGCGGGTGAAGAAGCCTATCAGCGCCCCAACCTGGGGGCGATGGATCCGGTAACGGTCTTAGCCTCACTGACGGCGGTGACAACACATATCGGGCTGGTCGGCACCGCCTCAACCACCTTTAACGATCCGTTTAACCTCGCTCGGCGCTTTATGAGTCTGGACCATCTCAGTCACGGACGGGCAGGCTGGAATATCGTCACTACCTTTGTACCCGACGTGGCGGCGAATTTCGGTCAACAGGCGTTACCGCCCGGCGAGGTACGTTATCAGCGGGCGGAGGAGTTTGTCGATGTGGTGCGCGCACTATGGGCAAGCTGGCAGCCGGATGCGCTTATCGCCGATAAAATCAACGGCATTTTTGCTGATCCGACGCGTATCCACGCCATTCATCACCAGAGCGCACATTTTAATGTTCAGGGGCCGCTCACTCTTCCGCCTTCGCCTCAAGGCCGGCCGATACTGTTCCAGGCCGGATCTTCCACGCCAGGGCGGGCGTTGGCGGCACGCACGGCGGATGTGATATTCACCGCGCAAAATACCTTAAACAGCGCGCAGGATTTTTACCGTGATATGCAACAACGCGCACAGTTGCACCGTCGCCAGTTAAAGATTCTGCCCGGACTGATGCCGATTATCGGCGCCACAGAAAGTGAAGCGCTGGCGCGCAAGGCGCAACTCGATGCGCTAAGCGGCGACAGCGAACTGAAAAAGCTGGCGCTGCGACTGGGGATTTCCGTCAATGATCTGCACCTCGACCAGCCGCTACCGGTGGAAAAAATCCTCGCTAATCACGCATTTCGCGGAGCTGAAGGCTTCCGCCAGGCCGCGATTCGCCTGGCGACAGAAGAAAATCTGACGGTACGGGAACTGTTATATCGCAATGGCGGCGGACATTTACAGGTTATCGGCACGCCACAGCAGATCGCTGATGTTATCGAACACTGGTTCCGTCATCACGCGGCCGATGGTTTTAACCTGATGATCGACTCCCTGCCTGATGGCCTGCACCGTTTTGTCGAGTCCGTCGTACCGTTATTGCAAAAACGCGGGCTGTTCCACAAGGACTATGCAGGGCGCAGCTTACGAGAAAATTTGCGGCTTAACCGCGAGGAGAATACCAATGATTGACTACCGCTTTGATAATCGCGTTGCCCGCCTGACGCTGAACACGCCACAGACCGGCAACCGCTTCACCCGGCAGTTAATGCTGGATTTTATCGCCGGCATCCGCAAGGCCGCGGAGCAAAAAGCCGACGTGCTGGTGATTGACGCGAAAGGCGATGATTTCACGCTGGGACGAGATCAGAGTGAACGACTGCCTGATGTCCCGCTGCGTCAAAACCTGGGACTTATCCTTGAAGCCAATGCCGCCTTGCGCAACTTTCCTGGCGTCAGCATCGCGCTGATTCAGGGGCCGGCGCTGGGATTTGGCTCCGGACTCGCGCTGCACAGTACGATTTCCCTTGCCGTCCAAAGCGCGCAGTTTGGTTTTGATGAAATTGCCCATAATCTGGCGCCGCTGATCGTGGCGGCCTATCTGCCTTATTTTATTCCGCCGCGCGCGGCGGAAGAACTGCTGCTGACCGGACGGCGAGTCGACGCCGAAGAGGCGCTACGCCTTGGTTTAATCAGCCGTATCGTGGCGGATGATGCGCTGCAATCCAGCGCCGATGCGCTTATCGAATCACTGCTTCATTCCTCTGCCGCGGCGCGCGTTATCCGCCGATATACCCAACGCCTGCCAGGTTATCCCTCTGCGGAATTAAGCCGGCAGGCAGTAGAAGATCTTGCCCTCTGGGTAGAACAGGGGAAACCCTGAGCCAAAATCCGCCGCCGGACGCGGCCGATGGCTCGCAATCAGCCGTATCCGGGCAAGATTACTTTTCCTTCTGCTTCGCCAACCAGGCCTGCATCTGGTCGATTTCCGGCTGCTGCGCGTTGATAATATTTTCCGCCAGCTTGCGTAGCTCCGGGTCTTTACCGTATTTCAACTCCGTTTTTGCCATCTCTATCGCCCCCTGATGATGCGCAATCATCCCTTTGGCGAACGCCACGTCAGGGTCGCCGGACTGCATGCCTTCCTGCATCTGGGCGTGCATCTGATCCATGCCCTGCATATAAGCCTGCTGCGACTCGGTCGGATGCGCGGCATGATGGCCGCTGTGCGCGCCGTCGGCTGCAAAAGCAGACAAGGGAAGCAAGAGACCGCCCAGGATCACTAAATGTATTTTCTTCATCATTACCTCTATTTCCAGCCGTTCGGGATACCCGGTTAAAGGTAGGGCTTCCCCTTAGGGGAAGGTCAAGAAAACCCGCTGAAAAATATCCGTCGGTGATTCGTCGCATGCCTGATAAACCTGATTCAGGCGAAAGGAAGAGATAGCATCGTCATCAAGCGGGAAACGGCTTTCGTTCGCCAGGCGATAAGAAAAACCGCCGGACCTATCCAGCGCGATAACTCACAGCGATGGATAAATCCGGCGGTCTTAAGGATGATGCCGTTGCTTACTCAGCCGGCAATGGCTTAGCGTCTGGCAAGGGTTTAGCGTCCGGTTTTGGCGGCTGCGTCAGACGTTTTTCAAAATTATCGTTGTACTGTTTTTTCTGCTCAGGCGTCAGAATATTATAAATCTTGTTCTGGGTTTCCAATCGGCTCAGCTGTTGCGCTTTGCGCGCGGCGTCGGCCTTATCCAACTGCGCCTGCGCTTTTGCCGCGTCAAAGGTATCGGATGCGATCAGATTATGGATTTCCCGGCGTTCCTCCGCGATGGATTGACGCGCCTGGTCGTGAGAGGCCTGCAATATCTCTTTCACTTGCTGTTTCTGGGCCTCGGTCAGGTTCAGCTCTTTGAACGGCGCCTCATGGTGCGGGCCGCGCGGGCCTTTGCCGTCTTTTACCACTCTGGCTTCATGATGACCTTTGGGCGCATCATCAGCGTGAGCGATACCTGCCGTCCCCAACGCCAACGAAGAGGCGATCAGAAGTGCTGTTAATTTACGCATAATTTATCCTTCTATCAGGTGAACCATTGACGATCATTGTCGTGCTATCGGAAGGAAGTATAGGCCCCACAGTTTCAGTTAATTAGAGCAAGGGTAAATATCTGCAAGCCATTCATTCACATTTCTGGCAAATATGAAGAAGATGAAGATAATTTGCAGGAAATCGACAGGATTACGTTAAGCCGCACATAATCCCTCAGCCAGAACAGAGACCGCCGGGAAGATTAAGGCAGCGAATGGAGAAACGCTGACGCGTCTTTTGCCAGCGCATCAAGATGGGCGCTGATAATTTTGACTTTATGCAGCAGCGGATTTCGCTCCGGCGAACTATCCACCGCGTTCAACTGGGCGACAAGCTGTTTAATCTGATCGTCAAGCTGTGTTTCACGCTGCCTGGCCTGCGCCAACTGCTGCTGTAGACGCTGATAATCCTGCTGCCAGATCCGCTGCTGTTGCTGCACGCTGCGCTCCAGTTCCTGAAACGCGCCGTCCAGTCGTGTCTCCAATTCTTCAATCCACATAGAGATTCCTTCGCCTGATTATCTCGCGAATTATAATGGCACTCTCCCCCAACAACAAACAATCTAGCCAGTCATTATCCATACGTGCGCTTTTTCGCATCCCGCTGACTGGAGCCAGGGCGCATCGGCAATCGAGTGCGCCCCGCCACGCGGTCTAGCGGGTCGTTGCGGTTTTCACCGCCCGCAGCACGACAAATTTTGCGTTGCCGGCGATCACTTCGCAATTGCCGAACAAACGCTTCAGTTTGTGAAAATAATCCAGATGACGATTGCCGACGATGCGTAATTCTCCCCCGACCTCAAGACAACGGCGGGAGTCGAGGAACATTTGCCAGGCGATATGATCGGTGACGGCCTGCTGCTGATGGAACGGCGGATTACACAGCACCGCCTGCAAGCTGTCCCGCCCCACGCCGGACAAGCCGTGATTGACGGCGAATCCACAGCGCGCCATATCCTGCGGACGATTAACGTCAACATTCATCCGGCTGGACGCTACCGCCATATAAGATTCATCAAAAAAGCTGACGGCCGCATCCGGGTTAAGCGCCAGCGCCGCCAGCCCAATCACCCCGTTACCGCAGCCTAAATCGACGATTTTCCCATCGATATCCCGCGGCAGATGCTGCATAAAGAAACGCGCGCCGATATCCAGCCCGCCGCGTGAAAACACATTGGCGTAGTTGTGGATGCGGTAACCATACTCTTCCAGTTCCCAGACCGTCGTCGGCGACTGCCCGCCCACTTGCAGATCCGCGACTTCACAATGGATCAAGCGCGCTTTTTTCCAGGCGAGCGACGTTTTTGTCGGCCCGAGGATGCGTTCGAACAACTGTAATGTCGAGGTATGAATATCGCGCGCCTTGGCGCCTGCGATAATGCGCGTCTGCGGCGTGACCACCGTTCTCAGCTTGCGTAGCTGATATTCCAGCAGCGCCATGGTTTTCGGTATCTTGATCACCACCAATGCGGGCGCATCGGGTAAATCCGCCAGACTGTCCAGCAGTTCCACGGCACCGGCCTTAACGTCGTTCAATGCCAGGTTATGCCGGGTGGCCAGTTGGCTCATGTAAGAGTCGCTGATGCTCACCGGCGATTGAGCCTGCAATCCGCAGGCCAATGCGCCGAAGGCATCATTAAAAATCAGCCGCGGCCCAGGCGCGACCTCCATGGATGAAAGCTCGCGCAGCAAAAACTCATCCGCCGCTTCCCACGCCTGTAACGCCGTGTTATCTGCTACCTGAGGATAACGCACCAGCGTCAGATTACGCGTTTCCAATTCGAGCTGGCTCATCGGCCCCTCCAGAATCACAAAATTTGCGCTGTTTATCCCTTAAAATGGCGCGCCAGTAAATGTTTTTACCCGATAACGCGGCAAAAACAGCGTTAATTGTACGTCAACGATCACACTACCTTGCAATTTTGCGCAAATCACGCTTTCCTTAATGGGCAGACTTCGATGTGATAGCGACGATATTTATTTGACCTGGATCATAAATTCGCCTATCGTCTGACCAGCAAAGGGGAGTAACTTTTCCGCCGGTTAATCGTCATTACGGTGCGTCACGCATCCGGTTACCGGGCAACTTTAATCAGATTACTGCATTAATGTTGTAAGTGAGACCTTGCCGGAAGGCGAGGTGCATTTGCAGCTTTAATGATAAGCGGCCAGCGCCTTTCGACGTTGGCCGTTTTTTTGTTTTCGTTTAAAGGATATTGCTATGCACACCATTGGCACGCCATGGTTATGGGGCAGCTTCGCCGTTATTGTTATCGTTATGCTGGCCATCGACCTGCTCTATCAAGGGCGTAAGGGATCGACGGTAATGACATTCAAACAGGCCGCCGTCTGGTCCATTGTTTGGGTGACGCTTTCTTTGCTGTTCAATGCGGGCTTCTGGTGGTATCTGGACGGTACGCTGGGGCGCGAGGTCGCCAATACGCAATCGCTGGCCTTCCTGACCGGTTACCTGATTGAAAAAGCGCTGGCCGTCGATAACGTATTCGTCTGGCTGATGCTGTTCGGCTATTTCTCCGTTCCGCCGCAATATCAGCGCCGGGTGCTGGTTTACGGCGTGTTGGGCGCGATCGTTCTGCGAACGCTGATGGTCTTCGGCGGCAGTTGGCTGGTGACGCAGTTCCAATGGCTGCTGTACGTGTTCGGCGCATTTCTGCTGTTTACCGGCATCAAAATGGCGCTGGCCAAAGAAGACGGCAACGACATCGGCGACAAACCGATGGTACGCTGGCTGCGCGGCCATTTACGCATGACCGACCGCATTGAAAACGATCGGTTCTTTGTTCGCCGTAGCGGATTGCTGTACGCCACGCCGCTGTTTCTGGTGCTCATCCTGGTCGAAATCAGCGATGTGATTTTCGCCGTCGACAGTATCCCGGCGATTTTCGCCGTGACGACCGATCCCTTTATCGTATTAACCTCAAACCTGTTCGCCATTTTGGGTCTACGCGCCATGTACTTCCTGTTGGCCGGCGTGGCGGATCGCTTCTCCTTGCTGAAATACGGCCTGGCGGTCATTCTGGTATTCATCGGCGCCAAGATGATGCTGATCGACCTCTTCCATATTCCAATCGCCATTTCGTTGGGCGTGGTTGCCGGCATCCTGATCGTCACCATGCTGATTAATATTTGGGTCAACCGCCGCCAGGCGCGATAACACCCGCACCTCACGCTTGCCGTACAGCAATGCCTGTACGGCGCCGCGCCAAAATTCGACACAAGGCAGAAAAAACGTTTCTGCCTCTTCTCCTTGTATCATTTTTTCATATACTGACACGCGCAAACATATTTGGTTACGGAATAGAAAGAAATCCGGCGCTACGGCCGTCAGAGATTTCACGCCCGTAAAACACAATCACACAAACGGAAACGGCCTCGCTGGCAATACTATGGAAAATCAACAGTCACGTTTTTTGCAGTACATTACTCGCGGTAGTCTGGTTCAACAGATACTGATCGGACTGGCGGCAGGCATTATTCTGGCCTCGGTATCAACCCAGGCCGCCGCTGCCGCCGGTTTATTAGGCACGCTGTTCGTCGGCGCCCTGAAAGCCGTTGCGCCAGTGTTGGTGCTGGTGCTGGTCATGGCGTCCATCGCCAACCACCAGCAGGGCCAGAAAACCAATATCCGCCCGGTGCTGATGCTTTACCTGATCGGAACCTTCTCGGCGGCATTGATTGCCGTGATACTGAGCACCCTATTCCCTTCCACCCTGGCGCTCAACGCGCAGGCGGAAGACATTACGCCGCCAACCGGCATCGTGGAAGTGCTGGAAGGGCTGTTGATGAGCATCATCGCTAACCCCATCCACGCGCTGCTGCACGCAAACTACATCGGCATTCTGGTGTGGGCGGTGGGATTAGGGGTCGCGTTCCGTCACGCGGCGCCAAGCACCAAAACCCTGATCGCCGATGCCTCCAACGCGGTCACGGTGATCGTCCGCGTCGTTATCCGCTTCGCGCCGTTGGGGATCTTCGGTCTGGTGGCCTCGACGCTGGCTGAAACCGGGTTCGGCGCATTGTGGGGTTATGCGCATCTGCTCACGGTGCTGATCGGCGGCATGTTGCTCGTCGCGCTGGTTATCAATCCGCTGATCGTTTATTGGAAAATCCGCAGCAATCCTTATCCGCTGGTACTGCGCTGCCTGCGCGAAAGCGGCGTCACCGCCTTCTTCACCCGCAGTTCCGCCGCCAACATTCCCGTGAACATGGAACTGTGCCGCAAGTTGAATCTGGATGAAGACACCTACTCCGTCGCCATCCCGCTGGGCGCCACCATCAATATGGCGGGCGCCGCCATTACCATCACGGTGCTGACGCTGGCCGCCGTCCACACCCTGGGGATTCACGTCGACATCCCCACCGCGCTGCTGCTCAGCGTCGTGGCGTCCATTTGCGCCTGTGGCGCTTCCGGCGTCGCCGGCGGCTCGCTGCTGCTGATCCCGCTGGCTTGCAGCATGTTTGGTATCTCCAACGATATCGCCATGCAGGTCGTGGCCGTCGGCTTCATTATCGGCGTCTTGCAGGATTCGGCGGAAACCGCGGTGAACTCGTCAACGGATGTGATCTTTATCGCCGCGGTCTGCCAGGCGGAAGAGGCCAAGCTGGCGAAACAAGAACAGCTGAGCACGTTGTAATCATGGCAAGGGATAGCCATTGCTCGCGCCGGCTATCCCGCCGCCTGGAAAACCGGGCGGAACGTCCACGTCTGTCAGGGAATGACGGAAGATAACTCAGGCCTTGCCGGCCTCTTTTCTCTCCGCCTTAAACGGATCGATACCGCGTTTCTGCATCCGCCAGAAACGGATAATATTAAATCCGTTCATCAGCAAAAAACTGCCTTCAATCATCGAACCGCCAATCGAGCCCAGCCAGATATTATGCGCGACCCAGCATGCGGACGAACACCATATCATGCAGCGCGTGGTTAAACCGGAAGTGCGAAACAGCGCCCAGGTGCTGGAGATCGTCCCTAATATCGGCAACAGTTCCATCGCATGCCGCAGACTGGTCAGGCCGAAAACCAGCGTCAGAGAAATAAACACAAACATCACGACGATATTATGCGTTTTGATTGCTATCACGGTACGCGTGGCGTTCAGCATCGCGCTGGCTCCCGCCGCATTCGCCCCCATGAGGAAAAAATGACAACCAATAACCGCGCTATAGACCGCAAGCTGTATCTTGAATCTCTGGTCATTGCGATTAAAGAACATGGTTATACCGACCAGAAAGGCCAATATCCCCACCGACTGGGCAAACCAATAATGCGTCATGACCTCTGCCTATAAAAACGACGACGAAAAACCAAACGGCGTCATATAAATGAAACGCCGTTTTATTTTAAATGCAATGCAGAGAGTTTACAACGCTGCGCCATAGCGGTTTCACAACTCGATGGCGAAATAATTTTTAGCGTTATCAAAACAGATGTTTTTCACCAGTTCCCCCAACAGCGGCAGGTCGGCTGGCGCTTCCCCGTCCTCCACCCAGCGTCCGATCATCTGGCATAGAATACGGCGGAAATATTCATGACGAGTATAAGACAAGAAGCTGCGGCTGTCCGTCAGCATCCCCACGAAGCGGCTCAATAACCCGAGTTGCGCAAGCTGGGTCAGTTGACGCTGCATTCCGTCTTTCTGATCGTTAAACCACCAGCCGGAACCAAACTGCATCTTGCCGGGCGTGCCTTCCCCCTGAAAATTACCCACCATGGTGCCGATCACTTCGTTATCGCGCGGGTTCAGGCAATACAGGATGGTTTTCGGCAGGTTATTGTCTTTAGCCTGCGCATCCAGCAAACGGGAAAGGGGCTGCGCCAACGGCAGATCGTTAATGGAATCGAAACCGGTGTCCGGCCCGATAAGCCTCAACTGACGGCTATTGTTGTTACGCAGCGCGCCGATGTGGTACTGCTGCACCCACTCGCGACGGTGGTATTCGCTGCCCAGGAATAACAGCACGGCCGTTTTAAACTGCGCCGCTTCTTCCGCCGTCGGTTTGCCGCCGCTCAGGCGACGGGACAGGATGGCATCCAGCGTAGCGTCATCCGCTTCGCCGTAGACCAGCACATCCAGTCCATGGTCGGAAACTTTACAGCCGTGCGCGGCAAAGTGATCCAGCCGTTTTTTCAACGCATCGCGCAGATCGCCAAAGCGACTGATCGAAGTATTGGATGCCGCCTCCAGTCGATGCATGTAATCAACAAAGCCGTCCGCTTCGATATTGAACGCTTTGTCCGGACGCCAGCTCGGCAGCACTTTAATCGGGAAACCGCTGTCCCCGGCGATGGCTTTGTGATGGCGCAGGTCGTCAATCGGATCGTCGGTGGTACCCACCATTTTCACGTTCATTTGCCGCATGATGCCGCGAGCCGTGAATTCATCTCGTTCCAGCAACGCATTGCCGCGCTGCCAGATATCTTTCGCCGTTGACGGGGACAGCAGCGTGCCGGTAATGCCGAACGGACGGCGCAGTTCCAAATGCGTCCAGTGATAGAGGGGGTTACCGATAGTATGCGGAACGGTCGCGGCCCAGGCTTCGAATTTTTCCCAGTCGCCGGCATCGCCCGTACAAAAACGCTCGGCCACGCCATTGGCCCGCATCGCCCGCCATTTGTAATGATCGCCCTTTAACCAGATGTCATACAGATTCTTGAAGCGGTAGTTTTCTGCGATTTGTTCCGGGGGTAAATGACAGTGATAGTCAAAGATAGGCTGATTGACGGCATAGTCATAATACAACCGACGGGCAAAGGCGCTATCCAACAAAAAATCTTCACTGAGAAACTGAGGCATAATTTTTTTCCTTACCGTGCGCGGTATGCCCCGATGGGCTGGCCGAAGAAAGATGTCATACCAATCATGCTGGATCTTACATATCATTAGTGAGGTCATGATCGCAAAATCCTCACAAACGGCGCACTACCACAGATTTTTGCTCTCTTTCTGTGTGACATCTCCTTTTTAACGCCAACGCTGTTATTCCTGAGGAAATTTAAGTGGTATAACAAATCATCATCTGAAAATTAACCAGATAGGCATTCAGGCCCGACGTAGTACAAGGACCGTCATCTATCTAAGAGCAGGCATCATGGAATTTACCGAACCCCGACGTCTCTATCGGCAACTGGCCGCTGAGTTAAAGCAGCGTATCGAAAGCGGCGTTTATCCGGTCGGCGAGAAATTACCCGCGGAACGCTATATTTCTGAAGAAATGAACGTCAGCCGCACGGTGGTGCGTGAAGCCATCATCATGCTGGAAGTGGAAGGCTATGTTGAAGTTCGTAAAGGTTCGGGCATTCATGTCGTTGCCAACCAGCGGAAAAACCTGCCGACTCATAACGCGGATATCGAATTCGCCGCCGCAGGCCCGTTTGAACTCCTTCAGGCCCGTCAGTTAATTGAAAGCAATATCGCCGAGTTCGCCGCCACGCAGGTTACCCGACAGGATATCGTGCAATTGCTGGAAATTCAGGAACACGCCCGTCAGGAAGCCCGCTCCCGCAATTCGCAATGGGATCTGAAATTCCATGTGCAGGTCGCCTTGTCCACGCAAAACTCGGCGATGGCGACCATCGTCGAAAAGATGTGGAGCCAACGCGTACACAACCCATACTGGCGCAAACTGCACGAACATATTGATGATAAATCGATCGATAGCTGGTATGAAGAACACGACGAGATCCTCAAGGCGCTGATTCGTAAAGATCCTCGCGCGGCCAAACTCGCGATGTGGCAGCATCTGGAGAACACCAAACAAATGCTGTTTCGCGCGACTACCGACGACTTTGAATTTAATGTCGATCGTTATATGTTTACGGAAAACCCGGTCGTCCATTTGGATCAAATCAGCGGCAACAAACTCTGACGCAAGTCGTGCTATGCGGCGTTTTTTGCGCGGGCAATAAAGTCAAAAAGCGTCGACTTCTGTCAGCCAGTGTAAAATGTGGCGAAAACATCGTTATTTCCGCCATAACATGCCTTAAATCAACTCGATTGCTGTGATATTTTCCTGTCTCAGCATCACCTGTTTTGTTACAGTTAGAAGGTCTTTTTTACGCTTAATTGGTGGCTTTGGGGGAAAAACGCGCCAATGGCCGAGAATTCATGCCCAGCGTGATTTGGCCTGGATCTCCGCCAAATAGGCTGATGATGCAAGCAAAAGCAGAAATTCTCTCAGACCCCGTATTATCATCGACATGACGCAATCAAAAAATTATTAAGAAAGACCTTGGATTGCGTCATTTACTATTACTATTTCAACAAGCAGGAAGGGGCCGAGTCATGCAGCGAACGCGTCTGCGGCTTGAAAGATGACCGGTATAGACCGAATCTACCCACACCACGACCGGGAGCGCTCGCATCGCCACGGGTTAATGTAATGCAGCAGTATTAGGAATACCGGATGGATATTATTAAAGAACTGTTAAACGCACTCTGGCTCCAAGATTTCGATGTTTTAGCCGACCCTAAACTGGTGTGGACCATCTACATTTTACTGTTTTTAATTCTTTTTTTAGAAAATGGCTTATTACCCGCGGCGTTCTTGCCGGGTGATAGCTTACTCATTCTGGTCGGCGTGCTGGTGGCCAAAGGCACCATGAATTACCCATTTACCATCGTTCTTCTGACAACCGCGGCCAGTCTGGGATGCTGGGTCAGCTATATTCAGGGAAAATGGCTGGGTAATACGCGAATAGTGCAAAGCTGGCTGTCGCATCTGCCCGCCCACTATCATCAGCGGGCGCATCAGCTTTTCCATCGGCACGGGCTTTCCGCGTTATTAATTGGGCGTTTTCTGGCATTTATACGTACACTGTTACCGACCATTGCCGGATTGTCCGGCTTAAATAACGCCCGTTTTCAGTTCTTTAACTGGATGAGCGCGCTGTTGTGGGTGGTCATTCTGGTGACGCTCGGTTTTGCATTAGGGAAAACCTCGGTCTTTCGCAAATATGAAGATGAACTGATGTTTTTTCTGATGATGCTGCCGCTGGCGTTGCTGTTTATCGGTCTGTTTGGATCCCTGTTTGTGCTTTGGCGTAAAAAGCGTACCGCTAGCGCGGGAAAAGGAAATTAACGGTGTCGACCCGCTGGTTTTACCGTAAAAAATTATGGCGTATTGTGCTGCTGGCGGCGTTGCCGCTCATCGCGCTGATGCTGGTTGCGCATCGTCCTCAGGATGAGGCGATGCTGCACATCCAGCCGCTTTATCATGGCGCGGCGCTGCCCGACGGTTTCTACATCTATCAACGATTAAATGAACGCGGTATCGAGATAAAAAGCATCACGCCCGCGAAGGACAGTCTGATTGTACGTCTGGCGTCGCCGGCGCAGAGCGTGGAGGCCAGAGATATTTTGCGCCTCTCATTGCCGAAAGCGAATATCACCACGCAACAAACCCTCGCACCGACCCCTTTCTGGCAGCAAAAGCTGACGCAAAAACAGTCTAAATTAGGATAAGAAATTGAAAAAACATTATTTGATGGCCCTCGTATTGGCGTTTTCCGGCAACGCGCTGGCTCAGGCGGCGAATATACAAAGCGGCTGTATACAAAAAGAACAGGATATTCAACGCCAAATCGAGCATGCGCGTCAAAACGGCAATCAGCAGCGTGTCGCGGGATTGCAAAGCGCGCTGGATGGAGTCAAAGCAAATTGCAGCGATGAAAAGCTGGCCGCCGAGCATCAGAATAAAATTGCGGAAAAGCGCGCCAAAGTCGCAGAACGTCAGCGGGAGCTGGAAGAGAGCCGGCAAGACGGCGATACCAAAAAAATCCGGAAAAAAGAGAAAAAGCTGGCTGAAGCGGAGCAAGAATTACAGGCGTTGCAAAAAAAGTAAAGATGAAAGGGATACAATAAGTTATCAGCACTAACTGCCACACATCGCCAGGCAGAAATTGAAATTTAGTCTATAGTTAATATCCTAGGCTTATAACATAAAGGTTATCTAAGATGGCTAAAGACCAAAGTTCCGAGATTTTACGCGCTGAATTGAAATCACTGGCGGATACACTGGAAGAAGTATTAAGCTCCTCCAGCGATAAATCCAAATCGGAATTGGATAAGCTTCGCAGTAAAGCTGAAACAGCTCTGAAAGAAACACGTTCTCGCCTGAGTGATACCGGCGATCGTATCGCCACCCATACTCGTGAAGCGGTGGGATATGCGGATGACTATGTCCGTGAAAATCCGTGGACCGGCGTGGGGATCGGCGCAGCCGTTGGCGTCGTACTTGGCGTCCTGCTTGCCCGTCGTTAATTGCCCTGACCATTATGACTGATAAACAACGACAAGGCCCCGCTAGCGGGGTCATATCCTCCGCGCAACGCATCATCACCATTATTGTCAGTATGGTTGAAACTCGCGTTCGCCTGGCGGTTATCGAGCTGGAAGAAGAGAAAGCCAATCTGATTCAGTTGCTGATAATGGCCGGGCTGACGTTGCTTTTCGCCACCTTTGGTTTAATGAGCCTGATTGCATTGATTATTTGGGGAATCGATCCTCAATATCGCCTGTTTGCATTAGGGTGCATTACCGCCGCGTTGCTTGGGTTATCCCTCATTCTCGGCATATGGACCTTGCTAAAGGTGCGGCGACCGACGCTACTCAAATCAACCCGTAAAGAATTGGCAACCGATCGTGCGCTGTTGGAGGACGAATCCAAATGAGTCAGCAGCGTGATAAAGAAAAAATCCTGCTGCTACGTAAAATCCAACAGCAAAGGCTGGATTTATCGGCGAATAAACAATACCTGCTGAAATCGACCGCCCCGATCGATCGCTATTGGGGCAATTTAATGCAATGGCGAAAGTATTGGGTCGTCGGTACCGGTCTTATCGCTGTTTACGGCATACGCCATCCCAGTCGGCTAATCCTTTGGGGGCGTCGCGCGATTGGTTTGTGGGGGACGTTTCGTTTTCTTCGCAAAACCCTCGCCCTCCCCCGTCGCTAGCCGCGCGCATCCTGGTTGCCCTGTGGCAACCTTCTTTTATTATTTTATTAGGCGCTCGCTTTGCTTGCGTCCGTTATAGCGACAAACCAAACATCAATTTTTCTGAAATAAACCGACAATTATACTCGCTGTAACCTTATGCCATCTCCCGATAGTATTACCCTCATGACCTGGCGGCAGGACATTTTTCCTTAAACACCTGCTACTAACATACACATGGCGATAAAAGCCGTTGAAGAAATACATTGGAGAGATGATGAAAAATTTAGAAAGTATTGCTCTGTTAGTTGCTCGTATTTTAATGCCTATTCTGTTTATCGTGGCGGGTTATGGCAAGCTGGGTGATGCTTATGCCGGGACTCAGCAATATATGCAGGCCATGGGCGTTCCCACGTTCCTGTTGCCGCTGACGATTCTGCTGGAACTCGGCGGTGGTCTGGCGATCCTGTTTGGTTTCCTGACCCGCACCGTGGCGCTGTTCACCGTGGCTTTCACCATACTGACCGCGCTGATTTTCCACACTAACTTTGCGGAAGGCGTCAACCAGGTCATGTTTATGAAAAACCTGACTATCGCCGGCGGTTATCTATTATTAGCAGTGACCGGTCCTGGCTTATACAGTATCGACCGTCTGCTGAACAAAAAGTGGTAAGGAAAACCATTTCCTGCCAGACCGATAAACAGAACGGCGACAAGACGTAGCCCTACGCGCTTGTCGCCGTTCCCTATGGTTTAATCAACGGGAGGATCCATGGGACAACTGGTTGACGGCGTATGGCACGACACCTGGTATGAAACCAAATCTACCGGCGGTCGTTTTAAGCGTTCAGAATCACGTTTCCGTCACTGGATTACGCCAGACGGGAAACCGGGCATGACCGGCGACGGCGGGTTTCAGGCGGAGTCGGGGCGTTATCATCTGTATGTTTCCCTCGCCTGCCCCTGGGCGCATCGCACCTTGTTGATGCGCCATTTAAAAGGGCTGGAGACGCACATTCCCGTTTCGGTAGTACACCCGTTAATGCTGGACCAGGGTTGGACATTCGGCACCGATTTCCCCGGCGCCACCGGCGACTCGCTCTATCAGCATGAATTTCTCTATCAGCTTTATCTGCACGCCAGTCCCGACTATAGCGGGCGGGTTACCGTACCGGTACTGTGGGACACCGTAAAACATACGATAGTCAGTAACGAGTCGGCTGATATCATCCGCATGTTCAACAGCGCTTTCGACAATATCGGCGCGCAGCCGGGAGATTACTATCCGCCGGCGCTGCAAGCCCAAATTGATGAGCTGAACGGCTGGATCTATGACAAGGTGAACAACGGCGTGTATAAAGCCGGCTTTGCCACCAGCCAGTCGGCCTATGATGAGGCCGCCACAGAAGTTTTTGCCGCCTTGTCCCGGTTGGAATCGATTCTGGCACAGCAACGTTATCTGACGGGGAGAGATCTTACTGAAGCCGATTTACGGCTGTGGACGACGTTGATACGCTTCGATCCGGTCTACCATACGCATTTCAAGTGCGACCAATACCGCTTAAGCGATTATCCGAATCTGTATGGCTTTTTACGCGATATCTACCAGATGCCCGGCGTGGCCGATACCGTCGATATGGCGCACATTCGGCACCACTATTACCGCAGTCACGGCACCATCAATCCACACGGGGTGATATCGTTAGGCCCTGCGCAGGATCTGAACAGCCCCCATGGGCGGGAAACGAAATTCGCCGGCCAATAGATAAATAAACAGGGAAGACGTGGAAACATCTCGTCTTTCCCTGTATTCCTGTTCACGGCGGGAAATCTCAGGCGTGATTCAGTAATTTGGGAATTTCCCGTAAAAACCAGGATTTCGCCTCCCCCATGCTGTCACGCCGCCAGGCCATGATAATCTCGCTTTGCAGAGAATATTCCGGGCTGATCACCCGCAATCTCCCTTCGGCGATATCCTGAGCCACCAGGGGATAAGGCATGGTCGCCACGCCCAGCCCGGCCAGTAACGCCCGCCGTTTATCATCCATAGAGCTGACGGTCAGTCGTTGCTGTTTATCCAGCAGTTGTACGGTCAATACCGGACGATCGCGAGCGGTATCCGCAACGGCAATACCGCGGTATTTTACACGGGTTACTTCGGAAAGCGGTTCCGGCTCCTGGTGTATCGGGTGATCGGGGCTGGCGACATAAATATTTCTCAACGTATACAGCTTACGGGTATTCACTTCGGCAGAGGCACGAAAATGCATATCCGGGGCAATGACGATATCCGCCCGCCCCTGTTCCAGACGCTCCCAGGCTCCCGCCAGCACTTCCGTCAGAATGGAAACCTGCGTATTGGCTTTTAGCGATAATTTATCTAATAAAGGGAAAAGCTTCTCGCAGGGGACGAGGCCTTCGGTCACGATGGTCAAATGCGTCTCCCAGCCGCGGGACAGCGCTTCCGCATCCGAGGTCAGCTTATCGGCCGCCTCCAGCAAGATACGTCCGCGATCCAGCAGCATACGGCCGACGTTGGTGAACTTGGTGCGGTGTCCGGAGCGATCGAACAACACGACGTCCAATTCTTCTTCCAGTTTTTGCATGGTATAGCTGAGGGCCGAGGGTACGCGGCCCAGTTCGTCCGCCGCCGCCGCAAAGCTTCCCCGACGCTCAATCGCATCCATGACTCGCAATGCTTCCAGCGTCAATGCGCGTTCTTTTGACATTTTCGACTCATTCAGGAATTTTGAATATACTCACCAGATTAACTAGCTAACAATCCAACGTCCACACAATTACTATTTGTTTAAGCAATATTATCCATTATCCGGGTCCTACTACCATGATCATAAAAAGAGCAGCGGAACAATGCGGTCAGGCTGACTATGGCTGGTTGCAGGCGCGTTATACTTTTTCTTTCGGCCATTACTTCGATCCACAGTTGCTGGGTTATGCCTCGCTGCGCGTGCTGAATCAGGAAGTATTGACGCCAGGGGCATCGTTCCAACCCCGAACTTATCCACGCGTCGATATCTTAAATATCATCCTGCAAGGTGAAGCGGAATATCGCGACAGCCATGGTCTGCATATCCATGCCAAAGCCGGCGACGTGCTGCTGCTGGCGACCCAGCCCAATATCAGCTATAGCGAACACAACACCAGCGGCAGTAAACCGCTGACGCGAATGCAGCTATGGTTGGACGCCTGCCCGACGCGGGAAAACAGTCCGCTGCAACGATTAACGCTGAAAACCGATCGCCATAACGCGGGTCACCGTTTATTGGCCTCGCCCGAAGGGGAAAACAACAGTTTGCAGCTCCGCCAGCAAGTATGGGTCCATCATATTGAGTTGCGAAAAAATGAGCGGCAAACCATTAAACTGAACGGCAATCGGGCCTATCTTCAGTCAATTCATGGTTCAGCCGCCATCAGCAGCCACAAGCATAGCGGTGACACGCTGCATTGCGGCGACGGCGCCTTTATCCAGCAGGAAAACGAGTTGACCATCCAGTCTGAATCCCCGTTTCGCGCGTTGCTGATCGATCTGGTCGTTTAGCTTTTCCCCGCTCATCGTCGCCAGGCTATTCAACCAGACGTCACCGAGTCTACGTTTTCCCTCAGCCGTGGTAAGATATCTACCATCTTCTCTATGCGTCGGGGTATATGGCAATGGCTTCAACCAATCAGGACACACTACTTGCCCAGGCTGAACAGATTTGTCAGCACCGCGGCGTACGCCTGACAACACAGCGGCTGGAAGTGCTACGCCTGATGGCTCAACAGACTGGCGCCATCAGCGCATACGATCTGCTCGACCTGTTACGGATATCCGAACCGCAGGCGAAGCCGCCGACGGTGTACCGCGCACTGGATTTCCTGCTGGAACAAGGCTTCATCCATCGCGTGGAGTCAACCAACAGCTATGTGCTTTGCCATCACATCGAAGATCACAGCCATACTTCAGCGCTGTTTATCTGCGATCGCTGTGGTCTGGTCACCGAACGCCAGACGGAAGGCGTGGAAGAAACGCTGCGCCAGCTGGCGCAACAGGCGGGATTCACTTTGCGCCATAGTATTATTGAAGCCCATGGATTGTGTAAGGATTGTCAGGAAGTCGCCGCCTGTAAACATCCCGAGCAGTGCGATCACGACCATTCCATACCCATCAAAAAACGCTAGCGCAGCGATGGTGTAATGATAAGGATGGGTGGGAACATCCGTTGTTCCCGTTATATCGCTGAACCCGGTTTTTTGCAGTTGGCAAGAAAAGAAATAAACCACGTATCTTTTCCCAATCTGCATTCCGGTACCGCCGCAAATACAGTCAATGGTTAACACCTCGACACAGGAGCCACTTATTCCGTACCTGAACGTACCGGCATTACCGGTTAGCAGTCGAACTTATTTTTGCTTCCCCATACCTTTACTTCTTTTTTTCAGCCGATTATTTTAGTTAACGTAATACGTCTGGATTTTAATTACCAGAAAATCTTTTCAGCCATAATGAGTCGACTTATCATCCATCAGAATTCGCGTTGCTGATTCGTTGCCGTCTCTTTAAGTAGCGCGTCTGACGCCTTGTTCTTTATACCTGGCACGACACGTCATACTGCAAGTGACAGATACGTTGGTTTTGTTACTTGAATTATTTAGGGTATAGCGCATTTCCGCGCCATTGGCAAAAGTCAGTGATGAAATCGAATAACTAACAAGCCGCAAAAAAAACCTGCTGAAATATTAACGAAAAATAATAGTTCCACAATATTATTTATAACACGCCTTCAAGAACCCGCATTAATCGTTTAATAAAAAAAGCGCTTTGATCAAAAAATAAAATCAGCCAATAACACCCGACAAAAAGCAGGATTAAATGCAACAAAATGTATCGTAAATATAGGCTCAATAAATATTGAAATCCGCTAAAACGCGCCTAAATAGATCGGCAAAAGCTGTTTCATATCACTATTCAAGGGAAATGAAGCGTTTCCAGGCGCGAGCGTTAACACGGCGTACCGCGGTCCGGAAAAAACGCGTTACAAAACCGACGCCTCTGCGGTTTGAAATAGGATGGCGATATTCGCCTCAGTGCTGAGGCGAATATCTCCGTCATACGTGAAACTAACCAGTCAGGATGGGAATCAGATTGGCAATAGCCGGAATCAGCTCCAGTCGCCGTTTCGAATAACGCCGACCGCCAGCCCTTCAATGGAAAAACTTTGCTGACGCAGATCGACGACAATCGGCGCAAACTCTTCATTTTCCGCCAGAAGATGCACCGTGTTACCCTGCTTCTTCAAGCGCTTAACCGTGACTTCATCTTCAATGCGCGCCACGACGACCTGCCCGTTATGCACATCTTGCGTTTTATGCACCGCCAGTAAATCGCCGTCCATAATGCCGATATCTTTCATCGACATTCCGCTGACGCGCAACAGAAAATCGGCGCTGGGTTTAAACATGGACGGGTCGACCTGATAATGACATTCGATGTGCTGCTGAGCCAACAGCGGCTCACCCGCGGCGACGCGGCCAATCAACGGAATGCCAGCCTCTTCTTCCATCAACAGACGGATGCCGCGCGATGCGCCGGAGACAATTTCGATAACGCCTTTACGCGCCAGCGCCTTCAAATGCTCTTCAGCGGCATTCGGCGAACGGAATCCCAGCTGTTGGGCAATCTCCGCTCGCGTAGGCGGCATACCGGTCTGTGCAAGATGATCGCGGATCAGGTCATAAACCTGCTGCTGTCTGGCTGTTAATGCTTTCATTCCGCCCCCTGGTTGTTTATACAGTTTTGCTGTGAGTATATACAGCTAATTGCCAATTGGGAACCAGGATGTGAGTAAACCTCGGTTTTTATTGATTTCTGCAAGCCTTCACGCAAAACGCTGCCAGAGAATAGCGCCCCAGACGACGACCGCCAGCAGAATGGCGACAAACACCGCGGCCGAGCCGATATCCTTTGCCCGGCCTGATAATTCATGATGCTCAAGACCGATGCGATCGACGACCGCTTCAATCGCGCTGTTAACCAGTTCAAACAGCATGATCAACACGACAGAGGCGATAAGCAGCAGTCTTTCGACCAGGGTGACAGGCAACAGACAGGCGACGATCGCCCCGACAATGACCAGCAGACTTTCCTGACGAAAGGCCGCTTCATGCCGCCACGCCTGCTTCAATCCCTGTAGGGAATAGCCGGTAGCTTTGATTATCCGGGTTATCCCCGTTGCTTTGTTCATCCATCCTCCATTATTTATCAGCGTTCGCTCGCATTTTACCGCTTAACCGTTGTCTTATCACAACAGATCTCCAGCGCAGTTTCTGGTATCCTTGCGACGCATTGCTAACAAGAGGCTTCAAGTTGTTATGTCAGGTTGGCGTAAAATTTACTATAACTTACTGAATTTTCCACTCAAACTGTTAGTGAAGAGTAAGGTCATACCCATAGATCCCGTGGCTGAATTGGGATTGGATCCCTCACGCCCGATCCTCTATGTGCTGCCTTACAATTCGCAGGCGGATTTACTGACCCTCAGGGCGAAATGTCTGGCGTTGGGTCTTCCCGATCCGCTCCAGCCGGTCGACATTGACGGATCGCAATTGCCCAGCCACGTTTTCATTAACGATGGCCCGCGCGTATTCCGCTATTACGTTCCCAAACAGGAATCCGTAAAACTGTTTCACGACTATCTGGATCTGCATCGAAACAATCCGGAACTGGACGTGCAAATGGTGCCGGTCTCCGTCATGTTCGGCCGCTCCCCCGGCCGCGAAGGACAGCAGAATCAGGCGACGCCGCATCTGCGCCTGCTTAACGGCATTGAGAAATTTTTTGCCGTATTATGGCTGGGTCGGGACAGCTTTGTCCGTTTTTCCAGTCCGGTGTCTTTGCGCTATATGGCGACCGAGCACGGCACGGATAAGACCATCGCTCACAAACTGGCTCGCGTGGCCCGCATGCACTTTTCCCGCCAGCGTTTGGCGGCGGTAGGCCCGCGTCTTCCGGTGCGTCAGGAGTTGTTTAATAAGCTCCTGAACTCTAAAGCGATCAAAAAAGCCGTGGATGACGAAGCGCGCAGCAAAAAGCTCTCGCGCGAGCGCGCGCAGCAAAACGCCATTGCCTTGATGGAAGAAATTGCCGCCGACTTTTCTTATGAAGCCATCCGTTTATCGGACCGCGTATTAGGCTGGACCTGGAACCGCCTCTATCAGGGGATCAACGTCCATAACGCCGAGCGAGTACGTCAACTGGCGCAGGACGGACACGAGATTGTCTATGTTCCCTGCCACCGCAGCCACATGGACTATCTGCTGCTGTCCTACGTACTCTATCACCAGGGACTGGTTCCGCCGCATATCGCCGCCGGGATCAATCTGAATTTCTGGCCTGCCGGCCCGATCTTCCGTCGCCTGGGCGCCTTCTTCATCCGCCGCACGTTCAAAGGCAACAAGCTGTATTCCACCATTTTCCGCGAGTATCTGGCGGAACTCTTTAACCGTGGCTACTCTGTCGAATACTTTGTGGAAGGCGGTCGCTCACGCACCGGCCGTTTGCTGGAACCGAAAACCGGTACGCTGGCGATGACGATCCAGGCCATGTTGCGCGGCGGTACGCGCCCCATTACCTTAGTGCCGATTTACGTGGGCTACGAGCATGTCATGGAAGTCGGCACCTATGCGAAAGAGCTGCGCGGCGCGACCAAGGAAAAAGAAGGGTTTATGCAGATGGTGCGCGGCTTACGCAAGCTGCGTAACCTCGGACAGGGTTATGTGAACTTCGGCGAGCCCCTGCCGTTAACCACCTATCTGAATCAGCATGTGCCGCAATGGCGTGATGCCATCGATCCCATTGAAGCGCAGCGTCCAAGCTGGCTAACGCCAACGGTGCAGGATGTCGCGCTGGATATCATGACGCGCATCAACAACGCCGCCGCGGCAAATGCCATGAACCTCTGTTCCACCGCATTGCTGGCTTCACGCCAACGCTCGCTCACCAGAGAGCAAATGCACGAACAACTGGATTGCTACCTGCAACTTCTGCGTAATGTGCCTTATCACAAGGACATCACCGCGCCGCAAAAAACGCCTGCCGAATTGCTGGAACATGCGTTGAGTATGGATAAATTTGAAGTCGAAAAAGACAGTATCGGCGACATTATTATCCTGCCGCGGGAACAGGCGGTGCTGATGACCTATTACCGCAATAATATTCAACATCTGCTGATCCTGCCGTCGTTGATTGCCAGCATGGTGATCCATCATCGCCGCATCGCCATGCCTGAATTGATCCGTCAGATCACGCTGGTTTATCCACTGCTTCAGGCGGAACTGTTCCTGCATTACGGCAAAGATGAACTGCCGGCTGTGTTGTCTGCACTGAAGGATGAACTGGCGCGGCAAGAGTTGGTATGCACCCAGGAAGATACGTTGCTTATCAATCCGGCGCGTATCCGTACGCTGCAACTGCTGGCGGCCGGCGTTCGGGAAACGTTGCAACGCTATGCCATCACGCTGTCGCTGCTGGGGGCTAATCCCGGCATTAATCGCGGAGCGCTGGAAAAAGAGAGCCGCAATATGGCGCAGCGGCTGTCGGTTCTGCACGGCATCAATGCACCGGAGTTCTTCGATAAAGCGGTGTTTTCAACGCTGGTGGCGACTTTGCGTACCGAAGGCTACATCACGGACAGCAGCGAGGCGCCGCAGCGGGATATTCTGGAGATCTACAACATCCTGGCGGATTTAATCACCCCGGAAGTCAGATTGACCATCGAGAGCGCCAGTTCGCCGGCGCTGACGGTGACCGACAGCGAAAAGCCGATAAGCGAAGAGAATTCTCCTCCGGCGTAAGCGCTCTTTCGCCGCTTCGCACCATTGGTAAAGTACCGAAACGCCCTCCCGACCTCCTCCTTACCAGGGGGAGGCGCTAACCCATTAAAGATACCGAACTGGCTTTCTACCTGCGAAGGGGCGAGTTGGGATGGGGTGGCTCGGCGCTTACGCCGCCTTGCCATTTACAGACCGCACAACACGCCGATAAACAGCGCCATGCCGACATAGTTATTATTCTTGAACGCCCGAAAGCACGCATCCCGCTCCCGCCCGGCGATCAGCTTCTGCTGATAAACAAATAGCCCGGCGGCAACCAGCAGCGCCACGTAAAATACCGGCCCCAACGCTATCATATAGCCGAGCGCCGCCAGCAGCAGCAGCACGCCCAGTTGCAGCAGGCCGATTATCAACCTGTCATAGCGACCGAATAAAATAGCGGTGGATTTGATGCCGATCTTGAGATCGTCATCCCGGTCAACCATGGCATATTGCGTATCGTAAGCGACCGTCCAGCAGACGTAGGCCAGAAACATCATCCAGCAGGTCACAGGCAGCGACTCGCTAACCGCCGCATAGGCCATCGGTATCGACCAGCCAAACGCCGCGCCCAGTACAAACTGCGGTAAGTGACTGACACGCTTCATAAATGGGTATATCCACGCCAGCGCCAGTCCGGCGACAGACAGCCAGATCGTCATCATATTCAGCGTCAAGACCAAACCGAATGCCAGCAAAACCAACACGACAAACAAAATTTTGGCCGATTGCTCGCTGACCATGCCGCTAGGCAACGGACGTGAAGCCGTACGCTTGACGTGTCCATCAAAATGACGATCGGCATAATCATTGATCACACAGCCCGCCGCCCGCATCAAAAAGACGCCGGCGACAAAAACCAGCAATGTCCACGGTTCGGGAGTTCCTCGCCCAGCCAACCATAACGCCCACAACGTCGGCCACAGCAGCAGCAGAGAACCTATTGGCTTATCAATACGCATCAACCGACAGTAAGCCAGCCATTTCCCCGCTGTTACACTTCTTTCCAACGGACTAATCTCCTCAATTACCGGCTAGCCTTCACGGCCATCCGTCAAATAAAGCGGCGCCTCTGGTAAAAATAGCTCGGTCAACAACAGCGGATGACCAAAAAGACGCAAACGGGAACGCCGCGCCCATAACCCTTCACAGAGTCCGGTATGTATATAATCACGCGTCAACGCGTCATGTTGAAAAAGATAACGCCCCAGCGGCACATTACCGACTTTCGTCAAGTCGATACCGGCTCCCGCCAGCGTTTGCCGGGGAATCAAGGTTCGACCGAATAACCAGGGACGCCCGTCGCCATAAAGCACAACCTCACGCAACCAGTAACGCTCGCTAACGGGCAAATGGACACGTTCATCATTCAGTTCATCCGGCGAAATAAAGCATTCATTGCGGACAGATACCGTCAGCCGATCGCAATGTCCTTCAAGACGCAGCGTCATTGAATTCGTTTCCATCAGCCAATCCCGGATATGCGCAGGAATTGTCGCCGACCGTGCGGTAAACCATTCCGTCGTACGCAGGGAAAATCGCGCCTCGTCAGACATTATCCCTACTCCGCTCGGGGGGAATTCGTAAATAAAGTAAGCGACTCATATTGTAGCGCAGAATAGCGCCCTGATAACACGTTCTCACCCTATTGATGCCAGAGACGATAACATTCTCGCCAGGCGGACAGAAGAGTAAAAAGCCAGGAAACAAGATGAAAATCAAGAAGAAAACAGGCAGGAAAACAAAAAACGGCGGCGAACCGGCAACAACGTAAAAAAAGCGCTGACCAGTGTTGTTCACCAGACAGCGCCTTTTGTACAGCATAGAGAAAACAAATGTAAAGCGGGTCATGCCGCCATGAGAATATTAGCCCTCATGGCAGCGACGGCGCATTACATCATGCCGCCCATACCGCCCATGCCGCCCATACCGCCGGCTGCACCTAAATCTACTTTTTCTTCTTTCGGCAGATCGGTCACCATACATTCGGTGGTGATCATCAGACCGGCGACAGAAGCTGCGTATTGCAGAGCGGAACGGGTCACTTTGGTTGGATCCAGGATACCGAATTCCAGCATATCGCCGTATTCTTCAGTCGCCGCGTTGTAGCCATAGTTGCCTTCACCCGCTTTAACGGTGTTAGCAATAACCGAGGCTTCTTCGCCGGCGTTAACCACGATCTGACGCAGAGGGGATTCCATGGCGCGCAGCGCAACTTTGATACCGACATTCTGGTCTTCGTTGTCGCCTTTCAGGCCAGTCGCAGCAATGGAGGAAGCCGCACGAATCAGCGCCACGCCGCCACCGGCGACCACGCCTTCTTCAACTGCCGCACGGGTAGCGTGCAGAGCATCCTCAACGCGCGCTTTCTTCTCTTTCATTTCAACTTCAGTTGCTGCGCCGACTTTGATAACGGCTACGCCGCCAGCCAGTTTGGCCACGCGTTCTTGCAGTTTTTCTTTGTCGTAGTCTGAAGTCGCGTCTTCAATCTGCTGACGGATCTGAGTAACACGACCTTCGATAGTCGCCTGGTCGCCCACGCCGTCGATGATGATAGTGGTATCTTTGTTGATAACAACGCGTTTTGCCTGACCCAGATCTTCCAGCGTGGTTTTTTCCAGTTCCAGACCGATCTCTTCAGAGATAACCGTACCTGCGGTCAGGATAGCGATATCCTGCAACATCGCTTTACGGCGATCGCCGAAGCCAGGCGCTTTAACCGCAGCCACTTTCACGATACCGCGCATGGTGTTAACCACCAATGTCGCCAGCGCTTCGCCTTCAACATCTTCTGCGATGATCAGCAACGGTTTGCCTGATTTAGCGACGGCTTCCAGAACCGGCAGCAGTTCGCGGATGTTGGAGATTTTCTTGTCAGCCAGCAGGATGAACGGGCTTTCCAGTTCAATAGAACCGGTTTCCGGCTTGTTGATGAAGTAAGGGGACAGGTAGCCGCGATCGAACTGCATACCTTCAACTACGTCCAGCTCGTCTTGCAGACCGGAACCTTCTTCAACGGTGATAACGCCTTCTTTGCCCACTTTTTCCATGGCTTCCGCAATGAGTTTACCCACGGTTTCGTCGGAGTTTGCAGAGATGGTGCCAACCTGTGCGATGGCTTTGAAATCAGAACAAGGGGCGGATTGTTTTTTCAATTCTTCAACCGCGGCGATAACAGCTTTATCGATACCGCGTTTTAAATCCATCGGGTTCATACCCGCGGCAACGGCTTTCAGACCTTCAGTGATGATGGACTGAGCCAGCACGGTCGCAGTGGTCGTACCGTCGCCCGCCGCGTCGTTCGCTTTGGAGGCGACTTCTTTAACCATCTGAGCGCCCATGTTTTCGAACTTGTCTTCCAGTTCGATTTCACGCGCAACAGACACGCCGTCTTTAGTGATGTTTGGCGCACCGAAGGATTTATCCAGTACCACGTTACGGCCTTTAGGACCCAGGGTAACCTTCACTGCATCAGCCAGTACATTTACGCCGCGCAGCATTTTTACGCGAGCGTCATTACCGAATTTTACGTCTTTAGCTGCCATTGGTGTATTTCCCTTAAATTCGTTCAGTTCAGATGAGTTACGCGCAATTACGCTTCAACAATTGCCAGGATATCGCTTTCAGACATGATCAAGACTTCTTCGTTATCAATCTTCTCTGCCTTCACGCCATAGCCATCATTGAAAATAACGATATCGCCTACTTTCACATCCAGCGGTTTAACTTCACCGTTTTCCAGGATGCGCCCATGGCCGATGGCCAGTACTTCACCACGGGTAGATTTACCTGCGGCGGAGCCGGTCAGAACGATACCGCCAGCAGATTTGGACTCAACTTCTTTGCGCTTGACGATCACGCGGTCATGCAATGGACGAATTTTCATTGATAGCTCTCCTTTGAGAAAGTCCATATCAGTTTTGGGATAAACGCCGGATATGCCCTCATATCCGGCCTTGTGGTGTTCTAGATGGGGGCGTTTCTTACCCCTTCAAGGGAGGAAATTCATTTTTTTTGCGTCAAACGATGACTTTTTATACTCAATAAAATAAAAAACAAGGATTATCAATATGATAATCCTTGTTTGCTTTTTAACTTATCACACGCTCAGCGATCGTCGTTTTTATCCTGATGCTCAATATTTCTACCGGCGTCATCTTTACGCTGATACTCGCCTTCAAACGTATTGCCGCCGGAAGCCGACGCGCCGGGGCCGGAACGCCAGATATGCAAATGCGGCATCAGCTTAAGGGTCAGGCGCTTTTGTACCGGCGGCAACAGTAACAACAGTCCCAGGAAATCGGTGAAAAAGCCCGGCACCAAAAGCAGGAATCCCGCCAGCACCAACGATACGCTTTTCACCATCTCCGCCGCGGGGCTCTCTCCCTGTTCCATTTTCTGTTGCATTTGCACAATCGTTTTCATTCCCTGATTGCGCACCAGCGACACGCCGACGCAGGAAGTGAACACCACCAGCAACAGGGTTATTGCGACGCCCAGCACCTCCGCCACCTGAATGAACAGAGATATCTCTATGTAAACGAAAAGAAAAATTAACAGCAATGGTAACCAGCGCACCTGATTCTCCTGTTTTTGATAACGCCCGCTGTTAAAAACAAGCGCTATTGTTGTAAACAAATTATGTTATAGAAAACAAATATGACCAGGCATCGCTGCACTGCACATTATAATCTACTGAGGTGGTAGCGAGATCGGCTGTTTTCAAGCTATGACAAAGCCATTTGTTATCTTAAAGTAGCCAGTCGTGACGACTATCACAGTTCATTTATCTGAGTGTAATGGAAAGATCAGATAGTGATCCAGGCTACTATTTTTTTGATACGTACAGCATATCATCACGATAATGAGCATGGTTTTAGTTAAACATTCTGCAATCATGTCCGTGACAGTGCAATTAGTTCAAACAATTTCTAGTCGGTAGAATATAGAGAAGGCTCTCATGTCAGATAATTTTCGTATTGAAGAAGACCTGTTAGGTACCAAAGAAGTTCCCGCTGATGCCTATTATGGCGTTCATACCTCACGGGCTGTCGAAAATTTTTACATCAGTAACAGTAAAATCAGCGACATTCCGGAATTTGTACGCGGTATGGTCATGGTTAAAAAAGCTGCTGCACTGGCGAACAAGGAACTGCAAACTATCCCCCGAAAAATTGCCGATGTCATTATCCAGGCGTGTGATGAAGTGCTGAATAACGGCAAATGCATGGATCAATTCCCGATTGACGTTTACCAGGGCGGCGCTGGCACCTCGGTAAATATGAATACCAACGAAGTGTTGGCCAATATCGGTCTGGAATTGATGGGACATCAAAAAGGCGAATACCAGTATCTCAATCCCAACGATCACCTGAACAAGTGTCAATCAACCAATGACGTCTATCCTACCGGATTCCGTATCGCGGTGTACGCCTCGATTCTGAAACTGATTGACTCGCTGACGCAGCTTGGCGACGGCTTCGAACGCAAAGCCAAAGAGTTTGAAAACATATTGAAAATGGGACGCACCCAACTGCAAGATGCGGTTCCCATGACGTTGGGTCAGGAATTCCATGCTTTCAATGTGTTGCTGAAAGAAGAAAATAAAAACCTGCTGCGTACCGCGGAACTGTTATTGGAAGTGAATCTGGGCGCGACGGCGATCGGCACCAAGCTCAACACGCCGGACGGCTATCAGCAGTTGGCGGTAAAACGCCTGGCGGAAGTCAGCGGCCTGCCGTGCGTACCCGCGGAAGATCTGATTGAAGCGACCTCCGACTGCGGCGCATACGTTATGGTGCATAGTTCGCTTAAGCGCGTGGCCGTGAAGCTGTCGAAAATCTGCAACGATCTGCGCCTGTTGTCCTCCGGGCCGCGAACCGGTTTGAACGAAATCAACCTGCCGCAGTTGCAGGCCGGTTCATCAATCATGCCGGCCAAAGTCAACCCGGTGGTGCCGGAAGTGGTCAATCAGGTTTGCTTCAAGGTGATCGGCAACGACACCTGCGTCACGATGGCCGCTGAAGCCGGACAGCTTCAGTTAAACGTTATGGAGCCGGTTATCGGTCAGGCAATGTTTGAGTCGACGCATATTTTGTCCAATGCCTGCTACAACCTGCTGGAAAAATGCGTGAGCGGCATTACCGCCAATAAAGAGATTTGCGAAGCCTATGTCTTCAACTCCATCGGCATCGTCACCTACCTGAACCCGTTCATCGGCCACCACAACGGCGATATCGTCGGCAAAATCTGCGCCGAAACCGGCAAAAGCGTGCGCGAAGTCGTTCTGGAACGCGGTTTACTAACCGAAGCCGAACTGGACGATATTTTCTCCACGCAGAACCTGATGCACCCGGCGTACAAAGCCAAACGTTACACCGACGAGAACGAACAGCCTTAATTCTCCGCCTTAAGGCACGCCGTTTCCTGAAAACGGCGTGCCTGTGTCTTAACCGCGCCGGCCGCGCGATTCCCCTCAGGATACAAAGCAAGGTATAGTGTTCCTCATGTTCACCATAAACGGAGGCCACGATGTCAGACCGTCCTGCTTGCGATGCCGTCGTCATACTCTGTACCGCGCCAGACGAACCTTGCGCGCAACGCCTTGCCGCATCATTACTGGAAACGCAACTCGCCGCCTGCGTGACGCTGCTGCCCGGCGTTCAATCGCTTTATTATTGGGAAGGCAAACTGGAGCGGCAATCAGAAGTACAAATGCTGATCAAAAGCGATACGTCACATCAGCACGCCCTGCTGACTCACCTGAAACAACACCATCCTTATCAAACGCCGGAACTGCTGGTGTTACCGGTACTGCATGGCGACAACGATTATCTGACATGGCTCACCGCATCTTTACGCTGATTATCCTGCTCGGCGCGGCGCTTGCCGCCGCCGCCTCCCCTTTTGGTCAAGCCGGCTTCGGCAATCATGCCGGCTCATCGTTTTTACCTGTCGATCAAGCCTTTGCCTTTGACTTCCAGCAACGGAATAACCAACTCACGGTGAGTTGGCAAATACAGCCTGGCTATTACCTCTACCGTCAGCAGATAAAGCTGGAAAGCAGCGACGCGGCGCTTGGCGAGATCAACCTGCCGGCGGGCATCAGCCATCAGGATGACTATTTCGGTCAGGTTTTCATTTATAAACAACATCTGGCGCTGACCGTACCGCTGCGTCAGGCGCAGGAAAACGCCACGGTAAAAGTGAGCTATCAGGGCTGCGCCGAAGCCGGATTTTGCTACCCGCCGGAGACGCGCATCATCCCGTTGAGCCAGTTGGTCCAGTCCGCCGGCGGAGGCTCCGTACAACAGCCCGCGCCAACGCCGCTGCCCTTCTCCCCCTGGTGGACGTTGCTGATTGGCATCGGCGTGGCGTTTACGCCCTGCGTGTTGCCGATGTATCCGTTGATATCCGCCCTGGTGCTCGGCAGGAAAACGCAGTTGACGCCCCGACGAACCTTCTGGCTGTCGATGACTTATGTACAGGGGATGGCGCTGACCTACACGCTGCTGGGGCTGATCGTCGCCGCCGCAGGACTACGCTTTCAGGCCGCGCTGCAACATCCGTATGTGCTGATTGGCCTATCGGCGCTGTTCGTCGCACTGGCGCTGTCGATGTTCGGCCTGTATACCCTGCAACTGCCGTCCGCCATACAGACCAGGCTGACGGAATGGAGCAATCGCCAGCAAAGCGGTTCGCTGGTCGGCGTATTCAGCATGGGAGCGCTGGCGGGACTGATTTGCTCGCCTTGCACCACCGCGCCGCTTAGCGCCATCCTGCTTTATATCGCGCAAAGCGGTAATTTATGGGCGGGAGGCGGTTCGCTGTATTTGTATGCGTTCGGCATGGGGCTGCCGTTGATTCTGGTCACGCTATTCGGCAACCGGCTGTTGCCGCGCAGCGGCCCGTGGATGCAATACGTCAAAGAAGCCTTCGGCTTTGTTATTCTGGCGCTGCCGGTTTTTCTGCTGGAGCGCATACTGGGTGAAAACTGGGGCGTCAGATTGTGGAGTCTGCTGGGCGTCGCCTTTTTCGGCTGGGCATTCGCACTGAGCTTACGCAGCGGCAAAGGCTGGATGCGCGGCGTTCAGCTATTGCTGCTGGCTGGCGCGTTAGTCAGCGCCAGGCCGCTTCAGGATTGGGTATTGTCCCCTGAGCTCTCGGAACAACAACCTGCTTCATCCGCTCTCGATTTTACACCGGTGACGAACGTCGCCGGTTTGCATCATGCGCTGGCGGCAAGCCACCAACCCGTGATGCTCGATCTGTACGCCGATTGGTGCGTGGCCTGTAAAGAGTTTGAAAAATACACCTTCAGCGATAACAGCGTACGGCAACGTTTATCGCGCATGACGTTATTGCAGGCGGATGTCACCCAAAATCGGGAAGAACAGAGCGATCTGTTGAAGCAGCTACAGATTCTGGGGTTGCCCACCATCCTGTTTTTTGATGCGCAAGGCAAAGAGATCCCCGGCTCACGCGTCACCGGTTTTATGGATGCGGAGAAATTTCAGGCGCATTTGCAGAAGTTCGCCCCATAAACGACACTATTCTTTCTGGCCACAGCTCTTTTGGAGGAAACCCAATGCAACGGGAAGAGGTACTTGAACAAGCGCTCACTCTGTTAGAGCAACACGGTTTCGCCATGACCACGCTGGACATGTTGGCTAAAAAACTGGACGTTCCGCTGGCTGAGCTACAGCCGTTCTGGCCCGACCGGGAAGCCCTGCTTTATGACAGCCTGCGCTACCACAGTCAACAGGTTGATGTCTGGCGGCGGCAGGTGCTGCTGGATGAAACGAAAAGTATTGAGCAAAAACTGCTGGCGAGGTATCAGGTTTTGCATAATGCGGTAAAACAACAGCGCTATCCCGGCTGCCTGTTTATCGCCGCCTGTAGCTTCTTTCCTGATATTAACCATCCTATTCACCAAATCGCCGAACAGCAAAAACAGGCGTCTTATCGCTACACGCGCGATTTGCTGGATGAGCTGGAAACGGACGACCCGGAAATGGTGGCGCAACAGATGGAACTGATTCTGGAAGGCTGCTTAAGCAAGCTGCTGGTAAAACATCAGGCATCCAGTATTGCGACGGCACAACGGCTGGCGGAAGACATCTTACGTATTTCCCTTTGTCGCAAAAATGGCGCATTGACCTGACATCAGCAGTCAAACGTGGCGCGCCCCGCGCTTTGGCTGAAAAGTCGGCAGTCGGCAGGGTTTTCCACGGTTTAGCGCATAAATCCGTTGACGACGCGTAGGCAATACGGTTTAATGCGCCCCGTTGCCCGGATAGCTCAGTCGGTAGAGCAGAGGATTGAAAATCCTCGTGTCCTTGGTTCGATTCCGAGTCCGGGCACCACTTGCATCAAAGCACGCTGGTTAAGAGTGAGAAACTTAACGGGCGGTTAATACAGGGTTCGGTCATAAAATCGTTCCGGTGCAGAGACAGTCGAAAAGGCTGCACTGTGGATAAGAACTGAATCCTCAAGATAGGGAATCTGCATGCCCGCAGATTCCCTTTTCTCGTTCCCGCTTATGGTTACAGTGAATTACATTACTGTCAAGTCATGTAAAACGGGTTGCGCATAAATATCCGTATGTAACGCCAGCTCTTTTTCCAACGTTCGCCCTACTATCTCCATATTCAGCTCAATGTATTCCATTGTCGTGCTCACACTGCGATGCCCCAGCAGATCCTTGACCAGTTGAAGATTGCGCTCGGGCGCCTTCATCAGTTCCGTCGCCAGCGTGTGTCGGAACCGGTGAGGAGATACAGCAAACCCGCAATCACGGGACAGGCGATAAAAAAATGATCGGGTCGTTTGTAATGCTCTCGCTTCATCGTACTGATACTCGTCCTGGTGCCGACGGGATTTCATAAAGCGGGTGACATCAAACAACACATCGGCGGGCTGTGCCCCGGCCAGTTTCGCACGAGCCAATAAAGCGGCTAATCGGGTGCGTAACTGACGAACGGCCGGCACACGCCACTCACGGTGCGTCTTACTCCCTTCCAGCCGCAATTCAATATATCCCTCGTCGAGATTGATGTCCTGTAACCGGATATGCAGCAACTGATTCTGCCTCATGCCGGTATAGCGCAGAGTATCGAGGACTGTCAGCCAATACCAGGCGGGATAAAGCGCACACCGTTGTCCCCAGGTCGAATGAGGATCTTCGGTTTCTATTCGCTGCATAAGGAGATAAATTGTCGTTAGTTGTTCACGCGTCAGGGTTTTCTTTTTCTTACGATCCTTCTGCACAACCACATCGTTGAACGGATTCTTTTCCTGTTCGATTAATTGCTGCTCTATAGCAAAATTAAATATTGCTCGCATATGCGCTACTTTATTATTCCAGGTATGCGCCGATAAGTTTCTCTCTTTCAAGATATTTCGTCGCCATCTCAACACATCTCTGTGTGTTATTTGATTTGGCTCTACCCCCTCGCCCATGTATCGTTTGAAACCATTAACCACTTTTAAATAGCTGATTTCTGTCGCTCTGCGAAGATTATGAGAAAAAAAATATTCATCTACCAATTCATCCCAGATCATTGACTTATCAGACATATATTTTCCCTTATATTTACAGAGCACAAAATACACCTTTGCTGTGTGCAGACTAAAAAATTAGTCCGCTAATCAGATTGCCATACGTCAAGGCAAGATCAACAATGCGCGCTCATCGGGGATGCGATTTCCGCGATAAAGCGATGAAGCTTTAACCAGATAACCGTTAATGTTCTGATACGTCCCTGTTCCTGAGGGGGTGCTGTATATTCTGGCCTGTATGAAACGTTTACCATCAGCGACACGATGCACGCCTAAACGTTCAAACGAAGCCTGTAACGCGTTACGTTTTCCCTTATTTTCTGTTTTCTTCTGAAACAGATAAAATATTTCAGGCACACACAAAAAAACGAACCCGGCGACAATGTGGGCTCGGGCTCCTTCCTCATTTATTGTTATTTCACCGCTAATCAGACCTGCGGATAACCACTCCAGAAATACAGCCCCTTTATTATTTTCGTCCCGATCGGCATCGCTCTTTGTATGGAAAGTAACGAAATCTTTAGGTTCAACAAGTTTGTCGTTTTCAGTCTCCTCTTTATTTTTTATCTCATCCTGCATGGTGACGTCGGTATCAGCTACCGACTCGACATTTGGTGTTGGGATATCGGTCATGCCTGAAAAAAGACCTAATAGCGCCTGGGTATCATCCTGAACAGCAACAGGAGGTGAGTTTGCCGTATGTTGGTCATTTTTTTCGGACGTTTCACTTTCAGTCTTTGGTGCCATTGCATCCAATACTGAAACCAGCGCAGTCAAAGGGGGGAGATCCTGTTTTAGTGATTCATTTTCTGTTTCCGGAGGAGGACCATTATCGGCCGCAACTGGACTATTCTCAGGTAATGCCGACGTTAACGCCGATGCCACCAACGGTTCTGGAGAAGATGCTTGAGGCTCAGCATTATCAATGAGGGACACTGACGATACAGGGGAAGCCGACCGTCCGATTAACGGCGGCGCACCGCATTTCTCTGCGGCAGTGAGTAACAGTTCATCAATCAGTGCGACAGTTGCTGGCCTCCCCTGCATTCGTTCCGTCAGGCAGTCGAAGGCATCAGGAATGCTCAACAACCACGGGATAGCGGATGATGGTAATAGCTGACCAGCCAGTAACGATAGCCGCCCTTGCACATATGACTGGGGCAACCGTTCAGTACAATACCGAAAGCGAAACGGTTTTCCCGGAACCGTGAATCCAGGTAGCCAAAGCTCTCCGCCATCCAGCTCACCTTCCCACTCACAAAGAAGCGGCAGGTGATAAAACAGTGCTGACCAGAACACCACCGCATTCCAGAGTAATCCCTGAGCCGCCTGCTCCTCCGGGGGGATCCCCGGCGGAAGCGTTCTCCCTTTCGCCAGCCTGACGGCGTAGGCAACAAACCTGATGGTTAAATCGCCAAAGGCGCCGGCATACGCCCAGTCCCCCTCTTTGGCAGCAGGAAGACTTTGTACGCGGCTTAGCAGAGAAAACAAGGGGGCCAGATAAAACTGCCGATAAAGCCCTTCCGGCAGCGCATTATTGTCATTCAGTTGCTGAAGAAAGCGCTGGCGTTGTGGGGGGTAATCAATACCTCAACAAGGTGAGTCGCATGATATCCGGATGGACACGGCTGTTGAGTGGCAACAGTCTTATTTCGGGAAACCGTATCCGCGCCAACAAGAAAATGTTTTATTCGGGTGAGCATGCATGCCTCCTGCCTGTAAGCGGGACAGTCTTGAGCGACTATTCCCCCCAGACAAGAGGAAACTCTTTTTGCATTTTAAAAATTATTAAGCGGGACTCTGGAACTCTTCATAAACATGCTGTGTTCCTCTCAAAGTGATCTGAACCGTTATTTTCTGTGCCGATGACATACCTATGGGTTCACCTGCACGCCCGCCTGTCAAATTAAAAGACCTGCTGTAAAGTCGGCATATAGCCGGTCGCTTGTAAACTCACGATGTAAAGAAGAGCGGACTCAAATACCACAAAAGAAACGAAAGCCGCGACGCTCCAGTTCCTGATCTTGAGACACTCGGGAAGTATGCCTTTTCCAAAAAAGAGTCCAGCCATGAAATAGGACAGGAGCAGGGTAAGCACCACGAGAAACAGCAAATACGAAACAGAGATGGCCATAAAGAACTCCCAATTCTATAACTTTGGTATTTCGAAAAATGCATCAGTAGACCGCTTCTTTTCAAGTCTTGGTAGACGCCAGTCTTTAAACGCTTTCTTACGCTCGGCAGCCTTCACATCCTCCACCGAAAACACGTTATATTTACCTTGCCTCTGGGGTTGGCCTAGCCATTGCTTAATGGCCCACTCAGTCCAAAGCCGGGTTGATTTTAGTCGGGTTACTGTGATCCACTGTTCGAACCGGCGGCGACGCTCCTGATCGCGCCACAATTCTTGACGCTTGAGCCAATCCCGATCAACGGCGAACTTTCGGTAACCGACGAAATGGCCAGGCATGCTACTCATCATGGCTTCCCCTCTAACCTCTGGGTAATAAAACCCGCGATGCGGGCGTTATGCTTATGGGTTTTCCTGTCCGGGCGCCGCGGGCAGCTGAGGCTCGTCCCCTTTCAACAGAGCCTTGACGATTTCCGTGATATCCCCCTGTTGGTCAAACACCACGTCGGCGCCGTGCTGCTCAAGTTCGGTGAGAAACGCCTCGATCCGCTCAGCCCGGTAGAGCAGATCGCGCAGGGTATGCACCATGTCCCAATGGTGGTCATAAAACTGCTTGCCGACGAGCGTGTGTTTCGTCGTTTCCGCCTTGGGCTCAGATGGAAAGAAACCAGAGCCGAAACGCGGAGTGTTGTCTACATACTGGTCTTTCTGTGCTCTGATCCGCGCGGCCAGAAAGGCGTCGGCCGACTGCGGGGCGGCGGCGGGACCGAGCACCTGCACGGCAGGATAGTCGTCCTGCCGGCATAAGGCCGCATTGAGCAGCAGGTAATAATGGTCATCCTGTGTCAGGTATGCCTTTACCCAGTCCCGGAGCCAGCGGCAGTAATCGCGCAGGGTGGCGTCACGGTAAAGCGTTTCGGGCTCCAGGGCGGCGCGGGCGGTAATGATGAACAGCAGGGCTTCGGTATACACACGCCCGGTATGTTCAATCTTGCTGATAAGCGGGCTTTTCCAGTTTTCTTCAGACACCTTCGGCGGAAAGGTCGGCTTCAGCGCCTGAAGAAAAGCCTCCGCTTTGTCGATGACGTTTTCCCACGCGCGGCTGCGCCGATCGCTATTTTCGTAGGTTGCCGCCCGGCGCCAGGCGTTGAATAGCGCGTCGTAATCCTGCATCAGCTGCGTGTCACGCTGTTCATTCGCCTGTGCGGCCAGATGCTCTTGGATTTGCGCATTAAAGCGCAGGACGAGGGGCGTCAGATCGGGGATAACATACTGCGTCGGGATCGCTACAGGCGCCAACAGTGTCACCAGGTCGGTCAGAGCCATGTCTTTACTTTGCGGACCATAGCGTCCCTTGTCGGTGCGTGTGCCGATGAAAATATGTGCTCCACTCATGCCTTTATCCTCCCCGCTTTCGCTTCGCTCCGCGCCAGTTGCAGCAGTTCGCCCTGTAGCGTCTGGGTTTCGCTCCGAGAGGCCTTCAGCTCGGCTTTGGCCTCCTTCAGCTGCGCCGTCAGGTGCTCCCCGGTGGCGCTCAGGCGAGCCACGCTCTCGCGCAGCGTGGTGCTCTGCGCGCGCAGCTCGCGCACCTCGTCCAGCAGCCGGTCGCGCTCGGTCACCACTTCCCGCAGTACGGCCAGCTCGCTTTCCAGCCGCGCCACGTTGGCCTGGGCGGCGTCGCGCTCCTGATCGGCCTGCGCCACGTCCGCATCCGCCTGCTCCCGCGCCGCCAGGGTGTCCGCCTCCGCCTGTTGACAGGCCGCCTGCCACAGCAGTCCCAGCTGGCCGGTCAGCAGTTGCTGCAATTCCGCCGGCAGCGCCGGGCGCTGGTCGCCGGCCAACTCCCGCTGACGGGCGCGGAACGCGCGCATCACCGGGGAGATGTGCGACAGCGAGCCGCCGCCCAGGTGCTGACGGACCTGCTCGTTGGTCGGGTTGGCGTTGCCGGCGGCGATGAGCGCGGCGGCGGCGTCCTCGATACGGCGGACGGTGTCGGCAGGAAGGTTAAGGTTAGGGATCAGGGTACTCACAGGTATGCTCCGGGTTCAGGGCTGATGAACAGAGTGTAACCGGAACAAAAAAATACACAATACACAAAATACACTTGATACATACATAATACATTCAATACATATCGTACAATCCGTACATGCAATATGGGTAATACAGAAAATACGGGCGCGGGGGTGTTTTTTGCCGGCAGATCCGAAAAAAGGCAAACCCGGAAAGTTCCGGGTCTGTTTATTATGATGGCCCAGCAACCAGGTGAATTTATTGGGGGATAATAAGGAAGGGCTCGGCTCCGGGACTGAGTTTACACAGCACAGGACTGTTAGTGTCTTTTGCATGCTGGAATGCTGACGTAACATCGCCAAATGAACCAAGCCACTGCGCATTACCTGTAGTACGGAAACGCGTGATTTCAGATAGCGAATTAATTCTGCGGGCATTACTGAACAGACGGTGCTTAGTCAGCAGATCATGCTTTTCCGGAGACAATAGTTGTATTAGCTGCTCAACGGTATCAATCTTCGTATTAATGTAGGCAATAGCATCCTGCGGCGTATTGACCTGATAAGCCTTCCACAAAGGTTCGTTATGCGCTACACGGTTGCGGTATTCGCGTATCGTTTTGACCTGATCCCGGGCCGTCGATAGTGTGTTGGCGCCACTTTGCGAGGGCCATTGCCCCTTAAATACTTGAGTTATCATGGTATTCCAGAAGAGACCCGGCCCCAGCAGTTCGTCATTCATTGCAAACTCCCAGGTGGAGAATTCGGTACTGGCCACGATCTCCTCATGGCTGGGAGTGTGATTTCTCCTATGATAACGCTGATGTTTTTCCTTCCTGACGTAGACGGCCGCTTTGGAAAAATTATCTTTCATCGCCTTAACCTCAAAAGGAGGTATATGGCCTGCTACGGAGGCATAACTTTTATACTGAACCCTTTTCCACCACCGTTGACCTGCAAAGGTGATGAATGCACTATCAATAGCATTTCGTAGGGTAATTTCAGCGGCGCTCAGCAGCGGATAGAGTTCGCCACCCAGCGTCTGATTCCAGATATAAATCCCCACCATTTCACGGTCAGTCAGTCTCCCGAACACTCTTTGGTAGCTGTGCATTCTTTTCTGTGTGAAGATCCTGTCCATTAAATCTGGCTGGTAAGCCACACTATCCGGCATATATTCTCCTTGTTCTGGCTATGCATCTGCCAGCGTTGACTTGACACCTTTGCCAGCAACCAGTAGTATTCGACTCAGGTTGGTGAAAGGAACCAATGGCCTTCGGGTGTAAGACCTTTCATAAAGACCGCAGATTTTGACCCCGGCTTAAGTCGGGGTTTTTTCTTTTAGAAACACCCTACATTCAGACATTATTCACCCTCTCCCCCATCAGTTCTCCGATGCGTTGCAGCTCTTTCGCAAGATTCGGATCCCTTCTTCATTATTGTACATTCGATTATCCTTAAGGTTGATTGCCTGACATTGACTGCAGGAGCTCCAGCAGATACTCGTCCACACAGGCTGACAGGCAGGATGCCAGCATGTCAGGCGATGTCGGGTTCGCTTGTTCTTCATGGCCATTGCTGTACATGTGAAACTCGCTGACGCCGCTACGGAAGGTGAATCCCAGCTGATACTGTCTGCTTTGCACATTGCGCACGGATTTACCGTAGACGCTACCGGGCAGGAACACTCTGCCCTCCAGTGCTGGAAAGGTCAGTGCGGCATCTTCCAGCGCATTTTCCCTATCCAGAGATTTTGCCTGTATCCGCACTAGCCATGCCCCGTGCTTGTAATCCTCCGGTTGTACGACGGACACTGTGACGTTTTCTCCCCGGTAAACGAATTCACGCGCCGGCTCCGGCCGCGCCAATAGACCGGTATCACGCAGCACGGACTGCATCAGAGCCAACTGTTTTTCGAACTCCTGCAGGGACATCTGAAAATCGTTCACGATCTGGACCGGCGCCGGTAGCGGAGGCGTCACCCTAGACAGGGTGAATTCACATCCTGCTAGGTGATAATTAATGCGGGGCAACATAAGGCGTGCCGCCCCGACAGAGCCGCCGTCATCCGGTGTGCTTTCGAGTCTCCATCCGTTCTGCTGAATATCACTGATCCGGCACGTGAGGGCCCGTTTCTCAGCTGCAAAGTCGGCGTACAGTGCCGTATCGGACTTTAACATGTCCCGGATTTTAAGCACCTGGTCCCGCGCTTCTGCAAACTGACCGGCAATGATGACCGTCAGATCGGCCGCGGTTAAAATCCGCGTATCTGTAATGAAGGGGAGTTTTCCGTGTTGTTTGAGGTACATCCAGCAGAGGGTGATGTATTGCGTGGCATTCAGATCATGAGCGCGAAGTACCGCGTCCCCTTTTTCTTTCAATTCGTCATCTATCTTTGCGTTTATCGCTGCCATTTAATTAGCCTCATATGTCATCATAAAGTAAAAGGTATCCTCAAAACACTATGTAGTCAATTAACTACACGTTATTTTTTGTTGTAAATTATATTCACCGATTTATGACTTTTTGACTCGTCTTTGTTCAGATCCGAATTCTGGTATACCCGGAAGGAGTCCGGGTAATTTAAGGGTTGAGTAAGGACGTCAAGGGTTATGGAATAGCGATGGAGTTATCAGTGCCGATGGTGAGTATTGTCTGGCCTTCTCTGACTATGCGAATGAACTCATTCTTTTCGAGGACTTTGATTAACCTGCCGATACCTTTACCGCCACGCGAGACTTTAATCTGCGTCCTGATTTTTTCCGGAGCTATGTAACTGTAAAGCCCGTCTACGGAGCAAAGAGCGTAAAAACGCAGGTTTGCAGAGTGACTCAGAAAAGTTGTTTTTCGGTCAGGACTCATCCAGCCAATCATATCCAGAATATCGTCATAATGTTTTCTCAGAAGGCTGCAACTGGCCTGTGCGCCGTAAACCGGGTTTCCATAATCTGGTTTACCGCTCTGTGGATCATCATAATGAAACTTCCAGATGGCCTCATGATGGGAAAGTCGGTTGCGCAGCTCTTTGATGCGGTAAAACTGGTCGCAAATTTCTTTGCGTTCAAACTGCGAGGGGGCATGAGGAAAGACGGTTCGTGTAAGATGTGGCCAGAGTAATGTCTTATGCCCCCCCTTCGGATTTTCATAATATCGGGTGAGCAACTGAGTCCAGAAACCAAAGGTAAGCCCTGAAATTACACGGTTTGGAGTGATCTGTTTCCCCATTTTTACGATGTCATTTATTGCAGCATCTACCTGAGTTTCAACTGGAATCTTATTCTTTAAGACACGATGCCCATATTGATCCAGCAGAAAACCTTGAGCATCGGATTGCTGCACCGGTTTTTTGGGATTAGGACGCTTGTACCTGTCGTTATTTTTGGGCCAAGTTCTGCCACCCATATAGCGAGGAAGATCGAAGATCCAGTTATGATCAGTCAGCCAAAGCCCGTTTGCGGCCGGAGGAGGGTTAGCTTGTATAGCCTGATCAAGAGCATTTCGTAGGGTCACTTCAAGACATTGAAGTGCCGGGAGCATTGCGCCACAAAGCGCTTTATTCCAGTGATATGCGGGCATCACCTGAGCAGAGGAAACCTTCAGATGTTGTACGTAGATATCAAGCCGTTCTGTATTAATGTACCGATCAAGGCTCATCAGGCCCTCCCTAAAAAAGATTGACACATGTGGCATGTGTCTGGTGTAATTAGCACATCAAAGCGGTGCGCCGTAGTTCAGGCCTCACGCGACAATAGTTGTTCGGAAAAGCCATCCTTCGGGGTGGCTTTTCTCGTTTCAGAAAACCGTTAGGAGCGCGCCATCTTCAGGTATTGAGCACCTGTTCCTAGCCAGTGCGTCCGGAAGAGTTAGCACCCAAAGGTGTGTTGCTCGTACCCCTTTCGGCGGCCGACGCCCCGGGAAGGGGTGATGCGCGTTGCCACCGTGCACCTGACACTGGCGACCCACCCTAGAAAACGCCGCCTTCAGCGATTTTGAGGCTTCTCTCTGTGCGTCCGGCTCGGTAGGATTCAGCATCAGACAAACCTGGTTACCGACAGAAGTGCTGGCGATCGCAGAAAACGATACCTCACCGATAATGTACCGACTGCTTCTTTTTTTCATTACAGGGCCTCTACACCGCGCAACTGAACGTATCAGAGCATGTTAGATTCTATGGCATCAACCAGATGGTGAATAACATCCTGAGGGGTTATCGGGTTTTCATCCTCACTGATGCCATTGGTGTATAAGTGAAGCTCACACCTGCGGTTTATGAATCGGAAACCTGGCTGACATTCAGCGGAACTCCTCCCAGCCATACCCGAATAACCGGGATCGGCAGTCAGGAGTCGGCCGTTAAGCACCGGAAAACGGATACTCCACTCTATGTTGTCCTTATCGTTGTTCAGTGTAATGAGCACTCGCCAGGCACCGTGATCATAACTCTCCGGACGATATACACGGATGTTGCCCCATTCGGGTGAGAGCTCAATGGCTGGATTGAATAAGTCCAATTTTTTTATTCGTCGGATTTCGTCAATCTGCTGTAGATATCGTTCATGCGCTCCGGGAGCCTCTGAGCGAAATATCCGTTTCCATCCCTGCTCAATGGTTTCCCTGTCGCGGCTCGCCAACTCACAGAACAATGCAAACGTCAGAGACACTCCTCTCAAAATTGACTCCGAGCCAACCAGTACCTGATCTGCCCGTGTAAAGAGGCAGGGGGTGTTAGCAAGCAGAATACTTTTCAGTTCACTATTCTTGTTTAAATTTAATAACAGGCGAAAGACTTCGTTATGTAGACTGGAGGAATAATTCTGATAACTTTTATCATTGATTTTTGCTCCTACGTATTCTGCCAACTCCTCATCTAATGAAATAGATACGGGGTTTGTACGGGCAAAATTGGCCAGCGGATCGCCCAGCCCTTCCTCGATAAATTCCCTGACGAGGGTGCCTTTCGGCTTACCGGCCTTTTTGGCCTGGGCGGAGGCATTCTGATCGGCGAGACTTGAAATCCCCCGCAGGGTTAGTGAAGAGTTGTTTTCTTCGTTGTCAGACTGGATATCGGCATCTTCAGCCATATTGTTCACCCTAAGTTTAAAATTTCTATCAAAAAGTGATAAGGACTATATTTCATAAAAAAGTATACTTAAATACTGAAAAGTATACTTTTTTATAAATTGAGTGTGAGTGGTGATTTTTTGTTCCCTGAATTTATCAGGGATCCGAAAAGTGCATAACCGGATCTGCCCCGCCCCGCCGGCACCGCCCGGCGGCCAAAACACTATATCTGGTGGCGTCTTCAGTTGCTGGTGCTACTACATGTTGTGTCTCCCCCGTCCCGGCGCCGTGCTACACTTCCGAAAACTGCCTATAGGAAAAACTCGGAAGTGCGGCAAACGGGAATAGATAATTACGGTGGCGATTTTTATTAAACGGAACTATCACTTATATGATATTAACAAAAAATATAGTAACCCTAGTTATTACTCGTAATGGTTATGATTTCATACTAAACAAAAGGAGTTTGCTATGGCGCGTTCCATTCCGGTGAAAATCGGTCAGCAGTCATTTACCTCTAAAACGGAAGCCGTCAACCATTTCATGGACAAGCGTGGGGATGTGAAAGTTGTTGAGACAATCTCAGATGGGGATTTTTTTGAGGAGTTGAAAGAGCTCTTTGTTCGTTACTGTGATAGTTGTCCGGGATGGGAGCTGAATGGTCGGCTGGTTAAACATTTTACGGTAAAGCATGAGCCACGTTGTGTAAATGGTCGTTGGGTATCCCATCCCTGTTACAAGGTCCAGCTGAGCAACGGTGAGCTGAGACCGTTTTCTGTGGATAAGGCGATAACCGCCATTGTAAAAGCCACCGCAGATGTCGAGCAGTAATGGGGGACGGATTTCGGAACCGGGCATCATCTGTCATCTGAAAAGGAAATGAGAACCATGAGAAAAATGAACAGGACGGGTTGTGCGATCTGTCTCGCGGCTCTGCTGGCCGCCACGACACCGGACGTCGGCGCAGCAACCTACCAGGAGATACTACGTCTTGCCGAAGCCTACCCCCCCGGCAGCGTAGTAGTCTGCCGCTCCGATCTCCCAGGGGACGGAAAGATGCGCCTTCCCACCACCCAGATCACGAGAGGAAAGGTGATTGCCCGCAGGAATAATCTCACGGATTTTGATGCGGTGGTAACGTGGCGGCCAAAGGGCGAAAACGGCAAAGAACTGACCCTGACATTCCGTGCGACAGAGCGCACCGAAAGGACAGGACGATATACCCGGATCGACACAGACAGTATGGCGGTGTCACAGGTCGGAGCCCCCCCAGCGGAGGAAAAGATTATTCTGGATGGATTCCGGTCCCGCTCTGATGGAACTGAAAAATTTTCCCCCTACACGAATATTGAAATCACGGTTTTTCCGTCTTACATCATCCGCAATCAGGGCGAGACACCTGCGTATTGCCATAAGGAACTGCATAAGAATGAGTGACGGGAGAGTGATTAACTACCGAAATACCTGCTGGCCCCGGAAGGCAGTACCCTGCTCCACTACGTTCCTGATCTGAGCCGTGAAACCAAACGGCCCCCTTCAGTCGATAAATGGCCGTCGTGTGTCCGGACCCGATGTTATTCAGTGCAAGAGAGTGAAAATATGGAAAATGATAATTTGGAAAATGAAAACAGCGCACTGTCCATACATATACCCTGTGCGTTGATCACTGGCACGGCGATGAGTCTCTGGAGCGCGGTTATTTGGAGGGAGGCCTCCCATCAATCCCCGGACTCATGGCTATTAATGTGGCGACGTTGTCGTGAATGTTGGCAAAACGGATTATGAGCAGGCTCTGCGTGCCTGGACGTTAGCCGGCAATCAGAAAAAAAACCTGCCGGAGTAAAAGAGGCGCGATGAAAACATCAACCATTATCGACCTAACGCTATGCTGACGCTGCCGGGCGAATACCAGACAGTGACGCAGGCCATGCCGCTGCCGGTGACCATCGACTATCCGAAGGCCCTGGCGCTGCGGCAGATGGCACTGGCTCACGGCGACATGCCGGAATACCTGCTGGCCGTCGAAGTCGCGGCCCTGCTTCACTACATTCCTGATCTGTACCAGAAAATGCTGATTGCGACGCTGTGGAACACCGGCGCCCGGATCAATGAAGCCCTGGCCCTGACACGCAGGGATTTTCAGCAGGATACACCGTACCCGTATGTCTCCCTGGCCACGCTCAAACAACGCCAGGAAAAAGCCGCCCGCGGGCCGGGGGCGCCCCGCAAATCACAGGTGACGCACCGGCTGGTACCGCTGTCGGATGGCGGCTACGTCAGCCAGCTGGACACGATGATCGCGACGCTGAAAATTCCGTTTGAACGCAAGAGCCGGAAAACCGGCAGGCTGGAGCCGGCGCGGATCTGGAGCATCACCGATCGCACCGTGCGCACCTGGCTCAATGATGCGGTCGCCCGCGCCGCGGATGACGGCGTAACCTTCAGTGTGCCCATCACACCGCATGTTTTCCGGCACAGTTATGCGATGCATATGCTGTATGCCGGCGTGCCATTGAAAGTGTTACAGGGATTGATGGGACACAAGAGCCTGAAATCGACAGAAATCTATACGAAAGTTTTCGCGCTCGATGTCGCCGCCCGGCATCGGGTGCAGTTTCAGATGCCCGGTACGGATGCTGTGGCCATGCTGAAAGGGAATAGGCCGATAACATAGTGTTATCCCGGAGAAACCAGAAAAATACGAGCTAAATATTCATTAAAAAAATACCGATCACCTTAAGTGACCGGTATTGACCTGTTGCAGTACTTTCTATTTTTTAGGCAGCCAGTTTTTGAACCAATGCAGCCGGTTGACTAGTTGCATTACTCAACGAAACAACGTGTTCTAACTCTTCCCGAATCCACTCAATAGCATCATCCACAACCGCACAATAATCAGAAGCATTAGGATGCTCAGGTTCGTTGACCTCCGCGTCTCCCGTAAAGCTGATCATCACTGCGCCATTACGATAATGAACGTCGGCGCGGAAGGTCGCCGGCACGTAAATTCCTGCCGCAACTCCATCGACATACTGCGTCAAAAAGTCATCATCAAACTCCATGATATCAATCTCATCAATGCATTGCGGAGACATGTACAGACGTATCTCTCCAGCGTTACCACACCAACGGCGAATCTGTCGCTCTTCAAATGTGCAATTGCTGACAAACTGCGTCAGTGTTTCAACACATTGGTGGGAAACATCCCGCAGCGACCGCTCCAGGTAATCCATAAAGCGGAACCAGAAGCGTTCGCTCTGGCGAAACTGCGCCAGCGTGATGTATTCCTCTGGCGCGTTATTGCTCTGCCCGGAGGCTTCGCGAAACGTCTCTTCATCCAGTTCGTAGAGCGGCATAATGTCAGCGCGCAGCAGCTGGTCGGTACGACCGCTGATTTGTGGATGCACACGAGGAAGATGCATATAGCCATCATCCACTTCATTGGCCAGCCAGTTAGTGGCGTTTATCCACATCGCCAACACTTTCCGACTGCGTTCCCGTCATCCGTGACATCGCCGTTTCCTCCAGTGAAAACATATGGTATGCCGACTTTCTCTTTCCATTCCTCGTTGCTCCCCGTCAGACGCTGGCGCGCCACCACCTGATTTCTCTCCTGATACCGCTCCAGCGGCCAGTAGAACGCCCCGTTACGCGGCGGAATGACCGATCTGATTCTTTTCCTCTTAATCTTGAGGTTTATTGGGTATATAAATATAGCAACAACATAATTACATACATATTTATTAGTTGAGAACTACACTTCACTCATATTTATCGTCCAAGTGACAATTCTCATCATGACTATGCCGCCTATTTTACCAGCTATGTTGGTCGGGTTTATTGATGGTTTGGTTAAACGCAATTTACGGCGATTCTCTGTGGGACATGAATCAGGATTCATCTATCATCGTACTCAAAGTTTTATTCTCCAAACTATAGATAATTTATTTGGCATTGCCTTTTAGCATTTGATTTCTATAGGTTATGATACCTTTCGCCGTAATGGTTTGTGTTGTGATAAATATTAGCCCAGTGAGTTTTAAAAAGTATTTCTGTTTTATAAGGAATTACAAAAATATATAATACCATGAAATAAATCGCTTAAAAAAGTGATTTTGATCACATCTTTAAGTATTATACATTGTAGCAGTTATCGGCATAGTTAAAAATGAATTGATCACTTAATGATCGGTTTATATACCTTGTAATTAATCAATTAATTTACATATCTTGCTATCAATAAAGATGAAACCTCAAACCTTGCACTTAATACATGATTATACAATGAGGCGCGATATGAGTAAAAAACTAATATCATTAATTATATTATTAATGAGCAATTTTGCTCAAGGTAGTGAAGTAGCTTGGAATTTAACTTTTGATAATGAATTTAATTTGCCTCTTGTTACGATAAACATCAAAGGAGAAAATGTTGTTTTAGGCCTGGATACTGGTTCAAAAAAATCCTTACATCTTCCAATGAACTTAATTGATAAGATCAAAAATAAAACTGAACAATCTCATAAAATAAAAAGCATGGATTTATCTGGTAATATAAATGAGAGCAGATCATTTATTATCAACAACTTAACTTTAAATTCTTTTCATTTTAAAAAAATAAACGTAGTTGAATATAAAGATTGGGGAATGTTTTTTTCTAGTGATAGCTCTAGTGATAATAAAGATCATAAAAATATAAACATTCCTGTTATTGGATTAGGTTTATTTGATGATTACATGCTGACCATAAATTATCCAGAACGAAAAATAATAATAACCGACGAAAATAATATTCCTGCTAACTTAGATGAAAAATGGGTTTCAATGCCTTTCCATCTTAATGAGGAAGGTCTAGTTATAGAGATGACGGATGACATAAAAAACTACAAAATGATTTTAGATAGTGGAGCGAGTATTTCGATCATAAAAGAACAATCTCTTTCACCGCAAACGGTTAAAATTAATGAGGACGATAGTGATTACCAACTAGTTTCTCTTCAAGTAAATAATATTCTTACAGATAAAATTGAAGCTATCATTTTAGATTCTTTTCCCGCTGAGTTCCAGTCAGATGGATTGTTAGGCTTTGATTTCTTGAGTAAAAACTTAGTGAAAATTGATTTTAAAAATAAGAAATTATGGATTCAGGCGGAGGTACAATAATGTCTTGTTGATTATTAATCTATACCAAAGAAACTTCAAGATGCACGTTTGAGCATCTGAAAGCGATCATGAATTCTGGACGTCAGCGACGTCCACTATTTCTGGCAGAGTGGTTGAGGAAAAATTGTATATCGCATCCCGAAATTCGCGGGTGTTTTCAAAATAGCGATCTATTCCGCGCATGCTCATTCATCACTTTCCACAGGCGCTCTATCGCATTCAGATTTGGACTGTAAAGCGGTAAATAGTAAATTTCTATATTCACGACGAAAGCTCAGTCTTTAATCAATTGGGTTCAGTGATATCTCGCTCCATCCGTAACCGAACGGTGAACTCACATTGCGTGGTAAATATACTGGATTAAGCTGACGAATATTAACTGAATCGGTTCCCGGCGTAGGGTTATAGCTCGTTGAGCCTACGATGCTGTTGCCGTTCACGGTGAGAATAGCTTTTTGCCATATTTTACCTCAGGTTCGTTTTATTTTATTGAATGAGGGCAGCATGCAGCAGCAGAGTTTTGTTAACAATATGAGTTCGCCGGACGCTTACCGACTCATTAAGGGTGACAACTTCGTTGACAGCTACCTCATCCATGAGGCTCGCCCCGTTGGGGCTGGCGCTTACGCGCCATGCAAAAACGCTTCCGGCGTTTTTGTCCGAGTCCGGCGCCACTCATTTAAAGAAACCAGCCTGGTGGGAACTTTATCCCGGCCACTGACACTCATTTCCAATGCCGGTTTCCCCGTTGAACCAATAGGGCAAGTCACCTGCCCCTGATACTGATGGGATAGGGGGGCAAGTCTATTAATTCTTTACGGAGAATGTTCATATGTTTCCCATTCGGTTCCATGATTCGGTCGCCAGCCAGGACTGGCTCAATGTGTCGCAAAATGCAGAGGGCGATGCGGTGAATCAGCAACGTTACCATACCCCGCCTTCAAGCCCGCAAAGCCCCCATCCGCCTTCCTCTCCCGACGCCGAATCATCATCTTCCTTACCTGGCGGGAGAAGCCATCAACAGATGGGGTTGTCCATACTCAGTCGGTTTCATCATCTCTTTTCAAACGGTGAAAACAGCAATGCCGCCCGACCGGCCATTGGCGGGGAAGAGATGCGCCGCTATGTGCATAAGGCTTATAAAGACCTTCGTTATTATCATGGCACCAATAAAGCCAGCCTGGACAACATCCGCGCCAATGGTATGAATACGAGACTGAAACGCCCGGGAGCGACGGATACCGCGCTTAATGACGCGCCTCAGTCGCAATCCGCCGTGCATAGGGCGCGCCAGTATAATTACTTCACCACAATAAAAGGGGCGGCGAAATCCTATGCGCTGCCCGCCTGCGTCACCAATACCCGGGATTGGACCCGGAAATCCGGCGATGACGGCATCCCTAAAATCGCAAGATTGTTTAAAACCGCTGATTTTCCGCCTGCTGAAAAAGACACGGATTTCCCAATTCCCATCGCGTTTATCAATCCGCTCTACCGAACCAGTGATAATATTCCTCCCCATGCGGTCCGGCAGGCGCAAGGGGACGGCCGGTATAGCGAGGCGATTCTGACTGCTATACAGAAACGAATAGAGGACAAGTTTAACGCATCGTTAAACCTGCAACAGATCGAGAGCATCCTGATAAACGGCGCGGAGTCGGATTCGGACGACGATTTCCGCTAAATGTTGCAGATCGAGTGTTAACGCCTCAGCCCCGTGATGCGAAACATGCGCCAGAGTTGGTTTGCAGCACAACGGAACGGAAAACTCCCGCGGAAACCATAAAAAAGTTATTCGCCGCGCTTATTCATCACCCTCAGGATGTCTGTAACGCTCGCCATACCCGCTCCGGCGTGGCAGGCAGGTCAAGCTGGCGATAAGGGGCGCTATCGCCGCGACCCGCGATCGCGTCCTGCAACGCACACCAGACGGCGATCCCCAGCATAAACGGCGGCTCGCCGACGGCCTTGGAGCGGAACACCGTTTCCGCGGCGTTGTCCGCATGCGGCAATAGCTGCACGCGAAAATCATGCGGGATATCCGCCGCCGTGGGAATTCAGTCGTACCGTCCGCTCCAGCTCTTGCGGCATGCTGTCGCGCTGTAGTCCCGCCATATTTCCGCGCTCCCGTTCAATATGCGCCTCAAGCCGTTCAGCGAGCGTCATCGGGTGCAACGAGCGCCGTGCATGGAACGTATGTTTTACTTGCAAGCGCTCAAAGAAACACCCGCGCTAAAAATTAAGCAAAGGGCGCTCAAAAACCACAACAATAAAAGGGTATTTATTTATCGAATTGAAAAACAGCGTTTTTTACCAGCGCATGTGCGGAAGAAAACACGTTCAACGAAGAGAAAAGGCAGACAAAGACGCAATTCTGGTGCAAATTTCTCCGGCGGCGCACCCAAAAAAAGCTACAGAGCATGTGAAAAAGATAACCGGATAACGCACGACGGCGATCCGGCGAATCGCCGTGCCGACAGAGGTCAGTCGGCGTGCTTACGCGAGCGGAATGCCGCCACCTTCATCCTGTTGCCGCAAATGGCCATGCTGCACCACCGTCTGCGGCGTGATTTAGTGACATCAAGAAAGTAAAGCGTGCAGTCGTGCGCCTCGCACTGCCGAACATACTGACGTTCATCCGCCGCAAGCAGGCGTGCCAGCGAAGCCGCCACCGGTTCGAGCAGACTGGCGGCGCTGAGATCATAGCGATCATTTTTCAATATGAAACCGGCCTTGCCCGCATCCCATAAAAGCCGCCTGACCGGGCGGCCGGCTTCCAGTATCTGATTGACTATCAATGCTTTTCCCGGTCGGCCGGTTTTGGCGGTTGCGATTAATGTTTCCGCCTCCTCGCGCAGCGCCCGCCCCAGTTGCGCCAGACCCGCAGGACAGCCGTCGAAATCTTCAGGCAACTCGCCAGCGGCCTTGAGCCATGCAACGACGCTGGCGTCATCAGTTAAATAGTCGCGCCTTTCATCTCCGGTGCCGTAGGCGCTATTGACGAAATCCAGAGCCAGGTTGTTGGCGATGAAATGAAGATCCTGTTGATTAGACATGCTCATTTTTGTAACCCATAAAAAACATATAGACAGGTTACCAAATTATTATGTAACCTTCAAATAACCACCAATCAGGTTACAAGGGAATCATTATGAGCATCAAAACCACCGTCAAACCCCAGATTCACTACCGCTACGAACAGGTTGGCGCTGTGAAAATCTTCTATCGTGAGGCGGGCGACCCGGCATTACCCACCGTGCTTCTGCTGCATGGCTTCGCGGCTTCTTCTTACATGTACCGCGATCTGATCCCGGCGCTGGCGGATCGCTATCACGTCGTCGCGCCGGACCTCCCCGCCTTCGGTTACACCGAGTCGCCAGAACGCGGGGCTTATGCCTATACCTTTGATAACCTCGCGCAAACGATTGATCAGTTCACCGAACAGCGGCATCTCGCCCGTTACGCGGTAATGGTGCATGACTATGGCGCGCCGATCGGCTGGCGCCTGGCCAGCGCGCACCCCGAGCGTATTACCGCCATCATTTCCCAGAATGGCAACGCCTACGAGGAAGGACTGGCCCAGGGCTGGGATTTGATCAAAAAGTACTGGCAGGCGCCAACGGCGGAGAATCGCGCCGCGCTGCGCGACTTCCCCACCCCGGCGTCAGTCAAATGGCAGTATCTGGAGGGCGTGGGCGATCCCAGTCTGGTCTCGCCTGATGGCTATACGCTGGAAGGGCTGCATGTCGCCAAACCCGGCAATGCGGACATTCAGTTAGATCTTGTGCTGGACTATGCGTCGAATGTCCGCCTGTACCCGCAGTTCCAGGCTTATTTTCGCCAGCGACAGCCGCCGCTTCTGGCGGTCTGGGGCAAAAACGACCCCTATTTCCTGCCGGCCGGCGCAGAGGCATGGAAGCGCGACATTCCCGAGGCGGATGTGCGCTTTTATGACACCGGCCATTTTGCTCTGGAGACCCATGGCAAGGAAATCATTCCGGCAATCCGCGCGTTCCTGGATAAAAACATCAAGTAAGCAATTGATAGCGATAGCGAATAATCCGTCCCGCCGCGCGATCAGGAAGCCCGGACTGAAGGCGATGCAATGGAGTCCGGGCGTTTTTCCGTTAACTATTCGGCAGTTGAAGCGCGAAAGCGTATCATTGCCAATGGCGGAGAGGCTCTCTTCGTCGCATCCTTTATTATCGTCGCCGGTTATTTTCTGGAAACCGTCAACGGAAGCGGTAGGTCAGCGGCGCCAGTCGGGCATACCCGGTAATCCAGGAAGGAAAGAGACATCTTTGGAGCGTTTACATTGATTGAGATATTGAATTCACCCTCGTTATGGTTCTCCATAGGACAGATTATCGCTATCGATATACTACTGGGCGGGGACAATGCCGTCGTGATTGCCTTAGCCTGTCGAAAACTCCCTGTCGCCCAGCGCAACGTGGCGATCATGGCCGGCACATTCGGCGCAATCCTCCTGCGGATTGTCATGATCTTTTTCGCCCTGGAACTGCTGGGACTGCCGTACCTGAAAATCATAGGCGCCGCGTTGCTTATCTGGATAGGCATAAAAATGCTTATTCCCGGCGATGAGGAGGATCATAAGAGCCTCACCGCCAGCCCGAAGCTGATTAGCGCGATAAAAACCATTATCGTCGCCGACGCCGTGATGAGTTTGGATAATGTAGTGGCGATAGCCGGCGCGTCCAATGGGCATCTGGGGTTGGTGGTTATCGGCATCTTTATCAGCATCCCGATCATCATCTGGGGCAGCAAGTTGGTCCTGCACTTTATGGAGCGTTTTCCGCTGATCATTAAACTTGGCGCGGCGCTGCTGGGATGGATCGCAGGCGGTATGGCGATTAGCGATATCAGTCTCCCGGCTATGCCATCATGGTGGCACTATGCGGCCGGTGTGGCCGGCGCGGTATGCGTATTGGCGGTCGGCGCCCTTATCGGCCGAAAAAAATACAGGTATATTGAGCACTAAAAACCGCGCCCTTTCAGATCTGACGCTCAACGCGAGACAATGAGCGGTATTTCGTCAGAACCCGGTACTATTTAGAAAAACCAGTCTGTTGGCTGGTTTTTTTTAATTTTTAACGTATGCCCTCGCCGGCGAAAAAATTAACTTCATACTCTTTCTCTCTGTTGAAAATATTAACGCTATGATTATTTACCTGTATTCCCATATGACTAGCCGCAGACTCATTCACCTTTTCCATCGTGGTTGACGTGTTTCTTCTTAAATATCACAGCTTTTCTTCATTCTCGGTTTTGGTTTTTTTCCCGGATTTAAAATTTGATTTTTAACTGCATAGGGAAAAGCCAAAGATACGACAACCTCTATTTCATTGATTACTCACCGATATATAATTATATTTTCATGGCTATTATGGCGAAAAAATAATAAACATTAAGTTATTTTTCAATCTCAACAGACAAACGACATTCGCCGTTCTATCGTTATCAGACCTTAGGTAGCAAACGCTGTTTGTATTTTAATGGCGCGCACCCCACTATTTCATTAAAACACTTAATAAAGTAAGTGGTGTAATTAAAACCCGACTGTGCCGCCACTTCCGCCACCGACAGAGAAGTGTACTCAAGTAATTCACTGGCGTGTTTAATACGACGGATAAGAATGTACTCCTGGATGGTTCCGCCAGTCTCCTTGCGAAAGGTACGAGACGCATAGCTAGCGGAAACTCCTAGCTTTTTAGCCATGTCTTGCAAACTAAGTTTGTATAAATAGCCTTCTTCTATTTGCTGCATAATTTTTGAAGACAGCAAACCGCTCTTTCCCGCGCGCACATGAACACCGGCCGAAAGAAAGTCGAGTATATTCAACAATAATAATGCCATTAATTCACTTTTCCCGGAGGAGGAAAGGTAACCACACCAAAATAAATCAAAGATATTTTCTATTTTTTCCTGCGATTGCGACAGATCATAAATAGAGACATGAGCATCGGCAGCGGATATTTCAGAAAAAAGTTTATAACGCTGAGTAAAAGTACGCAGATAACCGGACATTATCGCCACATCCACATGAATGATGGTGCGCTGATAACAATTGGACGACGTATTTTCCACCATAACCTTGTGAATTTTTCCCTGCGGAAAAATAAACATCCGCCCAGGTCTGGCGGTAAACTTTTGATTATCCACCACCACAATGCCTACGCCGCTCTCAATAAACAACAGTTCCAGGCACTGGTGCCAGTGATAATAATTGACGCTTTTACCACGAGTCCTTTTGAACTCCACGGAAAAGTCATCAAGAGAGATACGATCCAGCAATGCTTCGTCGGTCATCATGTTAAAGGTCAAGATAGTGACATTTCACTTCAGCATAGTTAAAAATAATCTGTGAATAAAGCACAAAGCCTCTTTCTCAGGCTCTATTCGTTTCCTTTTGTGATCCTCTTAACGATCTTTTATCCCCGCAATGCTTATTTTCTGACGAAATAAATCATCAGTTGAAACATTGTTTCACTTGAAGAAATCAAGAGGGTAAATATGCATCTCTCAACCAAAAATAATGAAAAATTCAATAGCCGAACCGCACTACGCGACTGTTTTACCTCGTTGTTTAATGCCGTCTGGCGGCAACGAAGCGATAACGTCGCCGGCATTTTAACAGGTAATCGTATTCCTCTTTACGGAGAAAAAACGGCGGCATTCGAAACTTTTAGCCGCCTGCTGTGGGGTGTATTTCCCTTACTCGCGTCCGGTGAATCCGGAGACCTTGATATCCGCGCCCTATTTCGCCTTATCGCCGCCGGCGCCAACCCGGCGCATCCCTGTTATTGGGGAGAAACGGGAGATTTCGATCAGCGAAGCGTAGAGATGGCCGTGTTCGGCGTGGGCCTGGCGCTGAGCGAATCAACGTTTCGCCAACAGCTTGACGCGCAAGAGCAACAGCAGTTGTTTCACTGGCTGCGAACGCTGCGCAAGGCGCAGATCCCGCAAAATAACTGGTCATTTTTTCCGATTATGGTGGAAATGGGGCTTTGCCTGAGCGGCGAATCGTGGTCACCCGAGGTCGTAGCGCGGCATTTTGCCCGGCTGGACAGCTTCTATCTTGGAGATGGCTGGTATAGCGACGGGCTTAAACGCCCGCGAGATTATTATAATGGCATGGCGCTGCATTTTTACGGACTGATCTACGCACAGTTGATGCGCGATATCGACCCGCAGCGCTGCCGGATTTTGCGCGAGCGCGCCGCCCTGTTCGCGCATGACTTCATCCACTTTTTTAGTGAAGACGGCGCGGCCATTGCCTATGGCCGCAGCATGACCTATCGCTTTGCCCAGGCCGCATTCTGGAGCGCGGCAGTGTTCGCCGGGCTTGACGTGTTCCCGCTCGGGGTGATGAAAGGCCTTATTTTCCGCCACCTGCGCCACTGGCTGGCGCAGGATATCACCGATACACGCGGTATTCTCACCGTCGGCTACGGTTACGCCAATGAAATTATGGCCGAGGAGTATAACGCGCCCGGCTCACCTTACTGGGCGTTTAAAACTTTCCTCATCCTTGCGTTGAAAGAAGATCACCCCTTCTGGCAAAGCGCGGAACTGCCGTTGCCGCCGCGCAATCATCGACATGTGATTGCGCGCGCCGGTCAGTTGATTATCGATGATGAAAATAGCGGCCACCACTACATGCTCAATGTCGGGCAGACGCCGGGGAAAAACTATGCCAATAGCGAGAGCAAATACGCCAAGTTCGCCTACTCCTCGCTGCTCGGCTTTAACCTTGAACGCAGCCGCTTCGGCCTCGAACTCAGCGCCTGCGACTCCATGCTTTTACTCGCCGAACAGGATGGGCATTACCGCGGCCGCCGAACGAATGAGCGCAGCGACATTAGCGACAGAGGCATCTATACCCGCTGGTCGCCCTGGCACGATGTCGCCATCGACACCTGGCTAATCCCGTTGGCCTGCGGCCATTTGCGTATCCATCTGGTACAAAACGCCCGCCCGCTAGAGAGCGCGGAAGGGGGATTTCCGCTGCCGCTGGCTGCGTTTTCGCCCGATGCGTTCGACACGCAAAACGGCACGGTGCGAAGCCCGGAGACTGGCCTCTACTCGCGGATCGTCGATATCTCCCCGGCGCTGAACCGCGCCTGTAGCCAAATTATCAGTCCGCCCGCCAGTAATATCCGCTTTCCCTACAGCAGTAGCGTGCCGACGCTGAAGCAGACTTTAGCGCCAGGCCGCCATCTTCTCTGCTGTGTGGCGGATGCCGGACATACTCTCTCGACGCTCGTTTTGCCCGCGATCTCACTCACGTCGCACAGCATAGAAATAAAACAGGATGACCAGTTAATGGAAATCCCTCTATAACCACACGCCTTTTGGGAGCGTACTATGACCACCGTTAATCGTTATGATTACATAAAAATCAGCGCGTTTATGTTCTTATATTTTGTTGTCTGGACCATGAGTTTCAGCCTTTACTCCATCTGGCTGGGACTGGAGGCCAAATTAACCAGTGCGGAAATTGGCGCGGTATTCGCCGTAAACGGCGCCTTTGCCGTAGTGATGAAACCGATTTACGGCTTTATTACCGACAAGCTGGGGATGAAAAAGCATCTGCTCTATTTTGTGGCGATCATGTCGTCGCTGCTGATGCCGTTTTTCGTCTATGTCTATCACCCGCTGCTTAGCGAATCGTTCTACGCCGGGGTATTGGCCGGAGCGCTCTATTTAAGCCTGGCCTGGTACGCCGGCATCGCCGCCTCGGAATCTTATTGCGACCGGTTCGGACGACTGAAAGGCTTTGAGTTTGGCCGCATCAGAATGTGGGGCTCCTGCGGCGCGGCGGTGACGGCATCCTTTGCCGGGGTGCTTTTTAATATTTCCCCGACCATCAACTTCACTATCAGCAGTATTACTTCGCTCATTATGCTCGGCTTGTTGATCAGCATTAAAATTCCCGCCGCCGACAACCACGAAAACGCAGTGGTGCCGGAGAAAAAGATCAGCCTGCCGGATGTTAAGCGTCTGCTGAAACAAGGCAATTTCTGGCGCTTCTGTTTCTATGTCGCCGGCATTGTATGGATTATGCATATCGCCGAGCAGCAATTCCCGCGCTATTTCGTCTCTTTCTTCCACGGTAATTCCGCAGGCAATTCATGGTACGGCTATCTGAGCACGGTACAGGCGATTGTCGAATTTATTTCCATGCTCACCATGCCCTGGGTGGTGAATAAAATGGGTGCGCGCCGGGCTTTAATTTTCGCCGGTCTGGTGATTGGCGCGCGTCTTGTGGTATCGGGTTTTGCCACCGGGCCGTTAATGATCGCCTTTATTAAACCGCTGTACGGCCTGGAAAACGCGCTGCTGCTTATTGCGGTATTTAAATACATCGCCAACCACTTCGACAAGAAAGTGAATGCCACCATGTATCTGATTGGTTATCAATGCACGATGTATATCGGCACCATCTTTGTTTCCGCGCCGGTTGGATATATGTACGACCATATTGGCTTCGGCAATACCTATTTCATTATGGGCGGCGTGGTGATCCTCTTTGCGCTGATTTCCATATTCGTGCTGACCGATAACGATGAAAAGATCAATCTTACCGCCGCACCAACCAATACCACTTTATCCTGATGGAGTATTTCATGAGCCTTATGAGCAGCAAAGAAACGGATTTACCGTGCGCCACAACCTTACTCGCAGGAATACGGCAACGCGCGACGGAGCAATTAAAACGGCAACTAAGCCAATTCGCCGGAAAATTTCCCGCCGCTTGTAGCATTAACGGCAAATATCCGCTGACGGCGAATACCGACTGGACCACGGGCTTCTGGAGCGGCATATGCTGGCTGGCCTGGCAGATGAGCGATGATGAGGTCTTTTTGCAGCAGTTACAGCAGCAAATCCCAAGTTTTGGCGAACGTTTGGCGCAGCGCCACGATATTGAAACCCACGATCTTGGTTTTCTCTACTCGCTCTCCTGCGTAAATACCTGGCGCGGCACCGGGGACGAAGCGGCGCGGCGCTATGCCTTACAGGCGGCGAACCTGCTGGCCGCGCGCTACCATCCCAGGGCGAAAATTATTCAGGCATGGGGGGATTTGCAGGATCCCAGCCAGCAAGGGCGCATGATCATCGACTGCATGATGAACCTGCCGCTGCTCTACTGGGCATCGGAACAAACCGGCGATCGGCATTACGCGCAGTTGGCCTGGAACCACGCCAGCCGTGCCTGCGACTATCTGGTGCGCGAGGACTTTTCAACTTTCCATACCTTCTATATGGATGTAAACAGCGGCGCGCCGCGCAAAGGCTCCACCCACCAAGGCTTTGCGGATGACTCCTGCTGGGCGCGCGGTCAGGCGTGGGCGATTTATGGTTTTGCCCTCAGCTATGGCTATACCGGCGATCGTCGTTTCCTCGTCACCGCCATTGAAACCGCCCGTTATTTTCTGGCCTATTTGCCGGCGGATAAAATATGCAACTGGGATTTGCATCTCACTACCGCCGACACGGCGAAGGACAGTTCCGCCGCCGCCATTGCCGTATGCGGGTTGCTGGAGCTGATAAAACATTTGTCGGTATTACATCCGCAACGCGAATATTTTGAACGGCAGGCATTGCTGATTATGGATGAGCTCTGCACAAGCTATTATCAACACGCCGACGTGAATAACGGTTATTTATTGCATGCGGTTTATAATATGAATAAATCCCGCGGCGTTGATGAATATTACATCTGGGGCGATTATTTCTTTTTTGAAGCGTTATCGCGCTTATCCGCGCCATTAGCAAAATACTGGTAAACATAGCCTGTGATTAATTAATCAGCTCTGCTGAGGATCCCCTACGTCCTGATAAGGATAAATGATGAATAGACAAATTGTATTTCTGGCGCTGGCGTTGCCCGCAGTTGGCCATGCCGGCGGTTTTCTCGAAGTCAGGGAAGCGTGGAATAGCGCATCCGAAGAACATCAGTTTAAACTGGGTGCGGGCTATAATTTTAACAACGGGGCCGGGTTATTATTTCAAACCGTGTATAACACCGCCAAGCTGAATCAATTTAAGCACAGCTTTGATGAAATTGAAGGGTGGTATCCGCTGTGGAAGATTACCGACAAGCTGACGTTAAGTCCCGGCGGCATTGTTAATTCCACCAGTTCGGGCTCCGCCATATCGCCCTATATTCAACTGGGATATAGCGCCACGTCAGATTTATCGATGGCCTTTAAATATCGCTATAACCATATGAATTATAAAACGCGCGATCTCGACAGCGAGATGAATTACAACGACAACCATCAGCTTGTTATGGTGGTTAATTATAAAATCAACGATACCCTCAGCTATGAATTTGAACCGAACCTTTACCTGAATACCGATAACTACAGGCGCAAGAATGGCAAAGATCATAGTTGGGAGCTCAACCATAAAGCGACGTGGAAGCTGACATCGAACTGGCGACCCTTTGTGCAACTGTCCTGGCTGGATCGCGATATCGCCAATAATGCGGAGCAATATCGCATCCGGCTGGGCGTACGTTATTACTTCTGATCGACAAAACGCCCGGCGGACATCGCTGCGGGCAGCCGACATCAACGTTTTTCGGCGAAGATATCGAGGATGTCCACACCGCGTGATCCGTTGCGCGGTGCGACATTAAAACAACGGGCTTGCCGATCGGCTTTATCATTTCATCCTGATGACCGGGCGATCGATGATTTCGCAGCCCAGCGCGCGCCGCCACGCCGCCGTTGCGCCAATCGGCGTAAACAGCGGCGCCAGAGCGCGGCATGCCAGCATCGCGACCAGCTTGCGCAGACAATGCCGGGTGGGATGGACGTTCCAACGACAAAAATCGACCTCGCCGGCCCGCCACTGCCGGCGGGATGGCTGATTGAGGTGGCCGGTGAACAGAACCCGGTGGCTAAAACCGGGCTGCGCCCGCAGTGCGCCGGCGGTGCCGCTCTGTCCATCCGGATTCGCCGTCAGCAATACCGGGCAGTCTGCTGAAAAGGGAGGCAGCGTCCGGGCCAGTCGTTTCAGTTCCGCCTGTACGCCGGGTTGCAGGCTGCCATCGTCATGTTGCGCCATCTGTACCAACATCGCCAGGCAAGGTTCATCCAGCGCCACGCCGGCCGCATTGCGGCGCGCCAGCAGCAATGCCATTTCCACCGCCCGGCCGGAAGGCGGCACCGGACACAGCGTCGGCTGCACCAACTGCGACAAGATCGCTTCCCGCTGCCGATGCTGCGTCACGTCATACAGCGCGTAGGAGGCATCCACCAGCGCCAGTTGCGCCGCCGGCGGTTGATCGAAACGGAATAACGCGGATTCCAGGCTGACGTCGCCGCTGTAAAACAGGCCGCCGGCCAGATCCAGATGAAACCAAACGCCGCCGTAGGCATGACCGCAGCTACCGGTGGTGACAGTCAACGAACCAAGCTGGAATTGCCCGCGAACCGGGATCGGCCGTACATTCAGGCCGGCGGGCAACGCCCGGGCCGTGGTCGCGGTACAGTACACCGGCGTTTGGGGCGGCAAACGCAGCAGGCCGCCGATGTGATCCTCATGATCGTGACTCAGCAAGATCGCGTCCAGATCGTCCGGGATCGGCCAGGGTTCGGCATTCGCTTCCAGCGCGCCGCCCGCATCGAGCAGAATGCGCCGCGACGGCGTCGTCACCAGTATGGCCGCGGGCGCTTTGCCGTGCAGACCGCTGATAATCTCGATACCGACGCTCATGCCGCCTCCAGCCGCCAGCCCTGATGCAGGCGTACCGCCACTGACTGCCGCTCGCTCAGCGGGGAGTGATGATACGCGGTCAGCGGCTGACCATCGGCCAGCCGCAGTTGCAACAGATAGCGTTCTCCCTGAAAAATACAGCTCTCCACCAGCGCGGCGATGCCGCCGGCCGCGACTTCCACATGTTCAGGACGGATCAGGATCGGCTGACGGCCATGTGCGGCGGACGTCCGCGCCAGTCCGTGATGCAGTTGCTCGCCGTCCAGACGGGCGGCATTTTCGGCCACGGGCAGGGTCAATATGCTGCCTTTGCCGATAAAGCGCGCGATCCAGGCGTTCTGCGGATATTGATAGATCTGTTGGGGAGAGCCCCACTGCATCAGCGCGCCCTGATGCATTACCGCGATGTGGCTGGCCAACGCCATCGCTTCGGCCTGATCGTGGGTCACGTAGATAAACGTCGCGCCGGTGCGGCGGTGAAAATCACGGAAAGTCTGTTCCATCGTGGCGCGCAGATGCCGATCCAGATTGGCCAGAGGTTCATCCAGCAGCATCACCTGCGGTTCCGACACCAGACAGCGCGCCAGCGCGACGCGCTGACGCTGCCCGCCGCTCAGCGCCTGCGGCGAACGATCGGCGTAAGCCGCCAGTTCAACCTCTTCCAGCGCCGCCATAACGCGCTTTTGCCGGGCGGCGCCGTTAACTTTCTTCAGCTTTAACGGATAACCGACATTTTCCGCCACCGTCATATGCGGCCACAGGGCATAGGATTGGAACACCATCCCCATGTTGCGCGCCTCCGGCGGCAGATGATGGTGGCGATCCGCCAGCAGCTTATCGCCTAACGACAGCCGTCCCTGGGTCAGTTGCTCCAATCCGGCCAACATGCGCAGCGTGGTGGTTTTTCCGCAACCGCTGGGACCCAGCAACGCGGTAAACGCGCCGGCGGGAATGGTCAGGCTCAGATCGCGCACGACGATCTGTGCGCCGAACTGTTTGCCTATCCGATCCAGTTTCAGCTCTGCCATGGGATGACTCCTTTGGGAAGATAGCGGCCCAAACCGCTCAGCAACAGCATAACCAGCGCGACCAGCGCCACGACCAGCACTGAAACGGCGGCGGCCAGCACCTTATTGCCGCTTTCATCCAGATTGAAAATGACGACGCCCAGCGTCTCGCTGCCCGCGCTCCACAACAGGGCCGAGACGGTGAGTTCATTCACCGCCGTCAGAAACACCAGCAGCGCGCCGGCGAAGGCGGCCGGCGCCAATAGCGGCAGAACGATATGGCGCAGCCGTTGCGAAAAGCCGGCGCCCGCCAGACTGGCCGCCTCTTCCATCGCCGGATCCATTTGCAACATGCCGCTATGAACGGGCTTGAGGCAGACCGTGAGGAAACGCGCCAGATACGCCAGAAAAATGATCGTCAGCGTGCCGTACAGCGCGATATTCACGATGGGAATCGGCCGCGCAAACAGCAGAATGAACGCTATCGCCAGCACCACGCCGGGCAAGGTATAGGGAATATCAATCGCATTGTGCAGCCAGCGCAGCGGGCGGCTGGGATAGCGTACCAGCAGGTAGGCGAGAGGCAGACTCAGGATCATCAGGACGACAGCGGCGCTGACCGACAACAGCATGCTGTTGGTCAGCGCCCGCCAGGTGGCGCTCTGCCCTTCCAGCATGGCGCCGTAGGCGGCAAACGTCAGCGTTTTGCCATTCAGCGGCACGCCCAGCGTCGGCACCAGCGAGGTGGCGATCAGCGCCAGCAGGGGCGCGGCCAGGATCATAAACAGTACGATCCCCAGGATCAGCTCCGTCGGCCAGCGCCACGCGCCGAGCCGGAACGCCAGCGCGCGGCCGGCCATGCCGATAAGCGGCAGCGCATGACGCCGCTGCAAACGCCCTTGCAACATAACGATGCCCACCGCCAGTACGCCCATCAATACCGACAGCGCCGCCACCTGATTCAACATGCCGGGGCCGAAGCCGGCCATCGTCTGGTAAATCTGCGTCGGCAGCACAAAGTAGGAAATGGGGATCCCCAGCATCGCGGGAATACCGAAGTTGCCCAGCGCCGACACAAAGGCGATGGCGCCGCCCGCCCACAGCGAGGTGCGGCACAGCGGCAGGACGATATCGCAAAACACCCGCCACAGCGAAGCCCCGTTCAGGCGCGCGGCTTCAATTTGCTCCTTGGGCAAACAAAGCAGTTGACCGCGCAACGCCAGAAAGACCAGCGGCGCATGCTGGATGCCCAGCAGCAGAGCGATGCCCTGCGCGGAATAAAGCGGGTTCGGGCTGCCAAAGGCCGGCGCTATCCCCAGACTGTTCAACAGGATGCTGCTGGGGCCAAAAAGTTGCAGCCAGCTTAGCGCCGTGACCTGAGGCGGGATCATCATCGGCAGCATAAACAAAAATATCCCTATCTGTTTGGCGCGGATATCGGTCAGCGCCAGGCAGAAAGCGAAAAGACCGCCCAACAGCACGGAGAGCAAGGTTCCCATTCCGCTGGTATATAAACTGTTGTACAGCGCCCCCCAGGTCGACTGACTGGATAACACCCGCCACAGGCTGCTGTCGGCGCCCTGATGCCAGTCAAACAGCGCCGAGATTAACAAGCGCAGGCTCGGCAGCAGACTGAACAGCGTAACCAGACCCAGCAACAGCCAGAGCAACCCTCTGGGAGGATTGCCGCCGGCGGGATAACGTTCGGTCAGGCTGCTCATGGTCAACGGCTGCCGAAAAGTTGGCTAAAGCGCTGTTTGTTCTGCTCGGCCCCGGCCAACGCTTTACCGGCGTCGAAGGCCATTAACTTGATCTGGTCGCGCGGAGGAAAACCTTCCGGCACCGGCAGATCGGCGCGAGCTGGCAGATACCCCTGCTTCAGCACCAGCCTTTGCCCCTGCTCCGACAGCACGAAATCGATAAAGGCTTTGGCGGCAGCGGGGTTTTTCGCCGCTTTCATCATCGCCACCGGTTCGGTCACGATACTGACGCCCTCTTGCGGAAACAGAAACTCAATCGGCGCGCCTTTGGCTTTCTCGCGGATCGCCATGAAATCCACCAGTACGCCGTAGGCTTTGCCGCCGGATGCAATCGCGCTCAGCACCGCGCCGTTGCCGCCCTGAGGCATGGCGCCATTTTCTTTCAACTGCTGGTAATACGCCCAGCCAAGCTGCGGATTGTCGGTCAGCGTCGCCAGATGAATCAGCGCCGCGCCGGAATACAGCGGGCTGGGCATGGTGGTCATGTTTTTCAGCGCCGGCTTGAGCAGATCCTGCCACGAAGCGGGCTTCACCGGCGCCTGGCGATGATAGGCGATCCCGGTGGTGATCAGCTTGGTGCCATAGTAATAGCCTTGCGCATCATAGAGCGCGGGATCGTAACGAACGGCTTCGGGCGATTTGTACGGCGACAGCAGATTCTGCTGCCTGAGCGACTCCATCGTCACGCTGTCGGCAATCAATAGCACGTCCGGCGTCGCGCCGCCTGCGGCCAGCTCAGCCTGCAAACGCGCGGTCAGTTTGGTGGTTCCATCGCGGATCCAATTCACTTTGATATCCGGATGCGCCTGCTCAAACGCGTCGACGGTCATCCGGGCATCTTCATTGGGCTGGCTGGTGTAGAGCACCAGCGTGGTTTTCGCGAGGGCTGACGTGCTGAACATCGTCAGAAGCAGCGCGGCAAGCGTGATTTTCTTATACATATCGGCGTATCCCCTGGTTTCGTTGTGATGATTAAAACAGGGAAATCTGACAAAAATATGACCAGCTTATTTCGTAGTAATACATTAATACTTTCGATGTATTATCCCGGAAGGCTGCAAGACAAGGAGAGAAAAGATGACACCGGGATCACGCCGGCGCGCCATCGTCATGATGGCGACAGAACAGGGAGAATGCAGTATCGAGCAACTGGCCGAGCATTTCGGCATATCGCTACAAACCGTGCGCAGCGATGTGCGGGAACTGACCGAGCAAGGCCTGCTGCTGCGTCGGCACGGTCTGGTGGCGCCTTTCGCGCGCGAGAATATTGGCTATCGGCAGCGGGAAATCGTCAACATCAGCGGCAAACGCTGGATTGGCGAACAGGTTGCCGCGCTGCTTGGCGCATATCAACACTGCTTTCTGGGAACGGGAACGACGATTGAGATGGCGGCGCGCGCCTTGCCTGCTGACATCAGGCTGACGGTGTTCACCAATAACCTGCATGCGGCGCAACGGCTCAGCCACTTACCGGATTGTGATTTGATCGTGGCCGGCGGGCAGGTGCGTAAACGGGATTTGGATATCATCGGGGGCGATGCGCTGGCGTTTTTCAGCCGCTATCGGGTAGAGATAGGCGTGGTGTCGGTCGGGGGAATAGGAGAAGCGGGCGAACTCTACGATTTCAATGATGACGAAGTGAAAGCGCGCAGTGCGTTGCTGGCCGGCGCGGCGGTAAGGGTGCTGGCCGTGGACAGCACGAAATTCGGCCGAACGGCGCTCTGCCAAAACGGCAGCATTGCCGATTTTCACTATGTCGTCAGCGACAGGCCGCCGTCAAAACGGCAGCGTGACGCGTTGCTGCGGGCGTCAACCCGCTGGCTTTGCAAAGAGAGTGAGGAAAAAGGGCCGCCGAAGCGGCCCGGTCAGTAGCAGGTTATTTCAACTCAACGTCAATCATTGGCGGAATATAACCATAGTCAAACTCGTCGACCACGAAGGTCTGAAAACCTTTCAGTTTGATCTGTACCGTCGGCGCTTCGGTGCCGCCGATGCGGTAGGAGTCATCGTCATCATCCTCCCCCGTTGGTACGGAGTCGATGAAGGACGTCACCAGACCGTTGGGCATGACGTAGTGCGAGTAGGTCTGGAAAGGCTGGGAAGAAGGGTTGCCCAGCACCAAACCAGAACCATTCAACGGCACGTAAGGCCCGAACAGATCGTCACTGACAAAACCGTACACGCCGTCAGGCCCGGTCAGACCATCGCCATAGGTATATTTGTGGCTGATGGTGAACAGGTAGTACTTCCCATCCTGGAAAACAAAGTGCGGACGTTCCGTCTGGTCGTTGACGCCAACCGCGGTAACCAGCGGCGGCAGCATTTCCCAGTCGTCGCCATCTTCGTCACGGCATACCGCGATACCGACGCAACCAGTCTGGTAACGGGAATTACCGACCTCTTCATAGCCCGGAGGCACATCCCCGATCTCTTCAGGACCGACGACATGGGAGCCGCGCTCGCCGGCCACGTTGCCTTCAAACAGCATGTACAGCTTGCCGCTTTTCGGATCGCGGAACGGGCAAGGGTCGCGGAAGCCCCAGTACGGGTTTTGGCTTTCGGTCTGGTACATTTTCCCATCCGCTTCGAACAGGCTTTTCACCTTGTGGAAGCCCACCATTTCCACTGCATTATCGGTAGTCACCACCCGGCCGCGCACTTTGACGATCGTCGCGCCCGGCGTCACCGCCGTGTAATACAGATCGATTTCACCGCTGTCGTTCAACAGAATCGGCGTACCGGCCCATTCACGCGTCGTCGGCGACACCCCCTCGGCCATGACGCGACCGCCCATGATCCAGTCTTTACCGGTACGCGAGTACCAGAAGTACATCTTTGCCCGGCCGTGACGGTCGTTCCAGTCGCTGGTGATATCGTAATTACCGTTCTCATCCAGATACTGAGGATCGGTTGGGTTACGAGCGGCGGTCAACGTGAAGATAACCGACCAGCCGTTAACCGATGCGATATTCCCATCCAGATCGCGCAGCGGCATGGTATCCCAGATAAACACCTCGTCGCTCATGACCGGGAAATCTCCGCTGACCAGCGGCTGGGTGGTGGTCGGATCGTCTTCCGTGACTTTCAGCGCATCGGCCCGCGACCAAATAGAAGGTTTATGCGGTTTATTGCTTTTCAGGGAAGATTTTTTATTTTGTTTAAGTGTATTCATAATGTTTCTCTCTTTATAAAAAAATAAAAGCAGCCCAGAGAATTAAATTTAATTCTCTGGTCACTGCTTTTTTGGGATGGATGATTTTTACCTAATGACGGGCATAACAATGCCCTTCCGTTGATATAACGGAAAATATTCACTTCAGTGATTCAACAAAAAAACGACTTCGTTTTAAATAGTTTTTATCAGATAAATAACTTCTCGCACCTCCTTTATAGAAATTAAAAAAATCAAGTCAGGAAAACAGCTCATCATGCAACAAATCATTACCTGATGAGTTATTTTTTGCTTTTTTTCTCGTTATCAAAACGGTCATTCAAAAACTTCAATATGGCGCGACGAATATGTTCGACGCCGATGAAACCGATCATGCCGCCCAACGCCGGCGTCAGCGTTTTCGGCAGCGAAAAATACTCCAGCGATGAAACCGCCGTCAGCGTCAACGCGCCGCACAGCGCGCCTTCCAGCAGCATGCGCTGCCATCCGCCGCCGGTATAGGCAACGCGAAGTATCGCGATAAAAATAGAGAGCATCACACCCCCAGTAGGAACATCGCCGCGCCACCAGGCATGTATTAATTCGTAAACTCCGGCCCAACTGAAGATATTGATATTCATATTTACCCTTTGAAAAATTGATTAAACCAATAAGAATTCTCTTATAAAAAAGTTAACCATAAATAAGACATAAAAAAAGCCCCGGTGTTATCCGGGGCCAGAATAAAAAAAGCCTGCTGGCAGCAGGCTTTAAAATTCGTTTTATTTTTTGTGATGAGTCAATCGCTTCATCTCCATCATGGGAATTAATTTAACCAATTTTGGACAAGAGCGCAAGCCCTAATTTTAAAAAAGTTAATTTTATTTTTTCGGACTTTATTGTTGCGGAGAGGTCACCGTGGAGAATAGTTTTTCTGCTGCCGTAGATTCCTGATAACACTGGACAATAAGCGCGTCATAAAATACTTTCCAGTTCCGTGACCAGCTGCGCTGCGTTAAATCAGGCACGACGGTTTTAATCACTTTATAGACGCTAGCCGACTTGACCGGCTTCATGCCGGAACCGCCGCAACGGGGACACACTTTCTCAATCGTTTTACCCGCCGCGCGCGAAGCCGCCAGATCCGTCACTTTGCCCCGGCCTTTGCAGCGACAGCGATTCAGCGGATCGTCCGCGGTTCTGCTGTATTCTTCCACGGCCATTTTGGCCATCAAAACGATGCAGTGAGCCATCTGCCGTCCCGCGGCTTTTCCCACCAGCTTCGGCGCCTGTTTCATAGCAAAACGGGCGATCCCCTCGATCGCCTTGTTTTTTTCATCAGCATCCTTATTGTACTTGGCCAGGATGAGGCTGAGCCCCAGCGCCTCCCGCGATTGAACAACTCCCAGCGCCAGCAGAATATCGCTATAGCTGTCCCGCGCGCCCCGCGAAGATCCACTGCCCTTTTTCGCCTGGCTGACGGGTCTGTTGCTGCCTGGCTGACGGTAAACGTACGAAGGCGCGGCATCCCTGCATGTAAACATCAGCGAGGCCGATTTAGGGCCGCACAGGCTGAGCGCATGTTCAATCTTCATCGTAGAACCTCCGTATAACCAGCAGAAACGCCATATCGCTTAAATGCGCTGAATCGTGTTGATAGGCTGAGGTTGCATCGCCGCAGCCCTGTCGTATCCCTGTAATGCTTATCTCCTCCCCGTTTGATTAGCCCATCAGGACATGGGCCTGTTTGTCGTCGGTTCGGGTAGCCGGACCTTACTCGCAACGGACGTAGTGTCGATGTACGTTCCATAGAGTCTTTCCTTTAAATCTTATGGTTGAATCATGCTGAACGGCCTTGTCGCGCGGCCATTCCGCCTATGTGCGTCGCCACGCACCTAGTCAAAAATCCAGTCATTTTTTTGTTGATTTTATCATCCTTAAAGCAGACTATAGTCAACGTAGATCAACAATACAACGAATAAATCCACACCATGTTTATTTTTTAAGTTGGTGCAAATGACAGAGCTAACCGAACGCCTGCGCTACCTGATGCGCGAAGAGGGATTGAAACAAAAGGATTTAGCAGAAATTGTGGGCACATCACCTCAAACCGTGAACAACTGGTTGAAAAGAGGAACGCTGAGTCGTGAGTCAGCCCAGGCCATTAATGAGAAAACCGGCTATTCGCTGGACTGGTTGCTCAATGGCATTGGTCACCCGAAACCGGAAAGCAGTAATTTCAAGGCATCCCGCCTGCATGTTACCGAGTGGGAAAGCATTGATAATGATGACGATGAATTTGTGGAGGTTCCATTGTTAGGTGTCAGGCTATCAGCCGGAGGAGGCGCATATGATATCGATGAAGATGAAGTGTACGCGCTTCCCTTTCGTACCCATACCTTAAGGCGGCTTGGTATCCGAGTGGAAGATACCCGCGTGGTTACCGTCATGGGCGACAGTATGGAGCCCAAGTTATCGGACGGCGATAAGGTCGCCGTCAACCTGTCAGACCGGCAAATCCGGGACGGCAAAATGTACGCCATCCGCATGGGCGAGCTGCAACGCGTTAAGGCGCTGATCAAGCGCCCTGACGGCAGCATCATCGTACGTTCCTACAACCCGCTTTACGAAGACGAGATTGTCACCAAAGAACAGATCATCAACGGCGAACTGGCCGTCATCGGACGCGTGTGGTGGGTTTCCGCGCTGGTGTAAATGTCCCGCTTTCCGAGAGCGACCCGCTCCGCTAATGGCGATTTTCGCTCCGGAGGCCGACCTGGCGTTGCCAGGAGCCCGCCAGCGCGGGCATGACATAAGGCATGACGAATCAGCGAGTCCTGACGACGGATGCTCAATACGCAGCAACTCGGGGTATCAATCCCCCTGCGGGTTCAGCAGCAAAGAAAAGTGGTGATGTCATCGGTTCTTTGCAGGTAAGCGCCTTTAAAGCGGCGTCCGGCGCAAAACGCCGGCGATAAATCAGTCAGCAGCTCCAGTTCAAAAGACTGGCTGGCGCTATCCAGCGCGACCATTCCGACATCCAAAAAATCGAAGTAGTGCTTAACCTGCGGATACAACGCCTTGAACAGACTCTCTTTGGCGGAAAAGTTTAACGTCAATAAACAGCGAAACTCATCATCCCGGGCGTGTAGCCAGTGGTACTCATCCTCGCCCACAATGCCCGGCCACAGCGACTCGGCGCGTTTCGCAGACATGAATGTTTCGATATCCACCCCAACGCCGGAAAACTCGGGAGTGCGGATATGCGCGGCGCACAATATGCTATGGGTGTTATGACTTAAGGAGCCGGAAACATTTTCCGGCCACAGCGGAGACCGATCTTCAGCGCAGTTAAGGACGAAATCCGCATAACCGAGCTTACTCAGTACCTGTTTCGCCAGACAGCGGCCAGCCAGAAACTCCGCTCGACGTTTCGGCACCGAGCGCGCAAGCGCATCTGAAAACGGCACCTCCGCTTCAGCGAACAAGTCATCGGAATAAGCAGACAAATGGAAATGACCACGAGCGACGAAACCAGGATACATAGCGCCATCCTTAGCCTGTGGGAACGAAATCCATTCAACGTCATCAATAAAAGCAGCAAGCATGTCACTTTACTCTTGAAGGCGAAATCACTTTCAGGGTAATCCAGCACCTCAACCTTCAATGAATAATGGGCGGCTCCCGCCCATTATTATTGCTAAATCAAGCACCATCACAACGCTAAAAAGAACCCGGCGATGCAGGCGCTCATCAGGTTGGAAAGCGTACCCGCCGTTACCGCTTTCAAACCGAACCTGGCGATGTCCTGACGACGAGTCGGCGCCATACTGCCCAGTCCTCCAATAAGGATAGCTATCGATGACAAGTTAGCAAACCCGCAAAGGGCGAAAGAAATAATCGCTTTGGTATGGTCGGACAGAACCTGGAGACCGCTCGCCGCCACCACGTCATCGGCTTTCAGATATTCGCTGAAATTCATATAGGCGACAAATTCATTGACGATCAGTTTTTGACCGATAAAAGATCCGGCGACAGTCGCCTCATTCCAGGGAACGCCGATCAAAAACGCCACCGGCGAGAAAACCCAGCCTAAAACCAACTCCAGCGACAATTGCGGATAGTTAAACCACCCGCCCACGCCGCCGAGGATGCCGTTAAGCAACGCTATCAACGCGATAAACGCCAGCAGCATCGCGCCCACATTCAACGCCAACTGCATGCCGGAAGCCGCACCGCTGGCAGCGGCATCAATCACGTTGGCCGGCTTATCTTCCGCATCGACGAATCCGCTGATTTCCTCCCGGTCATGGGTATTTTCCGTTTCCGGCACCATCAATTTCGCAAACAACAGCCCGCCCGGCGCTGCCATAAAGGAGGCCGCAATCAGATATTCCAGCGGCACGCCCATCTGCGCATAACCCGCCATAACGGAACCGGCGATAGAAGCCAGACCGCCGCACATCACGGCAAACAGCTCCGACTGCGTCATACCGGCGATATACGGGCGAACCACCAGCGGCGCTTCTGTCTGCCCGACGAAAATATTTGCCGTCGCGGACAGCGACTCGGTGCGCGACGTACCCAGCAGCTTCTGTAACCCGCCGCCAAGCAAACGAATCACCCACTGCATAACGCCCATGTAATAGAGCACGGCGATCAGTGAAGAAAAGAAAACGATAATCGGCAGTACGCGCAGCGCGAAAACAAAGCCGCCGCCGCCGAAGACTTCAAACATTTTGTCAGAAACCAGACCGCCGAAAATGAAGGATACGCCCTGATTGCCATAGGAAATAACGTTAGCCACCCCTTCCGTCATGCCGCCTAAAATGCGACGGCCTAAAGGAACATATAACACCAATGCGCCAATGCCTATCTGGAGCAGGAAAGCACCCAGTACCGTGCGCAGCTTGATGGCTTTACGATTGCTGGAAAACAGGACGGCAAACAGGATGAGTGCAGCCATGCCGATAAGACTCATGATGAGTTGCATATGAGGTTCCCTTTTAGCGCGAACAATTACAATTAGGAATAAAAATATTTTTATAACAACTAGCCGTTATAAAGATTGAGGAACCCATTATCCGGCGAAACCAGAAGCCGGTGAGATTCAGTCGGAGAGATTATAAATGCAGGTTCTGAACAGGAGCTAACCTATGTCACAAATATATACAACAACAAACAACTGAAAATACTTAATAGTGATCTAGATCACACTTTATGCACCTGGTTGCCATGATATTCGTCATTTTTCCGCGTTATCCTCAGCAACCCGGCGCCGATAACCCAAACAGACGAAGGCTGTTGTGGTAAATCGCGTCGGCGATCTCATCGGCGGATTCACTCCGTAGCTGGCATAGGGCATGAAAAACCGCAGCTATACGTTCAGGACGATTTGGCTGCCCCTGATGGCCGCAAACCGGCATATCCGGCGCATCGGTTTCCAGCAATAAATGGTCGAGAGGTAAACGCGCGATCGCCTGACGCGTCTTATTCGCCCGGGGATAGGTAATGGTGCCGCCAACGCCAAGGTAATAACCCAGCCGGACAAAGGTCTGCGCCTGTTGCAGGCTGCCGGCAAAACCGTGAACCACGCCCGTGCGCGGCACTTGCGTACGGCGCAGTAACTGCGCCAGTCGATCATGACTACGGCGTGAATGCAGAATCACCGGACGATCGTACTGTCTGGCCAGTTGAAGCTGGGCTTCCAGCAGCGCGCATTGCCGCGCCAACTGCGGATCTTGCATATAAAGATCTAACCCGATCTCGCCGACCGCCACCAGCCTGTTCGCAGGTTGACGCAGGTGTTCTTCCAGCAAGGCCAGGTCGGTGTCACGATGATGGGAAATGTAGAGCGGATGCAGCCCAAGCGCGGCATAAAGAGAAGTGTGGTTGCATGCCAACTGGAGCACGCGATCAAAGTAGCGGGATTCAACCGCCGGAATAACGATGCGTTCAACGCCGGCCGTGGCGGCCAAACGTAAACTTGCCGCGACATCTTCGCTGAACGGTGGAAAATCGAAATGGCAGTGCGTATCGATGAATGCATGCCGGGCAACGTCGCCCCGGGAATGTCTGTTTTCTGTGGTCATCGCCTTGACCGGTGATTATGTATCTACTGGATAAACCAACCCGCTGCTGCCAGCAAACCGGCAACAGAAACGCACAGCGTTAATATTTATTCAGTGCAAGACCGTCTTCTCTGACGAGGCTTTCTCATGTTCCTTGCCGTAATCCTCTTGCAGCACGCCGGACAAATAGCCATTGTTCCCTTCCAGCCAGGCGCAATCGCTGTCAAACCATTCGGCCCACATGGCCCAGAAATTCCCTTTCCATTGTTTCCATTTACCGACAACTATATCGCTATTCATCACACACCTCCTGATATACCCAATAGATTTCAAGGTGCAGCCAATCAGCAACCAAATCGCGCCCTGGAACGCAGGGAGCAAGCGAGTCCGAAAACCAACACCGATGCAACTTGAAAGATGCGGGGTAAATACCGTCGACGTTACACAAACGCGACGACACACAGTGTGTCTGTTAAATATGACAGCCAAATGGCATGGCTGTCCATCTTTCCTTTGTTTGATTTTAAGGCCGTTTACGGCCGGCAAACAAGCTCACCAGGAATAAAACGATCCCAACTACGAAGACGATTTTCGCCGCCCCTGCCGCTGTACCCGCCAAACCGCCGAACCCCAATGCCGCGGCGATCAACGCGATCACTAAAAAGATAATTCCCCAACGAAACATATGCGCTCCTTACCAAAAAACGAGAACCGTGGAGGCAATCGGATACCGTACCTGATTGCAGGCCCACATGGTGGTGGTACTTTTGTTTTACAGGTTATTGCGGGCTGTTTATTGGCATAAACAACCCGCCCTATTGTCTAAGATATTATGACTTGACCGTTAAATCGTTTTTGACGCTTTTCACGCCGTCAACGGCTTTGGCGATACTTTCTGCACGAGCGACCTGAGCCTGATTATCGACTTCTCCGCTCAGTTGCACCACGCCCTCATGGGTCTCTACTTTTACCTTCCGTGAAGGAACGATGTCATCCGCCAGCAATTTGGCTTTAATCGAACTGGTCGTCACCGTATCGTCGGCATAGGAACCGACGGATTGCGTATCATTGTCCTTGATCTGAAGTTTGTCGCTGACAGACTTCACACCCTCTGTGTTGCTCGCGATCTGCACCGCATGCGTCGCTATTTCCTGACTACCGACGAACCCGCTCAGGGTGACGGCGCCGTTGGTGGTGGCAACCGAAATATCGCCGCTCTTGATGGTTTTATCTTCCAGCAGCGCGCTCTTTACCTTCGCGGTGGTCGCGCTGTCGCTTATGTAGCCTGAAGCTTTATTCACGGAGCTATCGACTTTCTCACCCGTTGTATCTGCGGCGCGTTGTGTTTTTTGTCCCAGCGTGTCTTCAGCCAGCGCATTGCCGCCGGCAAGAATAGAACCCAGAACAACCGCGATCAGAGATTGAGTCAGTTTGGTCTTTGTCATCGATTTCTTCCTTTTCTGTTTTTATATGCCCGGACAAAACGACGCCGGGCGAATTAACGCAGGTGATTACGAATGCAGCGCCATCAGGGTTTCTGCCCCAGAAACCGTCGCGCTTAACGCGTTCGGCATAAACATCATATAAACGATGAAAAACAGCGTACTATCTTTAGAATCAGTGAAAACACCAATACAAAGAACTACCCGTAATCGCGTTAATAGTTAAACAAACCAAAATAATTAACACGTTGTTAACTATAGACCACGACGTCGCAAATCACAGGGCAATATCGATAAAAGAAGGGGATCCGGCGGCAATTCAGATTTGTCTGTCGCCTGAATTTTCTGGCGTTGCAGGGCTATAAGACGGGATAACAAACTGATAAATAGACAAACAATAAAATAAAACACCCGAAATAATCATGACTTGCACGATCGTTTCGGGTGGTCGAATTTTATACGCTGAACGCGCGATTAATGTTCGCGGGTTTTATGGAGCGACACTTCCGGGTAGCGTTCCCGCGTCAGGTTCAGGTTAACCATTGTCGGGGCGATATACGACAGGTTATCGCCGCCGTCTAACGCCAGATGCTGTTCGTTCTTGCGTTTGAACTCTTCAAACTTCTTCACATCATCGCATTCAACCCAACGAGCGGTAGAGACGTTGACGGATTCGTAGACGGCTTCCACGTTATATTCGGTCTTCAACCGGGCGACCACCACATCAAACTGCAACACGCCCACCGCGCCCACGATCAGGTCGTTGTTAATCAACGGACGGAACACCTGTACCGCCCCTTCTTCCGAAAGCTGCACCAGCCCTTTCAGCAATTGCTTCTGCTTCAACGGATCGCGCAGACGGATGCGGCGGAACAGTTCCGGCGCAAAGTTAGGAATACCGGTGAACTTCATCTCTTCGCCTTGGGTAAAGGTATCCCCAATCTGGATGGTGCCGTGGTTATGCAGGCCGATGATATCGCCGGGATAAGCCTCTTCGACATGAGAACGGTCGCCGGCCATGAAAGTCAGCGCGTCGGAAATCACCACGTCTTTGCCGGTACGCACCTGACGCAACTTCATCCCCTTCTCATACTTGCCGGACACCACGCGCATAAAAGCCACGCGGTCACGGTGTTTCGGGTCCATATTGGCCTGAATTTTAAACACGAAACCGGTGAATTTTTCCTCATCCGCCGTAACCTGACGGGTATCGGTTTTCCGCGGCATCGGCGCCGGCGCCCAGTCGATCAGGCCATCCAGCATGTGGTCGACGCCAAAGTTACCCAGCGCCGTACCAAAGAAGACCGGCGTCAAACCGCCAGACAGGAAAGCATCCAATTCAAATTCATGCGATGCGCCTTTCACCAGTTCCAGCTCTTCACGCAGCTGCGACGCCAGTTCTTCGCCGATAGCGATGTCCAGATCCGGGTTATCCAACCCTTTTACGATGCGCACTTCCTGGATCGTATGGCCTTTACCGGTCTGATAAAGATAAGTCTCGTCTTTATACAGGTGGTAAACGCCTTTGAATAATTTGCCGCAGCCGATAGGCCAGGTAATGGGCGCGCAGGCGATTCTCAACTCGTTTTCCACTTCATCCAGCAGTTCCATCGGATCGCGGATGTCACGGTCGAGTTTGTTCATAAAAGTCAGGATAGGCGTATCACGCAGACGAGTCACTTCCATCAGCTTCCGGGTACGATCCTCAACCCCTTTCGCCGCATCAATCACCATCAGACAACAGTCCACCGCGGTCAGCGTACGATAGGTATCTTCGGAAAAGTCTTCATGCCCCGGGGTATCCAGCAGATTAACCAGGCAGTTATGATAGGGAAACTGCATCACGGACGTGGTGATGGAGATACCGCGCTGTTTCTCCATCTCCATCCAGTCGGATTTGGCGTGCTGATTCGAACCACGGCCTTTGACCGTACCGGCGGTTTGCAGCGCCTGTCCGAACAGCAACACTTTTTCCGTAATCGTGGTTTTACCCGCATCAGGGTGAGAAATAATGGCGAAAGTTCTTCTTTTCGCGACTTCGCGAGCGTATTCACTTGGAGACATGATTTTCAGGTTTCTTCTGTTAGTCACCCGGCGTCGGCATCAAATCACGGCGATGACGGCGTCAGGCAAAGCGAAAATAGTAGCGAGTAAACGTAATGCCGGGACGAATAAACCTGCGGTATTACAGCTTACGAATAATGCCGGGTATTTTCCCTGATTTAGCGACTATACACAATCGGTGACTGAAGGCGCGGAAAAACCGCGCGCAATCCGTTGCATGCAAAGATGCCGTCGTCATTTATTCAGGCCTTGCCGCCGTCATTTCCCGTCTCGTCGCCGTCATCTTCTTTTAACGGCGTGCTGGCGGTCAGCAGATAAGGCGACTGCTGCCAGCGGGTGCGGCGATTCTGCAACAGCGTACGCGTGAGAATGATGCCGATAGCCAGCGACAGCAGGATCATTAAACGCAGAATATTGGTGGTGTTATCCACCTGCTTGGCTTCCGTCCCCAGCACATGCGTATCCAGCGTAACGCGCAGGAAACCTATCGGGCCGTCTTTCCCCTCAATCGGCTGCACCAGTTGATGGTTAAAGTAACTGCCGACCCGATTGCCGTCCAAGGCCAGCCGATCGCGGAGCGGCACCTGTTCACCGGCGCGCGCCACCAGCGAGCCGTCCTGCTGATAAATGCCGGCATCCAAAATACGGCTGTGATCGGTAAGTTGCTTAAGGATACTATTGATTCTCTGGCTGTTATCATCCGCGCTCTCCATCAGGGGAGAGAGACTGAATGCAACCTGTCTGGTCAGCGTGCGCGCCAGGTCTTCAACCTGTTCGGAACGCGCCATCTGATGACTTAGACTGAAATAGGAAGCCCCCTGCATTAAAATCACCAGCAGAGCTAAGCAAATCAACACAATGGCTGTGCGATGTAGGCGGAATTTTACCCGGGCCCGAACCATGAGAATCCTTACGCGATTTGGATACTTTATGTTGCCAGAAGCGCCGACGATAGGATAGCTTGTTGCCCTGTTTTCCGACCAATATGTTTGTGGCGACGGCTGTACATGCCGAGTTTTTGGCGTCCGGCCACGCGTTATTACCGTCAGTAGAGGAACTGCCCCATGTCGAATAGTCTGACCTATCGTGATCTCCCGGATGAGATTAACTGTTGGCCCGGACTGCCGCTATCGCTGAGCGGTAATGAAGTCATGCCGCTCGATTACCGCGCCGGCGATACCGGCTGGTTGTTGTACAGCGACGTGCTTGATAAGAATTTACTTTCCCGTTATCAGCGTCGCCTGGGCGCGGCGATGGTTATCGTCAGCGCGTGGAATGTGGGCGATTATCAGGTTGTCCGGCTGGCGGGTACGCTGACGCCGCGGGCGACCAAGCTCGCGCACGATCTGGGGTTGGATGTCGCCCCGATGCGTAACTCGCCGACGCTGCGGGCGCCCGGTTTACTGGTGATGGATATGGACTCCACGGCAATCCAGATCGAATGTATCGATGAAATCGCCAAACTGGCCGGTACCGGCGATTTGGTTGCCGAAGTCACCGAACGAGCGATGCGCGGCGAGCTGGACTTTTCCGCCAGTTTGCGCCAACGCGTGGGAACCTTAAAGGACGCCGATGCGAACATCCTGCTCGAAGTACGCAACAACCTGCCGCTGATGCCGGGGCTGACCGATATGGTAAGTCAGCTTCAGGAAGCCGGCTGGCATGTCGCCATCGCCTCGGGCGGATTTACCTATTTCGCCGATTATCTGAAGGAAGAACTGGGCCTGGTCGCCGCCGTCGCCAACGAAATGGGCATGCGCGACGGCAAACTGACGGGGGAAGTCGTCGGCCCGATCGTCGATGCGAAATACAAAGCGGCCACGCTGCGCAAGCTGGCGGAAAAACTGGATATTCCCATGGAGCAGACCGTCGCTATCGGCGACGGCGCCAACGACCTGCTGATGATCAAAAGCTCTGACCTGGGCATCGCCTATCATGCCAAGCCCAAAGTCAACGAACAGGCCGCCGTGAGCATCCGTCATGCCGACCTGACCGGTGTATTATGCATCCTCAGCGGCAGCATGAGACACGAAAAACGCTAATCCGAGTAGAGGTTACCTGTGGCAAAAGCCGTCAAACGCGCCTTTGTATGTAATGAATGCGGGGCCGACTATCCGCGCTGGCAGGGACAGTGCAGCGCCTGTCACGCCTGGAACACCATTACCGAAGTTCGTCTGGCCGCGGCATCTTCGTCCTCGCGTTCCGATCGCCTGAGCGGCTATGCCGGCGAAAGCGCCGGCGTCAGCCGGGTGCAAAAGCTATCGGAAATCAGTCTGGAGGCATTGCCTCGTTTCTCCACCGGCTTTCAGGAGTTCGACCGGGTGCTGGGCGGCGGCGTGGTGCCGGGCAGCGCGATTCTCATCGGCGGCAACCCCGGCGCGGGCAAAAGCACCCTGCTGCTGCAAACGCTGTGCAAACTGTCTGAACAGATGAAGACCCTGTATGTGACCGGGGAAGAGTCGCTGCAACAGGTGGCCATGCGGGCGCATCGCCTCGGTTTGCCGGCGCAGAACCTGAACATGCTGTCTGAAACCAGCATCGAGCAGATCTGCCTGATAGCCGAACAGGAACAGCCGAAGCTGATGGTGATTGACTCTATTCAGGTCATGCACCTGGCCGATATTCAGTCATCCCCCGGCAGCGTGGCGCAGGTGCGTGAAACCGCCGCCTACCTGACCCGCTTCGCCAAGACGCGCGGCGTCGCCATTATCATGGTCGGCCACGTCACCAAGGACGGCTCGCTGGCCGGCCCGAAAGTGCTGGAGCACTGCATCGACTGTTCCGTGCTGCTGGACGGCGACGCCGATTCCCGTTTTCGCACCCTGCGCAGCCATAAAAACCGCTTTGGCGCGGTCAACGAACTGGGCGTGTTCGCCATGACCGAACAGGGGCTGCGCGAAATCAGCAATCCTTCCGCCATTTTCCTCAGCCGCGGCGACGAAATCACCTCCGGCAGTTCGGTGATGGTGGTGTGGGAAGGTACGCGTCCGCTGCTGGTGGAAATTCAGGCGCTGGTGGATCAATCCATGATGTCCAACCCGCGCCGCGTAGCCGTCGGGCTGGAACAAAACCGGCTGGCGATCCTGCTCGCCGTGCTGCATCGCCACGGCGGCTTGCAGATGTCCGATCAGGATGTGTTCGTCAACGTGGTCGGCGGCGTCAAGGTCACGGAAACCAGCGCCGATCTGGCGTTATTGCTGTCGCTGGTCTCCAGCCTGCGCGATCGCCCGCTGCCGCAGGATTTGGTGGTGTTCGGCGAAGTCGGGCTGGCCGGCGAAATACGCCCGGTACCCAGCGGACAGGAACGTATCGCCGAGGCGGCCAAGCACGGTTTTAAACGCGCCATCGTGCCGCACGCCAATATGCCGAAAAAACCGCCGGCCAACATGCAGGTTTTCGGCGTCAAAAAGCTGGCCGACGCGCTGGATATTCTCGACGATCTGTAACCGTTACGATTCCACAGAGGGCTTGCCAATCGCCGGAAGCGATGGTTAACGTCGCACGAGCCCTCCGCACAGACAATATCGAAGTTTTTCAGCAGGCGACGACGCGCTGTGGTATTTTGTTTAGTACGCTAAACAGGAGTGTCGGAAAATGCCACCATTCGATTATCTGAAATCCGCTATCCGGAAAAAAGGATGTACCCTGCAACAGGTCGCCGATGCGACGGATATGACCAAGGGTTATCTCAGTCAATTACTCAATGCCAAGATAAAAAGCCCCAGCGCGCAAAAACTTGAAGCCCTGCACCGTTTCCTCGGCGTTGAATTTCCCCGCTACGAAAAAAAGATCGGCGTGGTATTCGGCAAGTTTTATCCACTACACACCGGACATATTTATCTTATCCAGCGCGCCTGTAGCCAGGTTGACGAATTGCACGTCATTCTGGGCTACGACGAGCCGCGCGACCGCCTGCTGTTTGAAAACAGCTCCATGTCGCAGCAGCCGACCGTCAGCGACCGTCTGCGCTGGCTGCTGCAAACCTTTAAGTACCAGAAAAATATCCGCATTCATTCGTTTAACGAGCAGGGAATGGAACCTTACCCGCATGGTTGGGACGTGTGGAGCAAAGGAATTCAGGCCTTTATGCAGGAAAAAGGCATCCAGCCCAATTTTGTCTATACCAGCGAAGAGCAGGATGCGCCGCAGTACCGCGAACATTTAGGTATCGAAACGGTATTGGTCGATCCCAAACGTTCGTTCATGAACATCAGCGGGTCGCAGATCCGTCACGATCCTTTCCGTTTCTGGGAATATATCCCGACCGAAGTCAAACCCTTCTTTGTGCGCACCGTCGCGATTCTCGGCGGCGAGTCCAGCGGTAAATCCACGCTGGTCAACAAGCTGGCCAACATCTTCAATACCACCAGCGCCTGGGAATACGGTCGAGATTATGTATTTTCCCATCTGGGGGGCGATGAAATGGCCCTGCAATATTCCGATTATGACAAAATCGCATTGGGCCAGGCGCAGTACATTGATTTCGCAGTAAAATATGCCAATAAAGTGGCATTTATCGATACCGACTTCGTCACGACCCAGGCATTCTGCAAAAAATATGAAGGCCGCGAGCACCCGTTCGTGCAGGCGCTGATTGATGAGTATCGCTTCGATCTGGTTATTCTGCTGGAAAACAACACGCCGTGGGTGGCGGACGGATTGCGTAGTCTGGGCAGCGCGCCTGCGCGGAAGGAATTTCAGCATCTGTTGATGAGCATGCTGGCGGAAAATGATGTCCCGTATGTCCATGTCGAGGATTCAGACTACGACTCGCGTTTTCTGCGCTGCGTCGAGCTGGTGCAGCAAATGCTGGGACACAATCGCGAGACAATACCCTCAGGACGGCTGGAATAGCCTTATTCCCCCCAGCGCCAGCAGCGCGACGGGGTAATGATTTCCGGCAACGGGATGTCCCAGCTTTCCACCGGCAGGGCATCGACCTGCTGGCAGTCATGCGCCAGACCGATGGGATAGGGTCCGCGCGGCGTTCGATGCCGTAAGGTTCGGTCATAGAAACCGCCGCCCATCCCCAGACGTTGCCCCTGACGGTCAAACGCCACCAGCGGCGTCAGCAGCACATCCAGCTGTTGCAGGGGCAAGACCTGCCGCACATCGAGGCGCGGCTGTAAAATCTTCAGCCGGTTCAATACCAGTTCGGTATCCGGCGCATAGCGCAGGAACAGCAGATTTCCCGCGCTGAAAGGGTGCAACACCGGCAGGTAAACCTGTTTGTCCTGCTGCCAGAACTGTTGGATCAACGGTTTGGTATCCAGTTCGCCGTCAAACGATAAAAATGCCGCGATAGTATCGGCATGACGGATTTTCGGATGCGCGGACGCCCGCGCCAGTACCTGTTGAGCGGATAATGCCTGTTGCTGCGCGCTGAGCTGACGGCGCTGCCGCCGCACATCCTGACGGATTTGCTGACGAAGCCGGGAAGAAAGCGACACTGTGGATGATGGCATCGGCTGCATACGAAATGGAGGCTGTCGCCGTGGCTGAACGTAGAAAGAAAGGGAATCTCCGAGATGCCGCCGCAGGCTGTAACCCTTGAACCCTTGGTTCAAGGTGAACATAACGTCGCAGTCTTAAGGCTTCTCGGACTAGCCGAGCATGCTCACCAACCACGGAGCGTTACATTCTATTGGTTTGAAATATCGGCTCAGGGGACTGGCCCGCTGACAAACATCTCAGAGAAATTTTATTCGTTACTTGCTATAAACCTTATCACGTCTTTTCGCTTAAGAACACCGTACTTTTGTCAAAACCGGATGTTACTCAAACTGGGCGCCCTGACGATCGGTAATACGGCCCTGCTCCAACAATGCCTGTTCGATAGTCTGTTGCAGCATACGGATACGCTGCTCCATGTTGGCCGCATAATCACGGGTTTTGTTCCGTTCCTGCGCCAGTTCATGACACACATTCAGCGCGGCGATAAACACCAGCTGCTCGGTGTTGGTGACTCTGGTGCGAACTTTAAGATCTTGCAACCTTTGGTTAAGATCTTCCGCAGCCTGATTCAACGCATCCTGCTGCTCTGGCGGACAGTTGACTCTTAACGAACGGCCAAAAATCTGAATATCTACTGGTTGTGCAGACATACCACCTTCCTGCCTTATCTCAATTTCGCGCCCGCACAGGATGAATCCCGCGCTGCCTGGCAGCGGTCGGTTTAAGCGGGCGTCACTATATATATCCCCAATATAAGATACAAGCCCTTTCTGGTATACCGATGGAGCTTGGTGGTAGCATAACATGAACTAACCCTGCCAACGATGACGAATGCGCATGTCTATAGAGAATACGTTTCCAGGCTATGAAGCCATTGACCAATTGCTGCACCAGCAGCAGATCGCACTAACCGCCGCCGAGATGCATGGATTGATCAGCGGTATGCTGTGCGGCGGCAACCATGATGACAGTTGGAAAACCCTGGTTTTTGAACTGACCAACGAAGGCATGGCCTTTCCGCAACTGCTGTCCCAGCCGCTCCAGCATCTGTATCAAGTCACGCGGGAAATGCTTGAAGATGAAGGTTTTATGTTCCAGCTTTTTCTGCCGGATGACGACAGTGAATCGGTCACGGTGTTTGCCCGCGCGGATGCCTTGTCGGGTTGGGTAAACCACTTTTTGCTGGGATTAGGCGTGGTTCAGCCCCATTTGAATAAAGCGAAGGGCGAGTTGAAAGAAGCGATCGACGATTTACGCAACATCGCCCAGCTTGGCTATGACGAAGATGAAGATCAGGAAGAGCTGGAACAATCCCTTGAAGAAGTCATCGAATACGTCCGCGTTTCGGCCATTCTGTGCCATAACGAATTTATCAGCCCGCAGGTTGTCGCCCCGGAGCAAAAAAAGCCGACGCTGCATTAATCCCATTGATGGCGGGCGCGAAAGTAAACGAAACGCAATATTTTCAGGAGCGGGAAATGAACCAACAAGAATTCCTTCGCCGTCGCCAGACACTGCTGGAGAAAATGGCTCCCGCCAGTGCCGCGATTATTTTTGCGGCGCCCGAAGTCGCACGTAACGCCGACAGCGAATACCCTTACCGGCAAAACAGCGATTTCTGGTATTTCACCGGTTTTAACGAGCCGGAAGCCGTGCTGCTGTTGATTAAAAGCGATGAAAAACACCAGCATAGCGTGATATTCAACCGGGTTCGCGACCTGACGGCGGAAATCTGGTTTGGCCGCCGACTTGGGCAACAGGCCGCGCCGGCCGCATTGGGCGTTGACCGTGCGCTGCCTTTTGATGAGATCGGCACCCAACTGCATGTCCTGCTGAACGGTCTGGATGTCGTCTATCACGCTCAGGGACAATACGACTATGCCGACAAACTGGTCTTCTCCGCGCTGACGACGCTGCGTCAGGGAACGCGCCAGGGGTTCATCGCGCCGCCGACGCTGACGGACTGGCGTCCCTGGGTACATGAAATGCGGCTATTCAAATCCCCGGCGGAAATTGACGTGATGCGCCGCGCGGGCGAGATCACCGCGCTGGCCCATACGCGCGCCATGCAGACCTGTCGTCCCGGTATGTTCGAGTACCAGTTGGAAGGGGAGATTCACCACGAATTTACCCGTCACGGCGCGCGCTATCCCTCTTACAATACCATCGTCGGCAGCGGCGATAACGCCTGCATTCTGCACTACACGGAAAATGAAACCCAGATGCGCGACGGCGATCTGGTGTTGATTGACGCCGGCTGCGAATATCAGGGCTACGCCGGGGATATCACCCGAACTTTCCCCGTCAACGGCAAGTTCACCGAACCGCAGCGCGCCATCTACGACATCGTGCTGGCGTCGCAGCATAAAGCGCTGGAACTGTTCGCCCCCGGTCGCAGCATCCGCGAAGTCAATGAGGAAGTGGTGCGCGTCATGGTCAGCGGGCTGATCAAGCTGGGCATCCTGAAAGGAGACGTCGAGCCGCTGATAGCGGAACAGGCGCATCGCCAGTTCTATATGCACGGGCTGAGCCACTGGCTCGGTCTGGACGTGCATGACGTCGGCGATTACGGCTCCACCGATCGCGGCCGTCCGCTGCAACCCGGCATGGTGCTGACGGTGGAACCCGGCCTGTATATTGCGCCCGACGCCAACGTTCCCCATCCCTATCGGGGAATCGGCATCCGTATTGAAGATGACATTTTGATCACGGAAGACGGTAATGAAAATCTGACCGCCGGCGTAGTAAAAGACGCCGACGCCATTGAAGCCTTGATGGCAAAAGCAGCCGGATAACTCGGGGCAACCAACGCACCAACGGCTTGAAAGATGACGGGATAAGATATGACGGTAATGATTGTCGGCGGCGGCATGGCCGGCGCGACGCTGGCGCTGGCGATAGCCGAGCTTTCACAGGGAAACGTGCCGGTTGAGTTGATTGAAGCCCAATCGCCGCTCGATCGCCGGCATCCGGGGTTTGACGCGCGCGCCATCGCCCTATCGGCAGGCACCAGCCAACAGTTGGCAAACGTCGGCATCTGGCAGGCGCTGGCCGGCTGCGCGACCCCGATAACCCGGATACATGTCAGCGATCGCGGCCACGCCGGCTTTGTCGACCTGAAAGCATCCGACTATTGCGTACCGGCGCTGGGTCATGTGGTCGAGCTGCACGAGGCCGGACAGCGCCTCTTCTCACTGTTGCAAAAAGCGCCCGGCGTTCGTCTGCACTGTCCGGCGAAGGTGGTTGACGTCGCTCGCACGCAGAACGCCGCCACGCTAACGCTGGATAACGGCGCAACGCTGACGGGGCGATTGCTGGTCGCCGCCGACGGCTCGCTTTCCCGTCTGGCGCAGTCTTGCGGCATCGAGTGGCGGCGACAAGACTATAATCAGATCGCCGTCATCGCCAACGTCACCACCACCGAGCCGCATCAGGGACGGGCGTACGAGCGCTTTACCCCTCACGGGCCGCTGGCGCTGCTGCCCATGAACAAGGGCCGCAGCGCGCTGGTCTGGTGTCATGAGGAAAACAAGCAGGATCAGGTGGATAGCTGGAGCGAAGCCGAATTCCGCCGTCAGTTGCAACTGGCGTTTGGCTGGCGTCTGGGCGCCTTTACCCACATCGGCGAACGTCGCAGCTATCCTCTGCGCCTGCTGACGGCTAATCAGCACATTCATCACCGTTTGGCGCTGGTGGGCAATGCGGCGCAAACGCTGCATCCGATTGCCGGACAAGGATTCAATCTGGGGCTGCGCGATGTGATGTCGCTGGCGGAAACCCTGGTCGACGCGGTGAAACACGGGCAGGACCCTGGCGACTATGCGGTTCTCAGCCGCTACCAGCAGCGCCGTCAGCCCGACCAGCAGACCACGGTGGCGATCACCGACGGTCTGGTCAGACTGTTCGCTAACCGCTATACCGCATTAGAGATTGGGCGCAATCTGGGCCTGATGACCATGAATAATCTGCCGCTGCTGCGCGATGCCCTCGCCCGCCGTACGCTGGGCTGGGTGGAACGTTAAGCGCGCCAACGGGATATAACAGGAAGAGGTGTATGCAATCATTCGACGTGGTTATCGCCGGCGGCGGTATGGTCGGTCTGGCGCTGGCTTGCGGCTTGCAGGGCAATGGCCTGCGTATTGCCGTACTGGAGCAGTGGCCGACCGTCCCTCAGGCGCAGGAAAAAGAATATGCGTTGCGGGTGTCCGCCATCAACGCCGCCAGCGAACGCCTGCTTCGCCATCTGGGGGTGTGGGAAAACCTGACGGCGCAGCGGGTCAGCCCCTACAACGACATGCAAGTCTGGGATAAAGACAGCTTTGGCAAAATCAGCTTCAGCGGCGAGGAGTTCGGTTTTTCCCATCTGGGCCATATCATTGAAAACCCGGTTATTCAGCAGGCGCTGTGGCAACGCGCGTCTCAACTGAGCGATATCACCCTGCTGGCGCCCGCCGCGCTGAAACAGGTGGCCTGGGGAGAAAACGAAGCCTTCATTACCCTTCAGGACGGCGACATGTTAACGGCGCGGCTGGTGGTCGGCGCGGACGGCGCGCACTCCTGGCTGCGTCAGCATGCCGATATTCCCCTGACTTTCTGGGATTACGGCCATCATGCGCTGGTCGCCGGCATCCGCACGGCATCTGCGCATCAGTCGGTCGCGCGGCAGGTCTTTCACGGCGACGGCATTCTCGCGTTTCTGCCGCTTGGCGATCCGCATCTCAGTTCCATTGTCTGGTCGCTGCCGCCAAATCAGGCGCAGACCATGCTGACGTTGCCGGTCGAGGAGTTTAATAAGCAGTTGGCGACGGCGTTCGATACCCGGTTGGGCTTGTGCAAACTGGAGAGCGAACGGCAGGTCTTTCCGTTAACGGGCCGCTATGCCCGCAGTTTCGCCGCCCATCGTCTGGTGCTGATCGGCGATGCTGCGCACACTATCCATCCGCTGGCGGGCCAGGGCGTCAATCTTGGTTTTATGGATGCGGCGGAATTGATTTCTGAGCTGAAACGCCTGCAAGCGCAGGGTAAGGATATCGGTCAGCATCTCTATCTGCGGCGTTATGAACGTAAACGTAAACACAGCGCCGCCGTGATGCTCGCCAGTATGCAGGGATTCCGCGAATTGTTTGCCGGCAACAACCCGGCCAAAAAGCTATTGCGCGATGTCGGCCTGTTGCTGGCGGACAACCTGCCCGGCGTCAAACCGACGTTGGTGCGTCAGGCCATGGGGTTAAACGATTTACCCGCCTGGCTGGAGAAAGGGGAATAGCCCTCAGGGGGCGTGCGCGTTATGCCATGCGCCAGTCAGGCTTGAGCTTGTCGATTACTTGTACGGGTAATGACTGAATTGACGATAAGACCGGCCGCATTGCACTTTCCTCATCGCGTTTTTGAAAGCCAGAATAAAATGGATGACTATCAGGCGCCGGACATGCGCTATGGCGACCATAATGCGCTATGGCGACAATAGCGAATCCACCCTCAAAACTATCTTCGGCCTCACGGACGTGTCTGCGCGGGTTAATCCCTATACGCGCGCCGAGATAGCGGCTCCCGGCTGGACTTACCCGTATGAGTTGGGCCGCAGGCCAAACACCCGATACCTCTCCACAGAAGAATGCCTGAGCCGCCTGTTCGCCGAATTTCACGATAACGCATGGCCTTTCGCCATGCGCGGGCCTTACGCGCCCCTTATCCATCAGATGATCGACCATATGCGCTACGGCAACGGCGCGACCTTCCGCAGCCCGCTGCTTGATCAGGCGCTAAGAGAACAGCTTGTCGAGGATTTGTCGGAATACAGTACATTGCTCAATATCAAGGAGTCTCTTCGTGAAAATATCGACTGGAAAAACAAACTATTTCCGGCAGCGGCAGAAAACAAAATCAAAGAAGCGATAATGAATAGCATATTGCCGAAGTTTGATAGATTGATTGACCATGTTAACGGTATGGGGATTACCGTTCATGATATCTGGTCAGCCCATATCACCCTGAAGTCCCTGTACATTGGCGATAACGACTTTCACGCCGTGGTTCACTACCGGGTGCAGGATCATTTTGGACTGGATGACGAGGATATTTTGAAGTGGCTATTTCGCCAGTTTAGTTTCTTTAAGATTTGGTTTGTTCTGCAACACTACGGCCCGCTGGCGCAGCGGCCGTTTATCACCGAGATGGAAACCGAGGTGGAAATTACCAGGATGGGGCGTAAATGAAGATATTGTCGAAAAAACGCGTAGTTGCCGTTCTGGCCGTGCTGGCCGCCGTGTACGGCATTATCTGGCTTTCCCGGCCGGTAAAAATCGTGGCGATTCATCAACGCAATAATTTCAGCGATGTGCTGGTGCTGAACTTTCCGCTAACCAACCGGGGAAAAATCGACTGGTGGCTGAAGAATAAAGATATGCTGAAAGAGAAATATGCTATCCCCAAACGCTCGTTTTATGGCTCCTTCACCATCGCCTTCCTGGACTTTAGCGAGGGTTATAAGAAAAGCGACTACGATCGTCTGTGTTTTGAGGATATGCAGACAGAGAAAAACTGCATTGAGAAACAACTGGTTTTCTCTGTAGATGACAATGGGAAAGGCAGTATTCTTATAGAGACATCGAGTCAACTCTACAAACAGCAGTCGGATGGAGAGATCGTCCCTTACGAATTTCACATACAAGTCAGATAAATGCCGATATAAGGCATGATGCTGTAAACAGAGCGTTTATCACCGGGATGGACATCAGGATGAGCGTATGAAGATTTTATCGAAAAAGCCTGTAGTTGCCGTTTTGAGCGTTTTGGGCGCCGTGTACGGCATTATCTGGCTTTGCCGGCCGGTAAAAATCGTGGCGATTCATCAGATGCAGCATTTCAGCGATGTGCTGGTGCTGAATTTTCCGCTGACCAACCGCGGGAAGATCGACTGGTGGCTGAAGAATCAGGCGATGCTGCAAGAGCAATACGCCATCCCCAAACGCTCGTCTTATGGCTCCTTCAATATTACCTTCTGGGACTTCGGCGAGGGTTATAAGGAAAGTGATTATGACCGCCTATGTTTTGAAGATAGGCCAGTAGAGAAAAACTGTATTGAAAAACAACTTCTTTTTTCCATAAATGACAATGGCGCGGGCAGTATCACGCTCAGGACATCTAATCAACGGTATAGACTACAGCCGGATGGAGAGATCGTCCCTTATGAATCCCGCGTGGATATCATCAGATGAATGCCGATATAAGGCATGATGCTTTAAACAAAGCGTTTATCACCGGGATGGAAATCAGGATGAGCGTATGAAGATTTTATCGAAAAAGCGTGTAATCGCCGTTTTGAGCGTTTTGGGCGCCGTGTACGGCATTATCTGGCTTTGCCGGCCGGTGAAGATCGTGGCGATTCATCAGATGCAGCATTTCAGCGATGTGCTGGTGCTGAATTTTCCGCTGACCAACCGCGGGAAGATCGACTGGTGGCTGAAGAATAAGGATATGCTGCAAGAGCAATACGCCATCCCCAAACGCTCGTCTTATGGCTCCTTCAATATTACCTTCTGGGACTTCGGCGAGGGTTATAAGGAAAGTGATTATGACCGCCTATGTTTTGAAGATAGGCCAGTAGAGAAAAACTGCATCGAAAAACAACTTGTTTTTTCTGTAAATGATAATGGAAAAGGATTTGTTTTTATCAAAACACTCAATGGAACTTACGAACAAATGCCAGATGGAAATATTGTCCCTTACGAATTTCACATACAAGTCAGATGAGCGCGGACATAAAAAGTGACGATTTACGCCAGACTGGCATTATGCAGCCGGTCGTTTATCAGCGGGATGACTACCAGGGATGGGTGCAAATGAAGATTTTATCGAAAAAGCGTGTAATCGCCGGTTTGAGCATTCTGGCCGCCATCTACAGCATTATCTGGCTTTCCCGGCCGGTAAAAATCGTGGCGATTCATCAGAATCAGCATTTCAGTCATGTACTGGTGCTAGACTTCCCGCTGACCAACCGAGGCAAGATCGATTGGTGGCTGAAGAATAGGAAAATGCTGCAAGAGCAATACGCCATCCCCAAACGCTCGTCTTATGGCTCCTTCAGCATCACCTTCTGGGATTTCGGCGAGGGGTACAAGGAAAGCGACTACGATCGCCGATGCTTTGAGGGTATGCCGTCAGAGAAAAACTGCATTGAAAAACAACTGGTTTTCGCTATAAACGACAATGGCAGAGGCGATATTACTCTTAAAACCCCTAGCCAGTGGTACAAACAGCAGCCGGACGGGAAAATCGTCCCTTACGAACCCCGAGTGCATATAGTCAGATGAATGTCTCATGAGGAAAACAGATCGTTTATCACCGGGATGGTCATCAGGATGGCGTATGAAGATTTTATCGAAAAGGCGTGTAATCGCCGTTTTGAGCATTCTGGCCGCCATCTACGGCATTATCTGGCTTTCCCGGCCGGTAAAAATCGTGGCGATTCATCAAATGCAGCATTTCAGCGATGTGCTGGTGCTGAATTTTCCGCTGACCAACCGAGGGAAAATCGACTGGTGGCTGAAGAATGGGGCGATGCTGGAAGAGAAATACGCTATCCCCAAACGCTCGTCTTATGGCTCCTTCACCATCACCTTCTGGGATTTCAGTGAGGGCTATAAAGAAAGTGAATACGATCGTCTGTGCTTTGAGGATATGCAGACAGAGAAAAACTGCATTGAAAAACCGCCGCTTTTCTCTATAAACGACAATGGCAGAGGCGATATAACGTTTAAAACATCTAGCCAGCTGTACGAACAGCTACCGGACGGGAAAATCGTCCCTTATGAATCTCAAATGAAAGTTAGGTGAATGCCTACATAAGGAATGATGCTGCAAACAGTCGTTTATCACCGGGATGGAAACCGAGGTAGAAATTACCGGGATGGGTCGTAAATGAAGATTTTATCGAAAAAACGCGTGGTTGCCGTTTTGAGCATTCTGGCCGCCATCTACAGCATTATCTGGCTTTCCCGGCCGGTAAAAATCGTGGCGATTCATCAACGCAGTGATTTCAGCGATGTGCTGGTGCTGAACTTTCCGCTCACCAATCGGGGAAAGATCGACTGGTGGCTGAAGAATAGGGCGATGCTGAAAGAGAAATACGCGATCCCCAAACGCTCGTCTTATGGCTCCTTCACCATCACCTTCTGGGATTTCAGCGAAGGCTATAAAGAAGAGGGTAAATACGATCGTCGATGCTTTGAGGATATGCCGACAGAGAAAAACTGCGTTGAAAAACCGCCGCTTTTCTCTATAGACGACAATGGCAGGGACGATATTACGTTTAAAACATCTAGCCAGCTGTACGAACAGCTACCGGGCGGGAAAATCGTCCCTTATGAATCTCAAATGGAAGTTAGATGAATGCCTATATAAGAAAAGACGCTTGCCGCCGGTGGTGAAAAGTGGCTTAAGACTGGTATTGCGTGATATTGGCCTGTTGCTGGCGGACAACCTGCCCGGCGTCAAACCGACGTTGGTGCGTCAGGCCATGGGGTTAAACGATTTACCCGCCTGGCTGGATGAACAGCGCTAGCCGATGCACAGCCGATTCCCCCGCCTCGCAGGCGGGGATGTCGTAATAGCGGGAGATTATTCGTCCGCGCCGACGCGCACCACCAGCTTGCCGAAATTTTTCCCCTGCAACAGCCCGGCAAACGCCTCCACGGTATTCTCCAGTCCATCCACCACATCTTCGCGGTATTTGATTTTGCCTTCCGCCACCCACGGAGAGACCGCTTGCCAGAATTCATCGAAACGATGACCGTAGTCGTCAAAAATGATGAACCCCTGTATGCGAATGCGTTTTTTCAGAATGGTTCCCATCAGCAACGGCAGGCGATCCGGCCCATCAGGCAGCGCGGTGGCGTTGTAGCTGGCGACCAGTCCGCATAGCGGAACGCGGGCAGAGGTATTGAGCAACGGCAGCACCGCGTCAAACACCTTGCCGCCGACGTTTTCGTAGTAGATATCGATGCCGTCCGGGCAGGCCGCTTTGAGCCGATCGGCGAAATCCGCCGCGCGGTGATCGAGACAGGCATCAAATCCCAGTTCCTCAACCGCATAGCGGCACTTCTCCGCCCCGCCGGCGACCCCCACCACATGACACCCTTTTAGCTTACCGATCTGTCCGACCGTCGCCCCCACCGGGCCGGTCGCCGCCGCCACCACCAGCGTTTCCCCTGCTTTGGGTTGTCCAATATCCATCAGCCCCATGTAGGCGGTGAATCCCGGCATGCCGAGCACGCCCAGCGCATAAGAAGGATGTTGCGGAGAAGCGCCCAGATTGGTTAACCCGCGGCCGTCGGAAATCGCATAATCCTGCCAGCCGCTGTAGGCCAACACCCAGTCTCCCACACGGTAATCGGGATGTTGCGAAGCCACAACCCGACTAATGGTGGACCCGACCATGACATCCCCCAGTTCGACCGGTTTGGCATAGGAGGGCGCATCGCTCATGCGTCCGCGCATATAAGGGTCGAGCGAAAGGTAAACCGTGCGCAGAAGAACCTCCCCCGCTTTTACCTCAGGGATCGGATGCCGCTCGATGCGGAAATTCTCCTGCGTGGGCGCGCCGTGCGGACGTGAAGCCAACACAATCCGGCGATTATTCTGAACTGTTTGCGGCATGACGACTCTCCTGTGTAATAAGCGAATGGCTAGGTTGTGGGCCGGGATCGCCGCCGCCTTTGTCCTTGATTAAAAGAGAAAGGCATCCGGCATCAGCAACCAGACATAAAGACCATAATCATAGACTATGCGCCGCCAAAGACGTTCATCCGATACCGGCCTTCTGCCGCGGAGGAACAGCGATAAGAATCAGGCAAATGTCATTAGCGTCAATGCCAATCACCGTATCACCCCACCCTGTCGGCGTCAGGGGGCGGTTTATGATGAACTCGGCTTTGACGGCTGAAAAAGTACATGGGGTGGTTAATAACGGCGGGCGATTTTCATCAGGCTGCTAATTATGCGAACCGCAGCACGGTTATTTTATCGTCTTTTCGAATAAGCTATTAAGATACCGCGTATCCTGAAACAATGTCGATATATTGGTGTTTTCTATAAACAGCAAGAAATCAATAAGAAATTTCGCATAGACTTATTTGGTTTACATAGCAGAGCTATTATTTTAAATAGTTATAATATTAATAAAATAGGCTTATCTCTCCGCGAAATGAAAAACTAATTTACATAAATATACATTTAGAAATATTAATTTATTTCCATCTTACTCAATGGCGCAATTATTAGCCAATTTCTCCCTTTGATGGCGTGAATATAAAATCGATAATAATTGCCGATAGGTGTAATATCCCGACTGAATAAGATGTTATCCCAGCAGGTATATATACCTGGAATATTCGAGCTGCGGCAAGGCGGCATCACCGCATTTGAAGGCGAGCGGCAGATGAGGATCAACGCTTGTTCACTTCGGATATTGCTCTATACCCAATAGATGTCGAGTTGCAGGACAAAACGCATGGCGTTTTGAACAGCGCTTGCGCTGGCCCCGAAGGGCCGAGTAACCCAGCCAACGCACCAGCGACTTAAAAGATGACGGGTATATTAGTTCATCAGTATGATGTATGAATCGGACTTAATTCCGAATAGCACTCGTACGGAATTAAACCTGTTACACCAGGTTATTTAGGAGAGAATAATATGCAGTTACGCACCACAAAGGAAAAAATCCTGATGGCAATACTGATCGGGATAATTGCGGGCCTCGTTTGCGCCCTTGCTAAATTTGGCTGGGAGATCCCGTTTCCACCCAGAACGCCGGCTCGCGATCTGACCAATCCGCCGCAGGAATTATTACAACAGCTTGGTATGTCTTTTGAAATGTCTCATATTACCTATTTGTTCAACGGTAATGCGAGACCAATCATGAGCTTTATCATGCACTTTGGTTTTTCTATTACTTTTGCCGTGCTCTATTGCATCATCGCCGAGTTTAATCCCAAAATTAAACTCTGGCAGGGCGCTTTTTACGGTCTGGTGCTCCACATTGTATTCCACGTTTTCCTGCTGCCGCTGTTCGGCACCGTTCCGGCACCGTGGGATCAACCGTTTGCCGAACACTTCTCTGAACTGTTCGGTCATATGTTCTGCTTCTGGCTGGTGGAAATCGTCCGCCGCGATCTGCGTAACCGCATCACGCATGCGCCGGATCCGGAAGTCCCCGCGGCTGAAGCCACACGCTGATTCCGCTAACGCGTAACATAACGGCCGCCTTACTCTAAAGGCGGCCGTTTTTTATTCGCCTGTCTGACTCACCGTTTCGACTCGCTTTCCGCCGGCATGAACATTGCCGTTATATACTTTTTTGTCATTAAAAAGTATTTTTTGTGCTTTTACACCTTGACCCGACCTCCCTACATTTACAGCAACATAAGATGGGCTAATGTAAACCTCAAGGAATCAGGGAATGGAAAAAAAATCATCAGCAACGCGATATCCCTCGGCTAAACTTCTCACCGCAGGCGCCTTATCCCTGCTTTTTGCCTTCACCCCCAGCGCATGGAGCGCCGACAATAGCGAAAAACCGGTTCAGGGCGGCATACTCAATGTCGGGCTGGGCAGCGATACGCCAACCATCGATCCCCATACCACCGCCTATGGCGTCGCCGCGCTGGTCACGCGCAACGTTCTCGACTCGCTGGTCGGCCAGGCCGAGGACAACAGTTTTACCCCCTGGTTGGCGGAGCGCTGGGAAATCAGCGACGATCGCAAGGTTTACACTTTCCATTTGCGCAAGGATGTGACTTTCAGCGACGGCACCAAGCTGGACGCGGCGGCGGTGAAATTCAACTTTGACCGCATTCTGGATCCGAAGACCATCTCCCCGTACTCCAAATCGTTGCTGGGGCCGGTCGAGGCCATCGAAACCCCGGACGACTACACGCTGGTCCTGCGCTACAAGGAAGCGTTCGCGCCGCTGTTGCAGGGGCTGAGCCTGCCCTACCTGGGCATTCAGTCGCCGACTTATCTGAAGAACACCCCCAACACCAGCAACACCGTGGTGGGCTCCGGTCCGTTTATTCTCGACTCATTCGTGAAAGGCAGCGGCAGTAAGCTGAGCAAACGCGCCGATTATAATTGGGGGCCGGGCTACGCCGCTCATCAGGGGCCGGCTTATCTGGACGGCATCGAGTTCAAGTTCCTGCCGGAAGCCGCCGTGCGGCTGGGCGCGCTGAACAGCGGACAGGTGCATGCCATCGACGCCATTCCGCCGGTCAACCACGCGCAGGTGCTGAAAAACGGCAAATTGCAGGTGGCCACCTACGAAAACCCCGGCGTCAACCGCGTGCTCTACCTCAACATTGCGCAGGGCCCCTTCCAGGACGTCAAGGTGCGCCAGGCGTTCCAAAGCTCGGTGGACGGCCCGGCAGCGGTCAAGGCCACCTTCTTCGGCACGCTGAAAGCGGCGAACAACGTTCTCGGCCCCTCCACGCTGTACTATGATCCAGCCGTCGCTTCCACCTGGGGATTCGATCCGAACAAGGCTAATCGTCTGCTGGATGAGGCGGGCTGGTCGACGAAGGACGCTCAGGGCTACCGCACCAAAGACGGCAAACGCCTGACCGCGCGCTTCATTTACGTCGCCAACAATCTGGAATCGGCCGATGTGGCCCTGTTTCAGGCGGTGCAGTTCCAGGTCAAACAGACCGGGTTCGATCTCCAGCTCGATCCGGTGGATTCCGGCATCTTCTCCAGCCGCACCGCCTCCAGCGACTATGACATCGCCTCCAACTACTTCGTGCGCCCCGAGCCGGACATTCTGCGCACCGTGTTCCACTCCGCCTACATCCCGCCGCAGGGCAACAACCACGCCCGCGTAAACACGCTGGACGACAAACTGATCCGCGCGGTAGGCGCCGGCGACGAGGAACGCAAGCGCCTGTACCATGAAGTGCAGCGTGAAGTGATCGAACAGGCTTACGTGGTGCCGCTGTACGTCCCGGCGTTCCAGTTGGGGCTGTCGAAGAAGGTACACGGCGTCAGCTGGGCCACCAACGCCAAACCGAACTTCTACGATGCCTGGATTAGCCGTTAACCTACGCGCCGCCGGCCAACGCCTGTTCACCATCGTCGCCGTGCTGTGGGGCGCGGCGACGCTGTCGTTCATCGCCGTCAAGCTGATTCCGGGCGATCCGGTGTCGATTATTATCGGCGGCGGCGACGCCGTGGTGGACGAGGCGTTCCGCGCCGAGCTGGTGCAGCAATTCGGCCTCGACCAGCCGCTGTGGATGCAATACCTGCGCTACTGCGGACAGGCGCTGAGCGGCGATCTGGGCGACAGCTACCAGTTTCGTCAGCCGGTGGTGACGGTGATCGCCACCGCACTGAAGGAAACCGTGCCGCTGGCGCTCAGCGCGCTGTTTCTGGCCCTGACTCTGGCGATCGTCAACGCGCTGGCCACCGCCGGGCGGCAGCATCGCCTGCGCCGCCTGCTCTCCGGACTGGAGCTGATTCTGCTCAGCACCCCGGTGTACTGGATCGGCATCCTGCTGCTTACCCTGTTCAGCTTCAAGCTCCAGTGGTTCCCGATTACCGGCAACGACGGCATCGCCGCGCTGGTGCTGCCGGTGATCACCCTGAGCCTGCCGCTAATGGCGGTGTTCAGCCAGGTGCTGCGGGACGGCCTGGAAGAGGCGCTGTCGCAGCCTTTCGCGCTTACGGTGCGTACGCGCGGCGTCGGCGAGACCGCGCTGCGCCTGCGTCACGCCTTGCGCCACGGCGCGCTGGCGATCTCCACGCTGACCGGCACGCTGCTGGCCGGCGTGCTGGGCGGTTCGATCCTGACGGAGACGGTATTCGGGCGCGCCGGCATCGGCCAGATCACCCTGCTCGCCATCGAAAACCGCGACATGCCGCTGGTGCTGGGGCTGGTGATGTTCTCCGCCTTTCTGTTCGTGGCGATCAATCTACTGATCGACGCGCTATACCTGCTGATCGATCCGCGTCTGAGGAAAAAGGAGTTGCCCCATGAGCAGTGATCCCGTGCTGCTGCCGCGCAGGCCGGCGCCGGTTTACCGTAATCCCTGGTTGGCGGCGGGTACGCTGCTGCCGGCGCTGATCGTCGCGCTGCTGGTGCTGGCGGTGTTCTTTCCGACGCTGTTTACCCGCTACACCCCGAACGACATGGATTTCGCTGCGGTGTTGCAGCCGCCGAGCACGCACCACTGGTTCGGCACCGATCAGCTTGGACGCGACGTATTCGCCCGCGTGGTCCACGGCACCTCGCTGTCGCTGACCATCGGCGTCGGCGCTACCCTGCTTGCCTGCACGGGCGGCATCCTGCTGGGGACGGCGGCGGCGCTGGCGCCGCGGGCGCTGCGTCAGTTGCTGGTACGCCTGCTGGACATCCTGCTCGCCTTTCCCGACCTGCTGCTGGCGCTGCTGGCCATCGCCGTGCTGGGACGCGGTCCGGAGAATACGCTGCTGGCCGTCGGGCTGGCCGGCATCGCGGGCTACGCCCGGCTAGTGCGCTCGCAGGTATTGCAGGTCAAGCTATCCGGCTACGTCGAGCACGCCGTGGCGCTGGGAGAATCGCCGCTGTACATCATTCTGCGTCACATCGTTCCCAATACCGTGCGTCCGCTGCTGATCCTGGCGACCATCGGCATCGGTCAGGCGGTGCTGGCGGCCTCCGCGCTGAGTTTTCTGGGGCTGGGCGTAACGCCGCCCACCGCGGAGTGGGGAGCGCTGCTGTCCGACGGCCGCAACTTTCTGGACAGCGCGCCCTGGGTCAGCCTGCTGCCGGCCAGCATGATCGCCCTGTCCGTCATCGCCATCACCCTGCTGGGACGCCGGTTACAATCCATCGTGGCAAAAGGCGGCGCATAATGACTTCCCAAACAAAGCAACATCCCGCTCAACCGCTGCTGCGGGTGGAGAGTCTGCACGTTAGCTTTCCCTCTCCGCACGGCCCGGTGGAGTCGGTGAAAAACCTTGGTTTTCAGGTGAATCCCGGTGAAATTCTGGCGCTGGTCGGCGAATCGGGTTCCGGCAAATCGGTTACCGCGCGCGCGCTGGTCGGACTGGCGGGCGAACATGCCGACGTACACGCCGACGCCCTCGATCTGCTGCGTCATGACGGCAGTCGCTGCGACCTGCGCTACCTGACCGATCGCGACTGGCTAGGCATTCGCGGCCGCGAGATCGGCTTTATCTTGCAGGATGCGCTGGTCTCGCTCGATCCGCTGCGCAGGATCGGTCAGGAAGTGGCGGAGCCGATCCTCACTCATCGGCTGGCGCCGCGCTCGGCGGTCGCCGGGCGGGTGGCGGCGCTGCTGGAGCAGGCGGGCATTCCCGACCCGGTCAACCGCGCCGCCCAGTATCCGCATGAACTCTCCGGCGGCTTACGCCAGCGGGCGCTTATCGCTTCCGCGCTGGCGGGCGGTCCGCAGCTATTGATTGCCGACGAACCCACTACCGCGCTGGACGCCACGGTGCAAAAGCAGGTGCTGACGGTGTTTACCGCGCTGGCGCAGGCCGGTCACGGCGTGCTGCTGATCACCCACGATCTGGCGGTGGTCTCGCAGGTGGCGGACCGGGTGATCGTCATGCAGAAAGGCGAACTGGTGGAGTCCGGTTCCGCCCGCCAGGTGCTTTCCGCGCCGCAGCATCCTTATACCCGCCGCTTGCTCGCGGCGATCCCCACCGCGGCCACGCGCGGCAACTGGCTGGCGGGCGAGAATCCGCTGCGCGATCTGCCCGCCGGGGTCTTGTCGTCGCTCAGCGCGCACGACGAAACGGTTTCGGAGGTGGCGCTGAAGGCGGAGCGGGTATCGGTCTCCTTTACCCGCCCTGACGGCAGCCGAATGCATGCCGTCAATCAGGTATCGCTGGAGGTGCGACGGGGTGAAACGCTGGGCATCGTCGGCGAGTCCGGTTCGGGCAAAACCACCCTGGGGAAAGTCATTCTGGCTTTGCGGAAACCGGACAGCGGCGAGGTATGGCTGGCGGATAATCCCTGGAGCGCGTTGCCGGAGCGTGAACGCCGCCCGCTGCGCGCCCGTATTCAGACCATCACCCAGGATCCGCTCGGTTCGTTCGATCCGCAATTCACCGTGGCGCAGATCCTCCAGCAGCCGCTGCGTTTACGCCGCGATCTCAGCCAGACGGATCGGCAACGGCGCATCCTGACGCTGCTGACGCTGGTCGGGCTGACGCCGGACCTGCTGACGCGCCGCCCGACCGCGCTCTCCGGCGGTCAGCGGCAGCGGGTGTCGATCGCTCAGGCGCTGGCCTCGGAACCGGATTTGCTGATCTGCGACGAGCCGGTTTCCGCGCTGGACGTCACCACTCAGGCGCAGGTGCTGGATCTGCTGGTGGCGCTACAGCGTCAGCTGCGGCTCACCATGCTGTTTATCTCCCACGATCTCGGCGTGGTGCAGCATATGAGCCATCGGATTGCGGTGATGAAAGACGGCGAAATCGTGGAAACCGGCGACGTGGAGCAGATCTTCAACCAGCCGCGGCATCCCTATACGCGGCTGCTGCTGTCGACGGTGAATTAATCCGCAAAACCGCGCCGCACGCTCAACATTCGAGACTTACTGAATGCGCGTGCGGCGTTCGGCCCCGCCCTTGTGACTAAAACGCCAGCACGGCCTGCAACAGATTGCGCGCATAAGGGTGCCGTACCTGCCCCAGTCGCGTAATGTCATCGACCCGCTCGATAATGCGCCCTTGCTGAAGGAATACGACCCGTTGACATAAATAGCTAATCGCCGTCAGATCGTGGCTGATAAACAGATAGGTTAGCCCCAGTCGCCGGCGTAAATCGGCCAGTAAATCAAGGATCTGCACTTGAACGGTCATATCCAGCGCGCTGACCGCCTCGTCCAGCACCATGAAATCCGGCTTGCCGGCAATGGCGCGGGCGATACAGACGCGCTGCATCTGCCCGCCGCTGAGTTGATGCGGGAAACGCTCGCAGATCTCCTCCGTCAGCCCGACCTGCTCCAGCAATGCAATCACCTGCCGCCGTATCTCCTGGCGCGGGATGCCGCCTTGCACCAGCAGCGGTTCAGATACGATGCTCAGTACGTTCATAAACGGGTTAGACGACGAGGTGTAATCCTGAAAAACCGCGCTGACGCGCGTTTGTGTTTTACGCCGCGCTTGCCAGAAGCGCGACGACGCATACAACGGCTGACCGGCTAACCGAACCTGACCGCGCTTCGGCGCCTCCAACCCCAGAACAATACGCCCCAGGGTGCTTTTACCGCTGCCGCTTTCGCCGATAACGCCCAGGCACTCGCCGGCCTGCACGCTGAACGACACGCCGTGCAATACGGGCATCCAGACGCCGTCATCCTGCGAACGATAGCCGTGATGAATGTCGTTCACTTCAACCAAGTCGCTCATGCTCCGCCTCCTGATATGCCGCATCCCGGTCGCGCCGCGGCGGATTGACCAGAGCGTGATAACGCTGTTGCAGGGCCTGACGCGACGCCACCAGATAGCGGGTATGCGGGTGATGGGGATGACGCAGCACCTGCTGCGCGTCGCCCTGCTCCACCGCACGCCCCTGCTGCATCACCAGCACCCGATCGGCGATATGATTCACCACGCCGAAATCATGCGAGATAAAAATCATGGTGGTGCCCAAACGTTCGCGGATCGCGCGGAACTCCTGCATGATCTCGTACTGCGTCACCGAATCGAGCGCCGTTGTCGGTTCATCGGCAATCAGCAGTTGCGGCTCCAGCGCCAGCGCAATGGCGATCATGATCCGTTGCAGCATCCCGCCGCTGATCTGGCAGGGGTATTTATCAAATAGTCGCGTGACATCGCGCAGCCGCACCCGTTGCATCATGTCCAGCGCCAGCCCGCGGGCATCGCCCTTGTTCAACGCCAGATGCGCGCGAAAGGTTTCCACCATCTGGCTGCCGAGCGTCTGCAAGGGATCGAAGGCGCTCATCGGGTGTTGCAGGATCATACCGATGGTTTTACCCCGCAGGCGACGCATCGCCTCCGGCTCCTGCGCCAATAAATTCATGTCATGCAACCAGGCCTGACCCGACGGGATAAACTGTCCGCCCAGCAGTCCCACGAGCGCGCGGCAGGTGAGGCTTTTGCCGCTGCCGCTTTCGCCGACGATACCGAGACAGGCATGGCGAGGCAGCGAAAAAGAAATGTCATGCAGCAGGCGACGCCGCCCGGAGACCAGCTCAACCTGTAAATTCTCTACCCGTAATAGATCGCTCATCAATGAGACTCCCGCGGGTCCAGCGCATCGCGCAGACAGTCGCCCAACAGATTAAATGCCGCCACCACAATCAGAATCGCCAGCCCCGGCGCCAGCATTTGCGTCGGATGGATCATCATCACTTTCTGCGCCTCGCTCAACATCGCGCCCCACTCCGCGGTGGGCGCCTGCACGCCCAACCCGAGAAACGACAGCGCAGAGATACTCAGGATCACCCAGCCGGTATCCAGCGTGGCCAGCACCACAATCTCCGCCAGCGAATTCGGCAAGAGATGGCGGCGCAGGATAAACCACAGCGGCGTTCCGCTGGCGCGTGAAAACAGAATATAGTTTTTCTGACTGTGTTTGATAACGATCCCACGGATCATGCGGGTATACCAGGCCCACTTCACCAGGATATTGGCCAGGATCACGTTAAACATGCCGACGCCCAGCACTCCGACGATCGCCAGGATCATCACCTGGCTGGGAAACGACAGCATGATATCGCAGCAGCGCATCATGACCTCATCCAGCCGCCCGCGAAAATAGCCGGATAAGAAGCCGAAGATGCAGCCGATGACGATGGTGATCGCCATCGTCAACAGCGCCAGAAAGAGCGTGGTCTGTACGCCGAACATCAGTCGGGACAGCACGCAACGCCCCAGATGGTCGGAGCCCAGGGGAAAACGCGCGCTGAAGTCGGCATATTTGCGCGCGATATTGATTTTATTCGGATCGTTGGGCGCTAGCCAGGGCGCGAAAATGCCGATCAGCGCCACCGCGACGATCACCAGTAAACAGAGCAGCGCGACTTTATCACGCAGCAGCCTGTGCGAAAAAAGCATATTATCCCTCTTGCCGTAGAGCCGGATCCATCCAACGCTGAATGATATCGACCAACAGATTGCAGATCACAAACAGCACGCCCATCATCAGAATATAAGCCTGAATGACCGGATAATCACGACTGAAAATCGCCGAGATGCAGAGACGCCCAACCCCCGGCCAGGCGAAGATATTTTCGATGATCACCGTTCCGGCCAGCAGTTGCGGGATACTCATTCCCAGCGCGGTGATGCTGCTGTGCAGCGAGTTTTTCAGCACATGACGCAGAATAATGCTTTTTTCAGCCAGCCCGCGCGCCCGTGCATAATACACATAATACTGCTGCATATTTTCCAGCATATTATTGCGGATCAGGCGGATATAGACGGCGACGTAAACCATGGACAGCGTAACCGCGGGCAGAATGATGTGTGAAAACGTGCCGCTGCCGCTGGTTGGCAGCAAGTCCCACGACAGCGCTAACCACCAGATCAGCAATAGCCCGAGCCAGTAGCTGGGCATCGCCGTGCCGAGGAACACCAGCGTGCGGACCAGACGGTCAAAAACGCTGTCTTTATAGACCGCGCTCAGCACGCCCAGCGGCACGCTAACGCACAGGATAATCACCAGAGACAACGCGGCAAGCGCCAGCGTCGCCGGTAAACAACGGGCGATTTCATCCAGCACCAGGCGATTATTGATGTAGGAATAGCCGAAATCCAGCCGCAGCGCATCATACAGCCAATAGAGATAACGGATCAGAAAAGGGCGATCCAATCCCAGTTGCTGACGCATCTGGGCGATCGCCTCCGGCGTCGGGATTATTTCATTCACCCGTAAGGCGACTTCCGCCGGATCTGCGGGTACCAGATTCAACAGAAAAAATGACAGGAATGAGATCCCTAGCAAAATCGGCAACGTCAGCAACAGACGACGGTAGAGATATTTTTTCACACGGCAACCTATAGCTTTGCAGGCGGAGGACACCACCGAATACATCCGTCATCTTTTCCCGGCGTGTTAAACCCTCTCGCACGGGCGGCCGACGACGGATATATCCGGTTCGTCACATCGGTTAATCGCGATACATGCGATCAAACGGGATCTCAAATTGCGACGGATTGAAATCCACGCCTTTCAGGCTGTTCACAAAAACCGCCCGGTTACGTTCATAGGTCAGCGGAATATAGACGGCCTCCTCATGCAGCGTGGTCAGCACATAGCGATATAATTCCTGCCGCTCTTTCTCATCGGTGGTGATCAGCGCATGTTTGATACTGTCGTCAATCTGCTTTTTCTGCGCCAAACCCTGTTGCGCCGCATAATCGCCGTAAACCGGCAATTTCATGCCGGAAAGGAATGATTGCGGATCGTAGGGCGTTCCCCAGGAGATATTAAACACGATATCGAATTGCCCGGCTTTCAGACGGTCGCGGTAGGCCTGTTCTTCTTCGCCATGCAGTTTGAGCTCAATGCCCAGTTCGGCGAATTCATTTTGCAGATATTCGGCGATCACCTTCTGCGAGGCGGTATTACTGTCGTAATAAATCCCGATAGACAACGGCTTGCCGTCTTTCTGCCGCCAGGTTTGCCCGCTTTTCTGTTGCCAGCCCGCCGCATCCAGCAGTTTTTTAGCCTGTTCCAGATCGTAGTCATAGGGTTTCAGATCGATATTGCTGTACGGCACATTTTTCGCCAGCAACGTATCCGCGGGGATCTCGCTGCCGTTAAAAATCCCTTCCGCGATATCCGTCTTATTCACCGCATGCTGCAACGCCTGACGCACGCGCACATCTTTCAGGTTTTCCGCTGTCGTATTAATCAACAACATGCGGGTTGAAACCGGCGCAGAGAGTTTGGTGGTGAATTTTTTATCTTTACTCAGTTGGGCGAACGCATCGGCATCAATCATGTTTTTACCGTAAATCAACTCGATCTCCCCCTTTTGCAAGGCGAGTAACCGGGTTTGCGTATCGGGAATGACTTTCATCACCACTTTTTCCAGCTTCGGCTTTTCCCCCCAATAATGGGGATTGAGCGTAAATACCGCATATTCATCGGTTTTATGTTCGCTCATGACATAAGGGCCGGTGCCGATATATGCGTTAACGCCTTGCTTCGTTCCCCCTTCTTTCATCGCCGCAGGCGAAATGAAGCGCATCGGACGGGTAACCGCCAGTTCGGTCAGGAAAGGATAATAGGGCTCTTTCAGCGTAAAACGCAGCCGGCGTTCATCCAACGCTTCGACTTTTTCGATAATACGCACCATCTCCAGCCAGCCGTGGCGTTCCCGGTTAGCCAGCACCGCATCGATATTCTGCTTCGCGGTTTGCGCGTTGAACGCCACGCCGTCGCTGAACTTCACATTTGAACGCAGCGTAAAGGTGTACACCTTGCCATCCGCCGAGGTTTCCCATTTTTCGGCCAGCCAGGGGGCGATGCCCTCCGGCGTCACTTTAACCAATGATTCATACAACATGTTCTGCGCCCAGATCTCGCCGGAGTAGATATGCGGGTTGAGATCGCGGGTATCGCGGAAATTAGCAAAAGTCAGCGATTGCGGTTCTTGAGCGACGGCCGGGCCGGCAAACAGCGGGGCGAGGCAGAATAACAGGGAGGTAATGAGCCAAGAGGATTTACGTTTTCCAGCATGCGTAGCAGATTTAAATTCAGGCATAGTAATAATCCATTTACCAAATAAGCGCCGAAACGCGGAATGAAAGCGATATAAAACCGTCCACAACAGGACAGAAAGGATGATACTGATTATCATTTAAAAAACTATGATTTAGCTCAGGGAAATTGAACGGAAATTACGCGCGGCGCTGATTTAACACCGCCCCGGCCGTGGGTTTGCGCGGCGACATCCTCCCGTCCCCTCGGCGTCGGTCAAGCGCGCATTCATGCCCTTGAGGTATGTTGAAGGTTGGTTTAGAAAACCGGCTTTACAAAATAATTTCACATGGATATAGTTCGGCCAATTTTTTAGCGGAGAACCCTCTTGGACAACCCTGGTTTTCGAACCCAATAACGGGCAAGCCAACGCATCTCTTCTGATTTGTTGCTTGCCAGTAAACGGCGGGCAGCACCACTCCTTTTCGCGGACTGTTGCATCCCCTGAATGAACGACGCTCACGTAGCGTGACCACGGTCGCCGACATAGCGTCCGATGTTTGGCGTCGCCAAAAATACCGGCTTTACCCGCCAGTCATTAAACACATGCTCACCCAGACGGTGATAAGGAGACAACATGGACGAGCACCCCAGATTATCCGGTAAACCGCGTCGGCCGGGATAAAGGAAACAGCCTTTTCCACCCACTTTCTGTTCGCCTCTCTTCCGTCCGTTACGCCCCATCATTCTCGATCCGCCTTACGTCCCGTTATCCGGGATGCGCGCCCGCGCGCGGCGGATAAGCAATACAAATAATCAGCATGAAAGAGATGATCAAATGACTGAAATGATCAATCAGACGGAAAACCGCCGCCAGCCGTCCAAAACCGCGGCCGTATTCGCCATCGCCCGCGAGGCGCAAAATAGCCTGGATCAAACGCTGGCCAACTTGAATACCCATCTTCACGGCCTGACTGACGACGACGTCGCCGACCGCCGTCAGACCTACGGCGAAAACCGGGTGGCGCATGAAAAAGCGCCGCATGCGCTGGTGCAATTGTTATCGGCATTCAATAACCCGTTTATTTACGTTCTGATTGCGCTGGCCGCCATCAGCTTTGTGACCGATTACTGGCTGCCAAAGCAGCAGGGAGAAGAGACGGAACTGACGGGCATCATCATCATCCTGGCGATGGTCAGCCTGAGCGGGCTGCTGCGTTTCTGGCAGGAGTTTCGCACCAATAAGGCGGCGGAAGCCTTGAAATCAATGGTGCGCACCACTGCAACCGTGCTGCGTCGGACAACGGAAAACGCATCGCCGGTACGCCGGGAAATTCCGCTCCAGCAACTGGTGCCGGGCGATATTCTGTTCCTTTCCGCCGGCGATATGATCCCGGCGGACGTTCGCCTGATCGCATCGCGCGACCTGTTCGTCAGTCAGGCGGTATTGACCGGAGAGTCGTTGCCGATTGAAAAATATGATGTTCTCAGCAATATCCAGGCCAAATCCAGCCAACCTGACACCGGCGGCGAGCATGATTTGCTGTCGCAGTCCGGCATTTGCCTGATGGGAACCAATGTTTCCAGCGGCACCGCAACCGCCGTGGTGGTGGCGACCGGCGACCAGACCTATTTTGGTTCATTGGCGAAATCCATCGTCGGCACCCGTTCCCAGACCGCATTCGACCGCGGGGTCAACAGCGTAAGCTGGCTGCTGATCCGCTTTATGTTGGTGATGGTGCCGGTGGTACTGTTGATTAACGGCTTTACCAAAGGCGACTGGATGGAAGCCAGTCTGTTCGCGCTGGCCGTGGCGGTAGGATTAACGCCGGAAATGCTGCCGATGATCGTTTCATCCAATCTGGCAAAAGGCGCCATCGCCATGGCGCGGCGCAAAGTGGTGGTCAAGCGCCTGAACGCCATCCAGAACTTCGGCGCGATGGATGTGCTCTGTACCGATAAAACCGGCACCTTGACGCAGGATCGCATCATTCTTGAACATCATCTTGATATTCATGGCCGTAACGATGAAGAAGTATTGCAGCTTGCCTGGCTAAATAGCTCGCACCAAAGCGGCATGAAGAACCTGATGGATAAAGCCATTATCCATTTCGGCCGCGATAAACCGGAAATCGTCGCGCTCGGACGCTATCGTAAGATCGATGAATTACCCTTTGATTTTATCCGCCGTCGCCTGTCTATCGTCGTGGCGGACGAAAACAACCATCAGCGCCTGATCTGTAAAGGCGCGGTGGAAGAGATGCTGGCTATTGCCACGCATGTCGCTGAAAACGGACGGCAGTTAGCGCTCGATGAACCCCGTCGCACGGCATTACAGACGCTGGCGGAGCACTACAACCGACAGGGCTTCCGCGTTCTGATGATTGGCGTGCGCGAGTTCGGCGCCGCTGGCGACGGACTACCGCTGAGCGCCGCCGATGAACGCGACCTGGTGATCCACGGCCTGTTGACCTTCCTCGATCCGCCGAAGGAAAGCGCCGCTTCCGCGATCCGCGCGCTGCATGAGAACGGCGTGACCGTTAAAGTGCTGACCGGAGACAACCCGATTATCACCAGTAAAATTTGCCGTGATGTCGGTCTGGAACCCGGAGAACCGCTGACGGGCGCGGAGATTGAAACGCTGAGCGACCAGCAGCTATCCGCGCTGGCGGAGCAACGCACGGTCTTTTCCCGCCTGACGCCGTTGCAAAAATCCCGCGTGCTGAAAGCCTTGCAGAGCAACGGTCACACCGTGGGCTTTCTCGGCGACGGCATCAACGATGCGCCGGCGCTGCGTGACGCCGATATCGGTATTTCGGTGGATACCGGCACCGATATCGCTAAAGAATCGGCGGACATCATCTTGCTGGAAAAGAGCCTGATGGTGCTGGAGGAAGGGGTAATTAAAGGACGTGAAACGTTCGGCAATATCATCAAATATCTGAACATGACCGCCAGCTCTAATTTCGGCAACGTGTTCTCGGTGTTGGTCGCCAGCGCGTTTATTCCATTCCTGCCGATGCTGGCGATTCATCTGCTGATTCAAAACCTGATGTACGACATCTCGCAGCTATCGCTGCCGTGGGACAAAATGGACAAAGAGTTTTTGCGTAAACCACGCAAGTGGGACGCCAAAAACATCGGCCGCTTTATGTTATGGATCGGGCCGACGTCGTCTATTTTCGATATCACCACCTATGCGCTGATGTGGTTCGTGTTCGCGGCCAATAGCGTGGAACATCAGGCGCTGTTCCAGTCCGGCTGGTTTATCGAAGGGTTACTGTCGCAAACGCTGGTGGTACACATGCTGCGCACCCGGAAAATTCCCTTCATCCAAAGCACCGCCGCCCTGCCGGTGATGCTGATGACCGGCCTGATCATGGCGTTGGGAATCTATATCCCCTTCTCGCCGCTGGGGGCGCTGGTCGGGCTACAGCCATTGCCATGGCAATATTTCCCGTGGTTGGCGGCCACGCTGATTGGCTACTGCACCGTCGCGCAACTGGTGAAACGCGCCTATATCCGCCGTTTCGGCCAATGGTTCTAACCACATTAACGGCGGGCATCATTCTGTCCGCCGGTGCATAACGTAAAAATCCCGGCGATTTTGACCGGGATTTTTAATTAGCTGGAAAGCACCATTCTCAGCACCGCCGCCGACTGCGCTTGAGGTAAAGATAAAATCGACTGATAGAAGTCTTGCATGATGTCGCAAGCCCTTTTACGGTCGACATTCGCAGCCTCCGGTCTCACGACCATCTGTAGATCATCGCCATATTTTAATTGCATCTGTTGTAAAATTGGTTGTATCGCCTGTTTGGCCGCCTCTATTTCCTGCGTTTTATCTACTGCTCTGGGAGTAATATAAGAAGCCGCGATTAAATCATTATCAGCCTGCATACGCTGCTGCATAATCTCCAAGGGCAATATTTTAGCCGGGTTAACGCCGCCGCTTACCGCCGGGAAAAGAAATTTGAAACAGGAATCGGCCCCATACGCCTGGAATTTTTCTATCTGTTTGAGCGTATTCCTCATCTGAGCCACAACCTTATCATCAGGCGCGTAATACAAACGCGATATCAAAAATGATGATATATCCGTCTGTATAATATCGATCAGTTGTTGTTCGCTTTTCCCTTCACGCTTTAATTTAACCATTTTCACTTGCAATTTATCATAAAAAACCGGGTCGGACTCCTTTATTGTACGATAGACAGGAAGTTGACTCATGGCCGTTTCAGCCTGCCTTAATTCTTCAGAAAAAGTTTTACCAGAGAATAAATAATTTACTCCCAAAAAATTCCACGCTGCGATTATCCCAATAAATATAGCGATACCTGATATCCTGCCAATCCATTGTTTTCGTCTCATAACGCTAATAAGGCCCACAGCGATAACGCCAACAACGCCAGAGATAATAACTTGCTGCCAGTCCATTTATATTCCTTATCACAAGATATTTTATATATTAAGCAATTAGAGTTACAGAGCAAAACGTTGCCCTTCGTACGGCTCCAGCGCACTGATACGCTACCGCCCCGCCGTGACTTCCCTGCCTGCAACCGCGACATCATAGCAGCAGTCACTGCCGCTGACATTAGTCGTCTTAGTACCGCAACCCATGATAAGGACACGGCTTGTCTGTAGCGACAAGACGCCTGAACACAACTTCAGCATCCTTGCACTCTGCCGGCGCTTGAGATGGTATTCAGGTTCAAATCCCGTCCGGCGACCAGCCGCTCTCCTCATCCCTACATCATAACCGAGCCTTCTGCCGCTGACATTAGCCATTCCTGTAACCCCGCCTAATGTCAGATGTAATAAACGTCGCCTAAATAGGCCGAAGTAGTTAAAAAACATTGCGAACGGCATTACGCCCAAACGGCGGTAAAAAACCACCCAGTCCACAGCTTAAGTTCAGCGGCAAGTGGTTGGAAGAACTCGGCTTTAATACCGGACAGCCCGTTATCGTCACCGTTGAGCGCGGGCGGCTGGTGATTGAGACTGAACTGCGGCTCTGACGGCTAAAGATAAAAATCCCGGCACAAGGCCGGGATCGTTGTTTAATCATCATATTTAAAATCAATATGAATCTTTAAAGTTTCCACATCTACCGTTACTTCACAACCATGCCAAAACGTTTTTTCCTGAGTTCTAAAATTAGCAATAAAGTAATTTCTTAACTCCACAAGTAGATCTAATAGATCGCTATTAGCTCGAGCTCCAGCAGAAAACCAGTTCGTATTACCGCTATACTTATCCACATAATCAAATTCACATTTGCAATGATCATTTTCAGGGGATAACTCTGCCCGCATAATTACCTTAGATGCACCATCTGGAACCACGGCTAGTAATATAGATCCTATATCATTATAGATTTCTTGATCCGCCCGCATTATTTACCTCCCGGCGCATTCTTAAAGGTCTCTGCAACAGGTCTTGATCCATCTATCGTATATTCCACATAGAATTTATCCGGTCTAGCACTATCACCAACATAAGAAGGTTGGATGCTAACCTTAACCTCTTTACCCTCGCTTAACGCTTTCGCCCAAGTATTTTCCATCTGTTTCCAAGCTCCTTTGTTTAGATTTCCATCCATTGACAAAAGGTTAAGTTTTTCTCCCGGACCATTAAAGATCGAGGCTATTAAGTGACCACCTTCATCACCTTCGATACCACACTTGCCTGCCTTACATTGCTGATAAGTATTTCTGTCCTTTACATTAGGGCTAAGAGTGGCATCAACCTGGCTGGGTCTTGCTAAATTGTCAGTTTTATAGATTTTATCACCATCCACCTTATAAACAGTGTTGGGTTTGGGGTTATTAAGCTCTTTACTCCAGTTTCCTTTGCTACCGGAAACAGCCGATATCTCATCGCTGGCTTTATTAATCAGCTTCGAGGCTTCAGCAATATCCCCTTTCTTCAGTGCGGTTTCTGCTGCCTTGATAATCTTACCAGCACCATCTCCCAGTACAGGCACCAGCCCTACTGCCGCAGCCAGATAATCCAGCGCACTCTGCGCTTCCGCAAAACTCTTGATATCCCCAACAATAGGAACAAAATCAGTACCAAATAAACCCGCGCCTTTCAGCAGTTCCTGCCTATGCGCTTCCATCCTGGCTGAACACGCTTCCGCACTCAGCCCTGCGCAATACTTCTCCTTAAACTCTTCCTGTGCCGCTTCAAGCTGCTTCCGGGCGTTCCGGTACTTCTCTTCCTGCGTCATTGTTCTCAATGATGTCACTGAGCGCGTTATTCTCCACAACAACTCTTTCTGTAAAAACTAAAAATCACCTAGGCTATTTATGAAGATTAAAACGATACATAAGCCAAATACCACAACCACCAAACGCACCAATAATAAGTCCTTGTGTCCCATATTTTATGATTTGAGGAAAGGATATCGGCTGCTTTGATACTAGCCATATTATGAAAATAAATGCGCATGCGCATGCGCATGCACAATAAAAAACCAATGAAAATAATGATAAAAATGGATGTTTCATTTCTTATCCTTATTTATATCTGCTTGTATAGATGAGTTACTTACTTCGGCACCACCAGAGCCGATAAACCCACCGACAATCCCCGGAACAGGACTCATTTTCCCACCCTTTAGCAAATATCCCGGACCAAATGCTTTCTCGGTGTACTTAAGTGCATTGCTACTCGCAGGCATACCAAAATAGTCCTTAATTGCTTTGGCTTCCAATCGACTGGTAATACGCGAACCTACAGCATAACCAATCCCTGTGCCTGCGGCTGCTCCCACCATGGCTGCTTCAGAGTTCTGTCCTGTTACCTGGCTGCTAAAATAGGCTCCGCCTACATTTAGCTGAAGGTTAGAGTGCAAAGATTTACCCGCCCCCCCAATACCTGTGAATCCGGATGTGAAGAAGCTGACATAATCGAATTTATCTCCAATATTGCCATTAAGCGCCTGAACTCCACCATTCGCCCCCAAACTTAATCCCAGACTAGTCAATTTAGCACCTGTTGTCGCTGAAGAGGTAAATAACGATCCTCCCCCCGCGACCAATCCCCAGAAATTTTCTGGCTCACCAATAAACGCCAAAGCACGATCACCGTTAGTAGTATGACTATTAATATAATTAAGGTCATAATTGTTATTGGATGCAACATAATCCCTTA